>JAEZDC010000056.1 GCA_023429825.1 Bacteroidota bacterium | reverse complement strand
GGCAATGGATTACGAGATGCCGATAGTAGTTCTGTGCCAGCTGAACCGTATGAGCGAACAGGGAGGTGATAAGAAACCAAAACTGCATCATTTGCGGGAATCAGGATCTATCGAACAGGACGCAGATGGTGTGTTATTCATACACCGGGACTGGATGAGTGGGAATAAGACCAATGCTGACGGCGTTAGCACGGAGAACCAGGCAGACATCATAGTCGCAAAATGGAGAAATGGAGAGATATGCGAATATAAAATCGGCTTCGACGGTGAGCGAATGAAGTTTTTTGAGACAGACAATTTCACACCTATCTCAAAAATATCAGACATACCTACATCAAACCAAGGCGGAAAGTTCTTCATCCAAAAAGGATCGAAGTTCAGCTCCGGTGAATTTGATGAAGGATTTGATGAACAATAAATGTAAAAAAATAAGTTATGAAATACACATGCTGGCATAAGCAGGAAAGAAACATCAGGCGTCCCGGATGTAACGGCTGGTCGATAGCCCTGAACGTTATATCTCGAATGAGAAGAGTGAATAAGAAGGCTTACGAAAAAGCACAGTTCAATAAACTGTTTGAGTAGGTTGAAAGCTCGTTTCACCATATCGCACCTGGAAGATCTGAAGAGTAAGGGACTTATTCGGGATTATACATTAAACAATAAGAGGAGTAATTCAGAACCAGAAATCCCAAAGAAGAAATCGAAGATGAGCAACGTCAAAGTGGAAACCGAAGATGGTGTATTCGATTCCAAACGTGAGTACAAGAGATACAAGGAACTAAGGTTATTGCTTAAGGCTGGTGAAATAGGATTCTTGGCAAAGCAAGTTCAATATGAACTCAATACCGGGGGCTCACACTCACTGATCTACATAGCCGACTTCGTTTATACAACAAAGGAAGGTGTGCAGGTAGTTGAGGATGTAAAGGGAATGCGCACCGATGTTTATAAAAAGAAGCGGAAGCTGATGAAAGAAGTTCACGGGATTGATATTAAAGAATTATAAAAATAATTATTAAAAAACATGAAACTAACATCCAAAGCGAAGCCGGGATTACAGGGGCAGATAATTGAAAGGATCCGTGATCGGCTCAAGGAGTTGGGCATGACGCAAAAGGATCTGGCAAAAAAACTAAACATATCACAACCTTTCGTAAGCAACTTATTAAAGGAAAAAGATAAGCTCACCTTAGAGATGATTGTAAAAATAGAAGTGGCGCTCAGCTTTCAAATCATCTATGTAGTCGAATCAGAATTTTCATCAGAATAAAAGCACGCAAGTGGAAGATAAGGAATTAAAAAAATCGCCGCTGATCCGCTATATGTTACATAGGGCAGTGGTATTGTCAAACTCTATAAAAACCAAAACGATAATGAGTTACGAGTACATAAGAGAAACATACAAAGTTCCCGCTGAATATGGAAGGGAAGTAATACAGGACGGACGCAAAGGCGTTATTGTAGGATGCAAAGGGCAATATCTGGAGGTTAATTTCTACGATAAAAAGAACAATCACGTTAGTATCTGCCACCCCACATATGAAATTGAATATTTAGGCATGGGAAAAATAAGGCCATTAACCAAGGGCCAACTAAAATATCAGCGGTATATCGACACTGAATACCCCGGCACATTCGCCGAATTCCTGGGGATCAGAAAAAAAGATCAATACCACCCGTGATATAAAAAACGATCAGTACCGAAATCCAAAGCAGAAGAATTGAGCACCCATTAAACCACACACCCCATGAACATATACCTCAAACAAAACCTGATCTTCTTAAGAAAGAAAGCAGGTAAAACACAAGGCGAAGTTGCTCAAGCCCTGGAGATCAAACGGGCAACATACGGTTCATACGAAGAGGGGAGAGCAAATTTCCCAATGCGCTTAGTATCCCAACTTTCAGATTTATATCTCGTACCTATTGAAGATATATTATCCAAAGACTTGCAGAAAGACCTATCCAAACAGAAATCAACCAGAGCAAAACTGTTTTATTCCAAATACATTAGTAGTGAACCGAGAATAAAGCAGGCGGTGAAGGTGCTGCTGAATATCCAGTAAATTTGAAGTATGATTCAAGCACATGAATTGAGAATAGGCAACTACGTAGAAGATCGGTTTGATGTAAAAAACATTCAAATCAGACCGTTAGATATTGATGACTTTACAGCTATCGCAAACTATCAAAGAAGTAATCATCCCTTTCCATACATGCCCGTTTCATTAACACCGGATATACTCCTCAAGTGCGGAGCTGTAAAAGATATAGTAAGCGGATGGAATTTTGAGTTAATGGACGGGAGCTGCCGAATGTTAGAAATAGAAAAATGGAGCACAATAGAAAAGTACTCTTTTTCATTTGTGGGATCAGATTTTATTTCAAATTGCAAATATGTTCATCAACTTCAAAACCTTTACTTCGTGTTGACGGGGGAGGATTTAAAAATTCAGCTATGATTCAAGCCAACGAACTAAGGCTAGGGAATATGGTTTTGGTCTATAACCAGATTGTAGAGGTACTCGGTATAGACGAAGATAAAATTGAAACGTCGGCCTACTTTTACGATGGGATGGGGTGCACTGGAGGCTGGTTAAAGGAAGCCGACCCAATTATTTTAACTCCAGAAATATTAAGGGAGTGCGGATTTTTTAAAGAGAATAATATCCATCCTGAGCATTGGGATATGAAGGATTACAAGCTTACATTATCTGAAGTGAATGATGGATTCGAGGTGTATGCTAGCGAATGTACTATTGGCAAGGCTTTCAAATATCTGCATCAGCTGCAAAATGTATATTACATATTAACCGGCGAAGAACTGGAAATAGATCTTTGACCGATGGCACTTAACACCAACTCCACTTTATCCGCTTCAACTATTCTTAACTGATCTTTATTCTGCAGGTAATAATTCCAATCAATTTCTTCCGGCATTGGTCTGCCTTTCGCAGCCGCATCTTTCCAAACTACCACGCACCCATGATCGAAATTGCAGGTAATAAAATTGATACCGTCGTATTCGTTTAGTTTGAAGATGAATTTGTAAACATCGCCGCACCATAATTTGCTTTCACGTGGAACTCTGGCGTGTATTTCTTCGAGTGGTAGGGCATCGTGTAAAACAATGAATCCATTATCTGTCAAAAGACGAAGCGAATTGTCGAAGTCCTTTTTTACCTGGTCAGCGTGATGCAGGCCATCAATGAACACCAGAGCAAACTCAGAAGCTTTATTGCGCTCAAAGAATTCATCTGAAGTCATTGTATTAACATTCGCTGCCGGATCAGGATCAACGCCGGCTTTAGAGCAGCAATCTATCTGGTCAAAGTTTACCCTGTTCTGCACGCCTATTTCCAAGTAGTTGGCCAAATTAAAAGTGTCAATCAAATATTGAAGGAGCTCGGTTCTTGTTTGCATTATCTACGGTTGAAATGTTTAGTATAAAAAATATCCTGCGCTGTTCTGTAGTCCCATTTGAACGAGTGATGTTTTACAGGATGCTTATGCATGCAGTATGCCCATGCAATTTGATCCCTTGTACTATGGCGCATCATTTCATGGTACCATAACTCACAAAACTGTTCTACCTCGTGCACCTTTTGACGCATTAGGATGCCGCTACTGATCATACCCCGATTAGCCGGCACTCTTTCTTTCATGTACCTGCGGCCCTGCGTTCTGATCTCATCGATATTGCCCCTGCGATTTTTAATGCACGCCGCCACCTCCATGTGCACACAATTGCGGATCGGATGATAAGGCGTAGTGAAGGGCTCTTTGAAATACTTATCCCACCAATCATTTAGATCAACGTTAATGGTAAACGACGCATCCACCCACATGGAATATTCTGTTTCGATATGATGATGGAACATTAGCTTGTAATAACGGGCCGTCCTGATGGCCCCGCAGTCCTGCACCGGTACCTGAATTATTTTCCAGATATCGCTTTGTAAGGGTTGATCGGTAAATACAATGTATTGCCAGTCCTTACTGATAACAGTAGGATTTTTTAATTCTTCGTAATCTCCTATTATGGCGGTGAAGCAGGTTTTCACTTATGCAACTTTTTGTTTAATGGAGGGCAGCGCTACGTGGTAGTTATTCTTATAGTCTTTGGAGATTTGCTTTTCCTCTTCAATTAGGGGCCTGATCACTTCAAATGTTTTCAATTCCAAAATGCCTTCCCTGGTTGGGTGCGGATCGTGTACCATCACCCCGTTTTGCCAGATAGTAGCGTGACTCACTCCCCGCGGGCTTGGACCTGATACGAGATAATATTGATCTTTTAATTCCTCACGAAGCTTATGATATTCTCCCATCTGTGCATACTTGTCGTACCAATCATCACCAACGGTATTCCACTCATCCTCTGTGTGGTGAAACACTTTGAACCGGTTATCATACTCTAGCGTATGGCCACGCTGTATAAGAAAGCACTGGGTAAGATCATACCAGATGTAACACACATCTGTATTAAACCACACTTCGAAGTTTGGCACTTCCGAAATCGGTATCTCAAGCAAAGAAGCTATTGCAGCAGCCCAGCAGTTTCCGTTCTGAATTAACTCTCCTGCGCTATTGCGAATACCAACTTTTGTTTGCGTAACGGGAATCATTTTATGTAAATAATTTTTGAAATAATGTTAGTCTCTTTGGCTCACCAACCTCTGCAATCAGGTTATCTATTTGCTGCTGCCTCCATTCATACGACTTATTCCACCGAACAAAGTGAGAATTGATTTCTCCCATCATCATGTAGAAGTAATCATTCTTGATTCGTTGGGGCGTGCCATATGGATGATACTTGTAAGGAACCTCAAACCATATTAAGCAAGGCTCTTTCATGCGCTGTCCTTTAAATTGAATCTATCTTCAGGTGGAATAATGGGAATGATTCTTTTGCTGCCTAAGACAGACTTTTCAGTATATACATCTAACCAGTGTTCTATCATCTCATCCATTAAACCTTCAAAAGAATAAGTAGGCTTCCATCCAAACGTTTCTTTCAACTTTGTGCAGTCACCTTTGAGATAAGGCAATTCTTCAGGACGGTAAAACTTCGGATTAACAGTCACATGATCTTCATAGTTCAATCCCAGTTTACCAAAAACATACTTACACATATCTCTTACACTTCTGGTTTCACCAGTTGAGACCACGAACTCATCAGGGGTATGATGATTAATGATCAGATGCATAGCTCTCACGTAATCGTAACTGTGTCCCCAATCGCGATAACTATCTAAATTTCCCAGCTCTAATTTTTCTTTGTGATTGACAATGAGAATACGAACGGCAGCTTTAACCACTTTATTTGTGACAAAATTTGCGCCCCTTCGAGGGCTCTCATGATTAAAAAGTATTCCATTACACGCATGTAAACCAAAAGCTTTACGGTAATGACGAACCATATTATAAGCAAACACTTTACTGCATCCGTAAGGAGAAACAGGATTCATTGTAGTAGTTTCTCTTTGATACCCATCCGCGTCTACACTACTGCCAAACATTTCACTGCTACTTGCCTGGTAAAATTTTGCACCGGGGCAAATCTTACGATACGCCTCCAGAATGTTCACCACTCCGATTGCATTTGTTTGCGCTGTGAACTGTGGAATGTCACTACTAATCCTGACATGAGACTGCGCAGCAAGATTGTAGATGTGCGTAGGATTGACACGAGCCAGAACATTCTCAAGCGAAGAAGCATCTGTCATGTCTCCATAATGAGTAATGACTTTTCCATCTAAATGAGCGATCCTGCTTTCCTGGTGTTCGGGTGTGGATTGACGGCGAATAATACCATGTACTTCATATCCGAGCGATAAAAGATATTCAGCGAGGTAGCTCCCATCTTGGCCTGAAATCCCCGTAATGCATGCTTTCATTATTGATTTTTTGAAGTCGCTAATACTTCTTCTTTCTTGGTTGTAAAAAAAGAAGGCGTTAACGGACCGTTGAATGATAACAAACAAACCCAAAGCCTGCCTGAGAAAAGCAGTCTTAATCTTTCACGGAAAGACAGCTTCCAGCAACTAACAACTTCACCCCGCGGACTTGAGCGATCAACAAAAGCAGGAAGGGGCATATACTCTGGTTGATCTTTAGCAAACACGACATTCTGTTCAGGAAATTCAATTGGTTTCATGGTGTTATAGTTTAAGCATTTGTTTTACGTTAGGATAATTCTGCCAGCACCCACTATCACCTTCTTCGTGAATAGCGTCCATTAATAATATTCCGCGTGCTGCATCTTCGGGAGTCATGTAATAGTGCCAACCATGCATTTTCAAATGATTGGGATCGGTGTAAGGCGTAGTAAGATCACGGCCATCATAGGCGGCAAGTTTGAGCCACTCAGCAGCTTCGGGATCATCAGTTAAAACCATCCCTCCGCGACCTATAGAAATTCGCTTTTTGATTTGGAAGGATAGACAATGCAGCCATAATCGTTCTGAATCCGGCTCATACATTTCTTTTGACCAGCGCACCGCTCCATCTAAGACCCTTGTACTTCCAAGTTGATATACACCGCTCCACTCTTCTTTTCGGAATGATAAACCAAATCCGAGCTGCTCAATAATTAGCGCAGCCGATACATAAGTCTGCTCCGGAATGGAAATAACATCCCCCATCGAAATCTCTCCAATATGTAGCAGATACCGTAAGCTCAACTCCATTGCATGCGTACAGCAATCAACAGCCACCGCGTATTTGCTCCCTGCAAAATCAGCTACTTTGCGCTCAAACATGTCAACGATCTCTCTCGGATCATTCCAGCGGTAGCCTAAAGCCTTGATGTCTTCGGGCTCTGTACGTTGAAGTTCTTTTGGGATTGAGCCTAATGGCCACTCGTTGTAGACTACGCGCTTATGTGCTTCCATTTCGCCTTTATATAAGTCAAGCTGATAATACCCATCAGCATCTTTCCCTAGGCGCCTGATACAACCATTTCCCCTATGAAAGCTCCTAACCCTACCGTAGTTGCTCACTTCGTAAAACTTCTCGAATCCATAAACCGGCCTCCATATTTCCATATTATAGGTTTTTGTTTTTTAGTAACATGTTCCCAAAGTTCCCCCGGTAGTTATACAACTTCATGAATTCAAAATCAGGAAGCATTTCCAAAATTTCTTTTGGTGTTAGCTGCCCTTCGTAGAGCTCTTTATCACTCACCTCGATGTATAAATAGCGTGTATGTTTGCTGAGAGTTTCCAGTCCTCCCGCGATAACGTCTGCTTCCGCTCCATTGACATCGCACCAGATGAAGTCGATTGTCTTACTTTGTAATACATCCTTATACCATGTATCTAGTTTCACTCCCGGTACTTGAATAGCTCCGCCGAATTCTACATCTGGGAAAAGGTGAAGATGATTCTTGAAGTCACGAAGAGAACTGCTTGCGCTCCACCTCCGTTGATTGGGGTAATGTTTACGAGTTTCACTACTACTTAAATTCAATTCAACTTCGTCATCTCTTTCACACAGAGCCAACTCATGCAGCTTTGCGACAGGATAATATTTCAATTCTTTAAATAACCTAATGGACGCGGGGTCACAATCAAAACAGTGAACTTCTGGTCTTTTGAAAAGCTTCGCCAGCTCAGCACTATCTTTCCCATCATAACACCCAATATCAAGTATTACCGGATCATCTTTCCCGATCAACTCTTTGATATATTCTTTACTTATCTCGTTCATTTGATTGCCTCCATGTTTAAGCTGATTAAGTTTCCGTTCTCCTTATCCATCTTAGGTAAGTACGCCTGCGAGTGGTCATCATGATGGGCATGATCGGTGTATCTCCAGTCGTAACGACCGATATTTTTAAAGCCTGCATCCTGAAACATCACACTTAAGCCCACATAGTCGTAAGTTGTTTTGTGATAGATGTCTTTACCATCCATTTGCATTCTTCCGTATAGTGGCCCGAGAAAACAATCAAGTGAATAGGTAAAAGGATCGGTGATATACAGTCTCGCCATTGCTTCAAAATCTGGTACCGCAAGACGTATCATTCCACCAGGTTTCAAAACCCTATGCCATTCGAGCAAAACAAAAAGCGCATCCCTACGGTTGAAGTAAGAAATAACATGAGACGCATATATCACGTCAACAGAGCCAGACTTAAAAGGCAGCTTTGTAATGTCATGATGCTTCACATGGTCGAAACTTCCACCATCGATATGAATCCATGAAGGACCGAAATCACGCTTGCCACAACCGATATGGAGTTTCACTGGGTTCATAAGATGTTAAGGGTTTTCATTTCTTCGATCACTTCCGGATCAATACCATCGAGGTTTAATGCGTGTATGTTGTGACGGCGTACGCCTTCATTATGAAACACCGCGTTCTGATCAGGCCCGAGCACTTTCCATCCATCGTTGGTTGAAGCCTGCGTCTCAAATTCCCAGGGTGTTAATCCATCCGTTAGATATTGTAACAGAAATTTCTTATTCCAGATAGAAGGCTGTGTAGATAGACGATATTTAGCTGTCTGTAAATTGAGGTACATGTTGCAGAGGAGCCCGTTTTCATATGGCCTGTGTAATTGCTTCAGCGTTTCGATGGTAAGGTTAACGCGACCCACATTTTCATCTTCTGAATAGGCCTGAAGTGCGCCATATAAAAAATGATTAACCGGTGCTTTTATAAAAGTATCTTCCATCAACCAAATAAATCGATCATCTTGTTGTCCAAAATATTTCCTCAAATCAGTACTCCACTCTTTTACGTCGCCTTGTTCACCCATAGAATGAAAAGAAAAGTTTGCAGGCAACATTATTGAAGAAGCATCATAACCCACTATCTCTACCTGCTGATATTTGCTCCAATACTTATTGAACAAAAAACAAAACACCGGTAAGAGGTGATGATATTTGTTCGATGTGGTTACAATGACCTTCATATAAATTTTTTATCTGCTTGTTGACCCGTATAAGGCCCTGTTTTATATTCGAGCACCTTCGTTCCTTCTTCCAGTATCTCATAGTTATGCCCGCCCTGTAGTGTGAAAGATGCGTCGCCCGCATTCAGGATAACTTCTTTTAATAGCGTCCCGTCCAGATCATAGAAGATGCATTTCACTTTACCTGATATCACTACCCAGCTTTCCTGGGCGATCACCATTTGATTCAAACCTTTCCATTTATGTTGATGAGGTTTGAATGTTGTTCCTTTCGGCAGGTTGAGCAGAGCGCATTGCAAGAACTCGTAATCATCGATCAGGTTAACTCTGCCTGGAGCGATGTCTTCACTTCTCACAACAATGTGCAGCAAGTGATGATTGATATTTGAAATGATTCTTTCCATTATAGTTTGTGCGTATCGTCAAATGATTCAGCCCCACGGTTAGGCCCACGTGTTACTTTACCCGCCCAGTCATCAAAACAACTCCCAGCATCCACAGATATTCCTCCCCTCTCCTTAAACCATGAGTTGTAAATTTTTCCCGCCACGCCGGCGCCTACTAAACAGAGGTTGCCTTCAACGGGTATCTTAGTAACCCATCTTCTTATTTCATTGAATTGATCGGGATAGTGTTTCTTACCCGAGTAGGTGAGATCAAACTTCATTTCCGGCGCAATAATGTAGCTCCATACGTTTTTGATACCGTAACGTCTTTTGAATGCCTCATCAAGATCCCTGCAGCTGATATAACAGAGCGTATCGCGTCCATCCAAAAGCTTATGCCAGTAGCCTTCATCTAAAAAGTGAGAATGAAAATCAATAGAAGTAAGGTCTTTTCCCTGCAATACTTCAATACCTACATTCTCGGTAAGAATATTAAAGGCACGGTACCAGTAGCTTTTTTTATCATCCAGTCTTTTGTTAACAGGTACGCCAATGATATCTGCATCTGTGTAGGCTTGAATCAGATTATTTCGGATAGCTTCTATTTCATCGATCGGGGGAACGTAACCGAACTGTCTTTTCATTACCAACTTAAGCGCATGCATATCATTGAACCCATTCAGCACCATAGCTTCTCCATCGCCAAAACGGGTGATTGAGGCAGGTTTTTTTTCACTCAGATAATGCTGAATAACATGTAACATATTTTCCTGTGGTATTGTGATCATGCTTCTACCAGGTATTTAATTGAAATGTTTCTGATGTTCTTATATCCTTTCCCTCGCAACTTCCGGTTGATGTATCCTGCAGCATAGTGCACATCCCCGCTCTGGATATGCAGGGGTATTGTAATCTGCAACCTGCTTTTACAGGCACCAGTGATCTTGTCTGATATGAAATCAATCTCAATCGTCATGGCTGTAAATGGGCTTTATCCTGAACACCGTTAAGCAATCTGTAAGTATGAAAAACATATAACCCGTCCATGCGGTACATCGGCCTGCCGGCGTCCCTCAGTTTTCTCCAGTAGTCTGTATCTACTCCAAGGCACTCACCATTATCTATAAAAGGAATCTGGCGCCATGTGTTTTTACTGATGCACATGAGAAAGCCTGAAATGTTTTTGTATAACTTAGTAACCTGGTATAAGTGATCTTTTTGTTTTGCAGCCTGGCGCAAATGCCATGTCATGGAATCATTATCATCGATCTCGCCTTTCAATAGTTGTTTACTGGAACTATGAATGCGGTTAGTAAAGCAGGTAAGCAAGCCCGCCTGCGGGAATAGCTGTATATAATTATGGATGATGGAGATCGCATCAGGGGTAAGTAACATCACATCGTAATCAATGAAACACATCCAGTCATCATCTGGAATAGCGGACATTGCTTCGTTGTAAGCTTTGCCTAAGTTCTTTTCGAGGGAGTAAGGTATAGTAATGTGTAGGTTCATGTTTACGGCAATTGCTTATAATTCAAACCTGCTTTTTTCAGGATAGAGATCATTAAGCACCGCCTTCATCTCATCGTTGAGACTTCTGTTACCGATAGAGAAATACATTCTCCCGGCAATGGTGCTAAGGATTTCTTCCTTAAGCAGTGGTTCAATTAACTTGCAATCGTCGTAATGAATGCCTTCTATATTATTAAGATTGCAGTACAGGCTTTTTATACCATAGCCACAAGGCTTACTCCAATCAACTGAAGACACATGCTGAAGAAACTTTTTACTGTTGTAGATAATGGGGGCATGTGTATCAAAATCTATTATAGAAGCATTTCTACTTACTAACAAATTTAGCGTATTTGTTAAAACTTTTTTATACTGACTGTTATTTTCCCGAAGTTTTATTGAATTGTGCAAAGAGTGTTGATAATGGTAAGGGAACAAGCAAGCTTCAACATCCTGCAACAAAAAATGATCATCGTTCATGAATAAAAATTCTTCACCCAAACTGTAAGAATCGATAGCGAGCCTGATCTTATTATATATATTGAAATCCCTGTAACACGCCTGCCACCTGTCTTCTGCGGGAATATGAATTACGTTCGTTAACCAGGATGGTTTCTCACCAACGATCACTACCTCACCAAATCCCTTTAAATGTTTCTCAACACCGCGAAGCGCGTAGCGCAGTTCATTGTCCTGCCACACAGAACCAGAGCCAAGGGGTATGAGGATGTTCATTGCCGCCAAAATTATTGCTAAATTTGTTAGTATTAATTCAGAACCTCAAACGTTAATCATGTCAACTAGAGCAAAATTTAAAATCAACTCCATTGCAAAAAGGCAAGGCTGGAATGGTCACAAATACGTTTACGACTTGAACGCCACCGCTGTAACCGGAACATCTGAAGAGAACCAAAACTTTTTTGCTTCTACTCCTTCGGGCGAATTAAAGCTTGGAGTAGTCGCTGAAGGTTCTCTGGGCGGACTGGATGTCGGAGACGAAATCTATCTGATTATCGAGAAAGCAGAAAAAGCTTAAAAAAAGAGCGGGTGAATAGCCCGCTTTCTTTCTTCAACAACAAGTTCATTTATGTCAGCACCCGCCGGGAATCAGTTTTGGAAATTGCGAACGAAACATGGCAGAGATGCTATTTTCACCAATCCCAAACTTTTATGGGAAGAATCTTCAAAATATTTCAACTGGGTAGATGCCCATCCTTGGTTCAAAGTAGAGCAGTGCAAGAAGCCTTACCAGGATAAAAACGGGAACTGGGTCACGGTAACCAAAGTGCCAACCGCGAGGCCTTATACAATTCAAGGATTGTGCATTTTCCTTGGAGTTAATTCTTTATGGTTCAACGAGTTTGAAGAAGGAATAAAGAAGAGATTAGCCAACAAAGAAGATGAAACCGCAAAAGACTTTTCCGAAATCTTACACACGATACGAGAGGTTATCTATCAACAGAAGTTCGAAGGTGCAGCGGTGGGAGCATTCAACTGGGCTATCATAGCAAGAGATTTAAGCCTCAGAGAAAAGACTGAACATACGGGTAAGGATGGCGAACCGCTTAATACAACTGCCGTAGTAAACATTCATCCGGTTTCTTCACCAGCTCCAATACTTGAGGAAGAGACAGATGAAAATGATGAGGGATGAAAGTAGGCCCACTATTTCAGAAGCTGATCGATTGCGTTAAAAAGATCATCGTCCTTCAGGGGGGCACCTCTTCAGGAAAAACAGTTACAGCCCTTCAATACCTAGCAACGTTCGCCATTCAAAATGCAAACGCGGTAATAACGGTAGTTGGTCAGGACATTCCCAATCTTAAAAAAGGTGCGATAAGAGATTTTCAATTATTCATTGCATCGGACCCTGAAATAGCCGCCCACATAGTAAGCTATAATCAAACTGAAAGGGTTTATCATTTTCGCAACGGTAGTATTATCGAGTTCAATAGCTATAAAGATGAACAAGATGCTAAAAGTGGTAAGCGTGATGTATTGTTCGTCAACGAAGCTAATGGTATTCCATACATGGTTTTTTGGCAACTTCAGCGACGTACCAGGAAAAAGGTAATTATTGATTACAACCCGAACGCTGCATTCTGGGCGCATGAAAAGCTACTCAGCGGAACGTATAAAGAGTTCCCGAAATCAAGGGTACAGTTATATATTTCAGATCACCGCCACAACCCGTTCCTAACCCAGGATGAACATGACAGCATTGAAAGTATTGATGATCCTGATTTGTTCAAAGTTTATGCAAGGGGATTAACGGGTAAGATCAAGGGACTCATATTTGGCCACTTCAGGAGATGTAGGGAGATACCTACCGAATTCGACCGCATCATATGGGGCGTAGACTATGGATACACTAACGACGAGACAGCAATTGTTAAGATATGGTGTGTAGGGAAAAGACGCTATTGTAAGGAAATCCATTACGAAACCGGCGCAGATGCTGAACTTATAAAGCGCGTGCTGTATGAGAATGGCTTCAATAACAATCAAGATCTATATTCAGAAGCCGATCCCAACATGATCAACGATTTAAGACTTCTTGGAGTGAACATCATGCCAGCGATCAAGGGCCCGGGTAGTAAGATAGCGGGCATAAATAAGGTGCGCAAACATGAGTGTTATTACATTAAAGAAGCCGATACGCCAGAAGATACCAACTTTGAAAAGGAAATCAAAAACTGGAAATGGGTTACCGCTTCAGATATCACCACAGGAAAAGAAGTAATGACCAATCAACCAATGGACGGAAACGATCACCTTTGCGACGCTTCACGATACGCTATATATACCGATAGCTTCCGTCACAGATAATTACTATCTTTATTACATGAGAAACATCTTAATCATCGCTGCTATTTCACTTGCTTCATGCAGTAAAAAAGATTCAGCACCGCCAGACCTTAATCAATACGTGGTAACGATCACCAATCTAACTATTGATAATGTGCCTGTAGATAACGGCTCAGGCTTCACCAAAAAATGGCAAAGCAATATCACTATTGATAAGAATATGGACGCGGTTGGCTACATTGCTTTGCAGTGGGACGTATATAATGCATCAAATGTTATGACAGGGTCACTAATAGATACACTTGTAATAAGTGTTGGCAAACAGGGATTGATAAGTCACGCCAGTAAGCACAATTTCACTAACGGGTTCACGGCAAAGAATGCTTACATATATAAAGCATGGAGCACTGATGGTAAATGGACTTTAAAGTATTAGTATGAAAACTGTAACCCTGAAACTAAATATTCCCGACCACCACGATCTGCTGCATGTGAATATATTTGACACATCGGGAAACATAATAACGGCTTTCGATATAACGACCGATGAAGATATTCCTTTTGAGATGATTGATGTAATCAACGAAAGCGGGACGTTTACCGAAGAGGCGTGGAACAATCTAGATGGCAGAACCATAGATAAACCAGACAATGATGTCAAATAGAAACTCAGGCAAGAGGGCAAAAGCACTCAAGTGGTTGAAGAAGCAATTGATCATTACAAAAAGAAAGAAAACAAATGATCTTCGATATTATCAGTGAAACCAAGAAAATGACCATTAAGATGACAATGGAGTTTTTCGAATCTCCTGAATGTGCCGTGGCGGTCAAACGGCTTCGCAATCTCTTTAAAGAGAGTATCGAAACAAAGTATGATCAGTTTTACTACTTCACTTTCGAGCCGGGCGATCAGTTAACACACAGGTGCACATTCGTAAACATTTCAGAAATACCCGAAGCCATATTAATTGCAACCGAGTATGGCCGTGAACAAGATGCAATCGATTGGGTCATCAAGAACAATTCTCATATAAAATTCTTTAGCCAGCCTCAAATAGCAGAAGACGACCTGGTTAAAAGAAGTGTTGGTCTCAGATTATATATTGATGAAGTGGTTCGCCTTACTTAATTCATCAGAACGAAATTGAATATCCACATCCATTCCCAAAAATGTTAGCATCTTTGTTAAAGATTTTAGCAAAACAAAATTCTTTTCTACTTTTATAAGCAGAATGGCTTTACCCCTTGCTGAAAGACGTTGCAATAACTGCAACAAATTATTATTTAAAGGAACCATCAAAGATGGGCTCGTGGAAATAATCTGCAAGTGTGGTACAACCAACAAGATCGAAGTATATAAAAAACTGCCAGAGAACCCCCGAGTTCCAGCGCATACCAGGTAAATAAAAAAACTAAAGAACCCAAGAGGTCAGCATTGTAGCAGTACAGTGGCTGACCTCTTTTCTTTTTAAACCATGCCAATGATTCTTTTGATACTGATCACTGTTTACTCTCTCGGTTACTGGATCAGCTTTTCCATGCTTCGGATTGAACACGCGGCAGAGAACAACACTTACACCAAAGGAGATAGCGTGCTGACTAAAGTGCTGGCCATACTATCATGGCTTATGGTGTTATGGATGTTAATCAATGCATGGGTTGAAAAAATAAAGGCTACCGGCTATTGGAATAAACCAGCAAATGAAAAAAGAAAAGCGGAACTGGTTGAAATCATCGATGACAAAAAGAACAAATGAGCACACTGAGCCAGATCAAAAATATGGGAGCTGTAAATAAAGAGATGACAACTCGTACGCTCTCACCTAGTGGATACCGTGGCGGGAGTGATATGTGGTTCTTTGGTTCAGATGGTAAAGATTACAAGTTTACGTTCTCCGGTCATGCAAGTTCTTTGACAGCCTACCAGTCATGCCCTCCGCTGACAGCGATCATTAATCGCAAGGCGCAGGCGCATGTTAATGGAAGAACATTTATAATGAATGTTTCAGGTAAAGGCAAGGGCAAAGAAAGCACCAGCGAGATAGCCAGGAAGATACGGAAACTCATGAACCGCCCCAACCCGGTAGAAAGCGGTAAGCAGTTCAGGGCGAGACTCAAAGTATATAAACAGCTTTACGGTTGGTGCATTGTGCTTCCCATCATGCCGGTTGGTTTTGAGAACCGTGGGCCGGCAGACGCGCAAAATCTGTGGATACTTCCTCCTGAACTTCTGGATGTGGAAGAAAATAAGATGCTCTTTTCTCAATCCTCTGCAAACGGAATGATCAAGAGCATCAAACTGAGACTTGGCGATGAAACCAAAGAATTACCTCTTGACAAGATTTACATCTTCAAAGATTTTACCCCATCCATCAACTCTTTCATATTTCCCGAAAGCAGGGTGAAGTCGCTGACTATGCCGATCAATAACATCATGGCGTCTTATGAAAGCCGTAATGAGCTCATATGTTATGCAGGCAGCCAGGGAATTATTTCACCGGACGCAGGGAGCGGCCAATATGTAGCAGTTCCGTTGCAGCCCGATCAGAAACAACAGATTCAAAACGACTTCAGGGCGCAGTACGGTATTCGCCGCGGTATGGCTCGTTATATTATTTCTCCCGCTCCGATCAAGTGGCAGGCAATGGGCGTAAAGACAAAAGATCTCGCCCTACTTGAAGAGGTGATCGATAGCACTAAGGCGCTGTGCGATGGTTACGGTTACCCGCCGCATTTACTCGGCATCATAGATCCAACATTCAATAACCAGAACGCAGCAGAAAAGGGTTTTTATCAAAATACGATTATTCCTGAAGCAGAAAGCGAAGATGAGGAGTGGGATAACTTTTTCAAACTCGAAGAGAACGAAGAAAATATTCGCTTTCAAACTGACTTCTCTCATCTGCCTATTCTACAGGAAGATGAAAAAAGCAAAGCCGAAGCAAGAAAGATCCGCAACGAGGCGCTCGATATAGAATTCAAAAACAACATGATCACGCTCAACCGTTGGCTTGAATTGAACGGCGAAGATGCGCGGTCAGATGAATTCGGAGGTAAGTACTACTACGAGCTGGTGGCAGCGGGATGGAAGTTCGGAAGTGGTAACGGATCAACCCCTTCTAATAATCAAGACAATCAGCAGGCAACCGTTTCAGGTAATAACAACCCCAACCAAAACAACAACACCGAACAGGAGGATGAAGAATGATCAACGCAGTAATCATATCAGCTATAATACTTGTATCGCTTGTAACTGTGGTAAGAATATTCAGGAAGCCTTTACGCGCATGGGCCATGAAGATGACGGTAAAGTTTAAGATAGGATCGTTACGTAAAGCGATCAGGCAGGCAGACAAAATCAAAGCCGTTAAAGGCAGAAAGGCGCTGGTTGTCTATGATTCACAGTCGCAGGAATTCACCGCTACAGAAAAGAAGGTCTTGAAAAAAGCATCATCTGTCACAAAGAACAGGAGCAATAAAGCTTCAACCGATGGAAGAAAGAAAATGAAGAGCCAGGACAAAAGATCAAATCAGCAACGGGTGTTAAATCCGTCACGAATTAAAGTCATCGAAGAAAATTCACTGTATGTCGCAAGATAACTATATCAACCTCGAACAAAGTGCACGTGCAAAGGCAGAGCCTTCACTGTCAGAAAAGATTAAAACATCTCTCGATAAGGAGGTAATGAAGAAGTTGGTAGATGATCGCCAAAAGGTTATTCAAAACAACGAAACCGTTAAAAAATGAAAGAAGAAACTGTCAAGCTTGGGAACGTTACTGTTCCGGCAAATCTGAAAGGAAAAGAACTGCTGAAGTTTCTTGTTGATAATAAAGCCCTGCTGATCGCTGAAAAGAAATCAGCTATCAAACATGCCGATGCAATGAGTATCGGTGTTGATATAAGTAAGAAGTACGTCATAGATAAAGAAGGTAAGCTCACCAAAGCAACCGCTGATTTCGCGCCAACTCCCGGCGGGCCAGAAACGGTTTTATGCGTGATCAATACAACCAACTGGATGGATAGCCATCTGGACGTACATATACCTAACATCTGGAAGAAAAGCCTGAAAGATAATAACGAAATGCTTCACCTGCAGGAGCATCATATGGCGTTCGATCATGTGATCGCTGACGATTCAAAAGGATATACTCAGCAGATGACGTGGAAGGAACTTGGATATGATTTCCCGGGTGTGACAGAGGCTTTAATATTTGCTACACCTCTCAAAGGGCGCAATCCTTTTATGGAAGATCAGTACCGCAAAGGATTCGTAAAGAATCACTCTGTGGGAATGCGCTATGTGACGATCAAATTCTGTGTGAATGAACCGGACGATGATTATTACAAGGAAGAGTACGCCAACTGGGTTCAGTACGCTCCACTTGTTGTAAATATCGAAGAGGCAGAAGCCCGCGGATATTTCTGGGCAGTACTCGAAGCTAAAGTAATCGAAGGTAGTGCTGTTGTAAAAGGCAGCAACATCATAACTCCAACATTGGGTTTTAAATCAGTTCAGCCGGCAAGTACCACTGAACAACATGAGCCGCCCGCTGGCACTCAGGTAAAAGACGAACAACCTAAAGGAGTGAACTGGGATAAGATCGAAAAAACAATTATTTAAAAACCTCAATTGTAAAAAATGAAAAAGTTCAAGATGAACAGATTCTTACTTGCCGGCATCGCTTTACTTGTTGCGGCAGTATTATTTATCGTTGGTAAAGACCACGATGCTTCAAATGCGGTACTTGCTACTGCACCGGTTATTGCTTTCTCCGAAACTGAAAAAGCAAGCCTTAATGATGAAGAAAAAAAGATGGTTGGCGCCATGGAAAAACTGGCCAATCAGCTTTATTCCAAACTGGAAAAAAAGGAACTATCAGCCGACCAGGTAAAAACCGTAGCCTCTGCAATTAAAGCCGAACTGAATCCTGAAACTTATAAAGAGATCCAGGACAAAGTAAAAGAACTGGAAGAAACAGCAAGAAAGCATGGTACTTCACTGGGTGAGATCGTTGAAAAGATGCAGGCCGGAACGCTTGGTTCTAAATCAATCGCTCAAACACTTGAGGAAAATAAGGAAGAGCTAAGGAAGGTTTATTCCAACGGTAGCGGAACAAAGCAGTTCATCGTTGGACTGAACCAAAAAGGTGAGTGGGTAATGAGACCTTATGATCCTACAAAGGCAGCAGGCCCGCACGCTTCAATTGCAAACGTAGGGACTAACGGTAACGTAGCATCTATTTCACAAAGCATTGATGCGGCCTCCTTGTTAAGGCTCGGTGGTAATTCTCCAATCGTTAGCCAGTTCAGAAACAACCCATGGGTATTTGACCTGTGTAATTTACAGAACGCAAGTATTGACAGTCCGCTGGCTATGTGGTATGAGGAGCAGGCGAAAGTTGGCGCTTCAGCTACTGTTGCGGAAGGTGGAACAAAACCGGTAACTCAGTACAAGTACGATTTAAAAACTGCTACTTATAAAAAAGAAGCAACGCTTATCGGTATCACTGATGAATTCTCGATTGACTTTTCCCGTCTCGAAAGTGACATCTTAGGCAAAGGCCGTATTGATGTGATCAACCGTATCAACGCAGCAATCTTAGCCAACATTATAAGTGCAGCTACCGCATATAACACTGCAGCAAGCTTTGCTCCAGGTGGACCTGATGGCGTACCTGATGTTAATGACTTTGATGCAATTGCTGCAATGGCGGCGCAGGTTGACTCCGCTACTTATGGCGGCAACATGGCGAACGCTGCTATCATGAGCACATTTAAAAAGTACAGAATGGGCATCCTGAAAGATACTCAGGGCAACTACCTGAATAAGCCTTCTGTGCTTGACGGAATCAACTTCGTAGGCAATCCAGCGATGGAGGCCGATGCGGTTATGGTAGGAGATTTCAAAAACTATAACATCATCTTACGTGGCGGCTTCATCGTGAAGGTTGGTTATAACGGTACCGACTTCGCAGAAAACAGGTTCTCTATCGTGATGGAGCAATACTACTTTGACTATATCTCTGATATAAGAAAAGCAGCCATTGTCAAAGGTCCTGATTTCTCAACAGTAAGAAACTGGATCGAGCAAGAATCTTAATTCTCATTCATCAACTAATCTATTTAGATGTCACTCATAGATAAAACATATTTCAGAGGCCCGATAATGCTGGCTCAACTGGGGGACGTGAATGTCACTGCATCCGTGCAGATATTCATCGACCTCCACGAGAAGCCATTCCTTCAGGCAGCGCTGGGTTATGATCTATGGGTGGCATTTAATTCAGGTATAACAGCACAGGATCCTGAGCAGAAGTGGAAAGACTTAAGGGATGGTATAGCCTTCACTAACATCAGCGGAATAAAAAAGAAATGGGTAGGCTTTGCAGATGGTACTGGTAAACTTTCACCTATCGCAAGCTATGTGTACTGGCATATCCAAAAAGATAATGCCGCGCAAACTGCAGGCGTAGGAGTAGTTAAAACAGCTGCCGAAAATGCAACCAGTGCAGACCCGTCTTACAAGATGGTCACAGCATGGAACCAGATGCTCACTGATATTAATATTCTCTGGGAGTTTTTGGAGGTTAATAAAGCAACGTACTCGCAGTACGATACCACTCAGGTCAATTACAAATTCTTTGGAGCCCTTGCACCCAATGTTTATTACGGTCAAAACCAGTTTGGTATATGATACCGGTGTACATCACTGATATTATCGGTGAAGTTGTTGCAGCTGCTAAAACAGCGAAATACAATGGAACCAATGTTACGCTGTTACAAACCATCAGGACAAATGAAACCGCTGCGATAGAAAGCACTCTTATTTCTACCATCAATTTCCAGTATGGTCATAAAAAAGAGTTGATCGAAACGCTCATTCAAATGGATCAGAATCCCGATAACCAGGCGAATAAGTATCCTTTGGTTTACCTGGTGCAGGATTTTTCGGAAGAGCGCGGTAAAGCGGTAGGACAATACGCCGAGGTATCGCTGAACGTGATCATTGCACATTCTACCAGGAATGACCACAAGATCACCGACAGGATGACCAAAGTGTTTAAGCCTGTTCTTTACCCGATCTACTACCAGTTCATGAAATTCCTGGCGGCCCATCCGATGGTAAACGTAATAAACTCAGACATGATCCCTCACAAAAAAACAGACCGTAGTTATTGGGGACGAAATGCAGTGGGTGGAACGGACGCTTTAAAACTGAACGATTATGTTGATGCAATAGAGATAGAAAATCTTCAACTGAAAATTAATTACAAATCCGGTTGCCCTTAAAGCAGCCAACAAATTATAAAAAATGAGTAAACTCAATGAACTCAGATGTGCCACCAACAAAAGGAATGTTGGCTTTGGCAATTGCGTAGTTGATTGGAAGATCATTGCCGGCTTTTTCCTGTACGATTCACCAAGAACGTTCACACCAGCTGAGCTTGAAGTCATCCTTGAGACTTTACAAACCGATGCATGGAAAGATGCAAAGGCTACCAGATGTTTCCCAGTACACAAGGTATTCCAGTGGACAGATAATTCTGAAGACGTTACCATCCAGACTTCTGACTTAGGTAAGAAGATCCCGGTAAAAGATGGCGATTACGACTGGACAGCGCAAACTACAGAAGGTGGCGCGTGCCTGCTCGAATCACTGCAGTCACATAACGGTAATGTTCATGTACTGTTTTATGACAAGGAAGGAAAGATCATCGGCACCAATAGCAACGGCGCTTTAAAGACCATCCCTGTTTTATTCCATGCATTGCCTTGGAAGATGGCCGGCGGTTCAGCAGTGGCGCAGTACCTCACGCGTTTCATCTTCTCTCCTGAATATGTTAACCAGGGTAATTCTGCATTCGTGAAAGTAAACTTTACCGATATCGAAGAAGTGGCAGGTTTACAGGATCTGGAACTGTTCGTAGAAGAGTTCAGTGATGGCGGTGGCGTAGCGCAGGTTACAGTGAGAACCAAGTGCGGAGCTTCAAACGTAGGTGAGACCTACAGCACCGAACTAGCAAACATGAGCCTCTGGCAGGCGATCAACCAGTCTACTGGTGGGGTGATTACTATCAGCTCTGTGGTATGGAGTGCAACAACTAAACGTTTCACTGTAACACTTGACAGGGCAGCAGATGGAGACTACCCGGATGATGGCGTGATCGAGCTTTCACTTAAAGCACCTTCAGTACTTGCGGCAGCTGACATCGAAGGATATGAAAGTATCCCTGCGGAGCTCGAAGTAAGTAACAGCTAAGGCCATTGTTATCAGATATAGTAGCCCTGTATCCTGCATTAAGGTGCAGGGCTTTTTTAAAAGATGAAAAAGACAAAGCACATAGAAGCAGACCTGCAGCAGAGGGTTTTTGAACAAAGACCCTTAAGCAATATCTATGACTTTGCCGCAAAGCCAAAGCCTGAAGTAACAGTGCAACTGAGTAACGTAAGGGTAGAAGAAGTGATCACGATCAATCACGAGCACAGGTTAGAAAAATGTGGTGTACACCGGGGCATTGAATTTATTAACGATAGCAGGTGCTCAAATGTAAACGGGCTATGGTATGCACTTGAATCATTATCGAAACCTGTTATACTGATCATGGGAGGAATGGATAGGTCCAATGATTACTCTATTGTAAAGGCGCTGGTGAATGAAAAAGTAAAAGCGATTGTATGCATAGGAGTTGATAATAAGAAGATCAAAAAAGAACTCAGCACGGTACCGGTATACGAAGCTTCAAACATGATCGATGCAATGGATTTAAGTTTATCCATAGCAAAGAGAGGTGAAGTGGTTTTACTTTCTCCCGCATGTGCAAGTTTTGACCGGTTCAAAAATTACGAGGACAGGGGTAACCAGTTCAAGCAAGCTGTAAAATTCTACTACTGATGCCAAGATCAAAAGCACCATACGACCTGCGCAGGAAATATAAGTTCTACCGCCAGTGGTTTTTTGACATGACATCGGAGGAGCAAAACAGTTTTGTTGGAAGATGGGTACTGGAAAGATGTAACGTGTACTGTACGCTGATCGAGCAAAGCCAGGACGCAATACTTAAGAATCTGGGGTGCGGTAATTATAAATTCTCAGGTTCATGAGAGTAGACGGGGTATCATTTAATGTAGAATGGACAATGGCTCAAACAGAAGATCAATTTATCAGCAATAAATGCAATCAACATCTGTGGCCTGAGTTGACGGCAGAGCGAAGAAAGGAATCTTTAAAACAAGCCTACCGGATAATTAAAAAATATAGTGAGAACAATAGCCGATCTATATCAAACGCTATCGAAGGTTGACTTTAAACAGGAGGTCGAAATAGCCTTCATCGACTCATCAAAAACATTTGTACAGTTACAAAAGGACCAGCTTCTAAGCGGTGAAAGAAGTGATGGCGAGGCGATCTTCAATTTAAAAACCGGCAGCGATGAATATTCCCCTTCATACGCTAAGAAAAAAGGAAAGAAAAAGCCTATTGACCTGCGGAATAAAAATGATTTCTACTCAGGAATATTTGTTGACCCACGCGCAGACGGTTTAGTCTCAGATAGCGCAGACAGTAAAAGTGAGATGCTGCAAGAAACCTACGGTAAAGAGATATTCGGATTGAACGAAGAAAGACAGCCAAAATACGGGCGTGCTGCCGCAGACAGTTTAATCAAAAATTACAGAACGAAACTTAAGATATAATCATGGCAGAGCAGAGACCAGACAGTTTTCTCGATATAGATAAGATGTCCAAAGAACATCAGTTGTTCGTGGCTATGGTTGTTGATAGCATGAACCAGGTAAAAGACCTGTATAAAACTCTTCAATCCTACAAAGCCGGCAACGCATCAGAGAAAGAACTGGAAGCTTCCTTAAAACGGAGCAAGAAAGCAACTGACGAAGTAACACTCGCCGTTATCGAATACAATAAAATATTATCTCAGCGAGCGGTTACCGAGGCTAAAACAGCTGCGGCAACAAGTGAGGCAGCGAAACAAAATGTAGCAGCTAAGTTGTCCTTACAACAGTTAAACCAGGCTACCAAAGAAGAGATACAACTTCAACAAGCCGCTGAAGGATCTATAAAGCAAAAGCAGATCGTCATAAAGCAACTGCAACGTGAGTATGATAATCTTTCTGCATCAGAGAGAAATGCTGCCAAAGGAAAAGAATTGCTTCAAAAAATTAAAGAACTCGATGTCGAACTCAAAAATCTTGAAGGCAGTACAGGCAGATATCAGCGGAACGTAGGTAACTATTCCGGAGCAACTAAGGTTTTAGAGTCGGCACTGTCGGAAGTCAAGCAAAAGCTTGACGATTTTACAAAGGCTGGTACAAATAATACTGAGGTAATCCAGGAACTTCAAAAAGAACAGTCTCTATTAGAGCAAATATTAAACAGCTCAGCTCACGGGTTTGTGTCTATGCGTGAGGATATAAAACAGAATCAGGTTGCTATTGAACAGCTGGCTTTGGTGTATGGTGAAGACTCGGAAGTGGTAAAAGAACTTATTCAGGAAAACGGTAAGCTTCGAGATAGTTTTGAAGATTTGAAAGCCACGCAGAAAACCGTTGGATCAGACACGTTTGTGTTTGACGGGTTATTAAAATCAGCAGAGGCATTAGCCGGGATGTATGGTGCAGCTCAAGGGGCAGCAGCTCTTTTCGGTGATGAAAACGAAGACCTGCAAAAACAAATGGCTAAGCTAATGGCTGTAATGGCCGTGGTTCAGGGTGTCCAAGCCACTGTTAACGCCCTACAAAAAGAAGGGGCAGCGGTTCAGCTATTTTATTCAGTACAAACGAAAGCAGTTGCGGCGGCGCAAGCATTGGCAACTTTCGCTATGGGTGGCGCAACCGTGGCCGCTAAAGCTTTACGAGTTGCGTTGTTAGCAACAGGGCTGGGAGCGGTAGTCGTTCTTCTCTCTGCCTTCACATCAGCATCGGAGGAAGCCACCGATTCAACAGAAGACCAGGCAAAGGCTCAAGAAGAATTAAATCAGAAACTTGCCGACTTCAGGTCTAAACTTACCGCCTTGGCAGATCAACAAGAAAAAATTAATAATGCCAAAAAAGGCGGGCTTGACCAATTAAAGCGGGAGGCAGATTTATTAGAAGCAAATGGGGATAAGCAAGGAGCTTATTTGAAACGTCAGCTAGCAGTCGATGAACAAATATTTAATCTCAGGAGAAGAGCTTCCAGTTTTCTTAAATCCGATTTCGCCACAAAAGAAGAAGCTGCGGCTTTTGAGGCAGATATTAATCGGGAGATTATGGATTTACAAACCGAGAAAGCTGTTAATGAAGTAAACAACAATAAGCGTATTGCTGATGAGAGACAAAAAGCCATTGACAAGGGTCGAGAGGCTACCGAAAAACAGGCTAAAATAGATAAGGACTTAGCCGATCGTCAATCTCGGGCTCAGTTCGAAATAATTCAATTAGGGAAACAGCAGCAGATAGATGCTTTAAAGTCAATAGCTGATAACGAAGAGCAATCATTGAGCACAAGGCTGTTGGCTATGAAACGGCTAGGAGAAGAGCAAAGCTCATTGATATTAGCTCAAAGGGATTTTGAATTATTAAATACTGATTTAACGGAGAAGGAAAAGCAAAAAATAAAAGTCCAAGCCAGTCTTGATCTGCTAAACCTTCAAACCGAAGTAGAGAAGCAGATCACTGCGATGATGAAAACTGAGCAGGATAAGCGCAAGGAGAAAGAAGAAAAAGATGAGGCAGACCGGATAGAAAAGATCAACAAAAAACTTCAGAGCAGACTCGATAGAAACCGGATTGCGCAAAACCAGGAATTGACCTTATTAACAGAGTCGCTTCTTGCAGAAACCATCACTGTTGAAGAGTACGAAAAACAAAAGCAGGCTATTCAGGAGAAATATCTTCGGAAGAATATAGAAGGACAGATCAAGTCTACAGAAGAGCTTTTGAAGTCAGAGAAAATATCAAGTGAAGAGCGCACAAGATTAGAAGCTCAGTTATCTGATTTACGCCAGCAGTACAATGATATAGATGTTGAGGACTACAAAGAATCTCAAAAGAAAAAAACCGATGCTGATAAAGAGCGGTTTGATAAGCTGGTAAAGAATCTTGAACAGGTTCAAAATTTTGCCGCTCAGGTTATTGATCTTATTGGTCAGGCGATCACTGCCGGGATAGAAAGAAAAACAGAGGAGCTTAATGCACTCGAAGAAAAGCAGCAGATGAATTATGAAGCTGAAGTGGAAAGGATCAGCAACTCATCACTGACGGAAGAAGAGAAGGCGAATAAGTTGAAGATACTGGAATCTCAGCGAATGGCGCAGAAAGAAGCTAATGAAAGAAAGATCCGTCAGTTAAATCTTCAAAGGGCAAAGTTTGAGCGGGCAGAAAACATTGCATCCATCATCATGGAAACTGCACTTGCTGTGGTAAGAGCCTTAGGCGCTAAGCCATACACGCCGGCTAACATTGCCCTTGCTGCTGTTACGGGAGCATTAGGTGCCGCACAACTCGCGCTGGCAATCGCTGCACCCCTTCCGAAATATGCGACAGGTCGTGATGGTGGTAAGGCTGAGTGGGCTTTGACCGATGAACTCGGGCCGGAATTATATATTGAAAGAAGCGGAAGGATGTTCATGGGTAATGACAGACCAACGCTGCGCTACTTAAGTGAGGGAACTAAGATCATACCTCATGATAAAGCAATGGCAGCAATGAGTAATAATTTTATCATGGAGGGATCAAGAACCAATGTACCCGCTAGCGACAGAATGATTGAAAAGAAATTAGATCAGTTGATTAATATTACTGAATACTCTATGCATGAAACATTGAGGAGATCGGCAAAACAGAAAACTCCAAAGGTGATAATTCACAATAATGGTTCATGGAATGATTATGTACAGAAGCAGGTATTTAACTAATATTTTTTAAGTTCCATTTCCAAGGAATCAATTTTTTCTCTCAGCCTTTTTCTTTCCCTTTCAAAGTCAAATAGCTTTCTAGTATAGGTTACGCTGGCTTCGAAAGAGGTATCGGAAGAAAGTCTTTTGCCTTCTTCTCCGGTCGTCCATGCATCCTGCTTACTATCGATGGCCTTAAGTTCGGATTGAAGTCTTTTCTGCTCTTCAACGATTTGAGCTTTCTTATTAGTGCAGCTTACTAATGAAGCAATGAATACAAGTAGTATTAATCTCATAAAATAAATGTACAAAAGCTTTACTTACCCTGAGCTTTCTTCAGTTCTAATTTTTTGGCAGCTTCGATCATGTGTTTTATGCCTTGACAATATATTGAAACTGTGATCGTCCACGGCAAGTATTGAGTTTTAGCATACCTGTTATACCTTTCTAATCCTTGGCTGAATGTGTCCCTGGTAGCAATAATACCCTCTTCATTTGTTTGCTCCTTTTCCAGTTCTTTGGTTAATATATCAAGTTTGGTAACCCACTTTTTTGCTCGGCTTTCAACAGTTGCAAGCTTTGAAATTCTTACATCAAAAGAATCATCTTCTTTTATGTTAGGCTTTAATCCCAACTCCTGTAATATATCCACTAACTCTTTTTCGTAGATGATCTGCAAGTGATGTATGATCCCGGCAACTAGGGAAATCTTTCCTACGAGTATATTAGCCTCTTTTGTTTTTTCGATATGCCGGTTGTTCTCTTCTGTAGCCACCATCGCATTGTACTGCGCAAAGATTCTCTGCCATGCAAACAGGAGTTCTTCCTGAGACGGCTCTCCCTGAACTATCAAAACAGAATAGTCTTTATCAAAAAGACAGTCTAAAAACTTATCTAAGGTTAGCTTGCTGCAATCGGTTATTAATTTCACTTCGCTCATAATATGTATTTTAATTCTTTTACGCGCCAGGCGTCAGTACTTCTATAATTAGAAATTCACTTGCGTTCTCAAAATTTACAACCAAATATTCTTCGGATGGCGGGTCTATGCAAACGGCGTAAGGCTGAGCTTCCTGTTTTGCTCTGGTTGCAGCTAGCTGCCTTGCCTCATTTAACGAGGCATTTTTTCTCCTTGCTTCCTCACTGCAATTCGTACAGCTCATTGACAAAAAATTTAGTAAGTAAATTTACACATTCACCGCTCAAATGTTAATAATGGAAGCTCAAAAGCTTTCCACACCTGCATTACGGCTACCTTTATAATACTAAATTTTTTAGCTGAATGCGCCCCCGCAAAACCTTTTTATATTTTCTTACCGATAGCCAGGGGCGTAGTTATTACGTCGACGGGTATAATGCCGATGGTACACCAAAGGTTAAGAAATCGTCTCAGCCTAAATGGTTAGAATCGTCACCTCAGGGGTGGGAGGATAACGCGATATCATTTGCACGAAATGCAAAATACTTTGGACTCACCCGGAGTTTTACCGTGCCGCTAACTTTCGTCAATGACGGAGCAGAGATCATTCGCTATTTATTCTATACGAAGAACGGGTATGAAGAAACTATTTACCTGAACATCAATAAAAAGAATTTCGACAACGATGAGTATGAACATTATTACAAAGGCGAACTAGATCTCACGCAAATCGAAGACGAGCCCCCTGCAAGCGTGAAGGTGAACATCATGGAAGGCGGTTTAAGTAAATTACTCAAAGCGAACGAGAACACTACCTACGAGATCTTGTGCGATGGCAGTTTGCCGGAACATATCAGGGTGAATCTTGATGGTATTTTATTCAACGACATTTACAATTTTATCTACGGGGATGAAACCGGTACAACCGAAGCCTCAATACCCAACGGTAGCCCCTACCTCGCTTTCCCGTTCGTGTTTTCCAATAACGAAGGAGACAGCGTAGGTATAGTAAGAAATGATAGTGTTACGGCGGAGAATGTAGCTTCGGCCAACCTTGCAGATTATCTTAATACATCTGCCAATTATCTTCTTTACTCGATCAATCCCATCACCGTTGCAGTTAATGGCCTGCTTAAAATCAACGATCAAACAGGCGCCTCATCCGGGAATCTCGTAGTGGATGTGGTTTTAAAAACCTCGCTAGGTCAAACGGTGACACTGGTATCCGGATATACAGTTAGTAAAAGCAACTCATCGCCATCTTCTATACCGCTCGCAGGCAATATCACGCTCGCCGCTGATGAGAAGCTATTCTTGTTTGTTTTTAAATCAGTAAGCCAGTCGGGTAGTTTGAATGGTATTACGATATACGATAGCACAGCCGTGGCGCTTTCGTTTAATACCAGATATCCAGAAACGCAAGCCTACGGTATCAGGCCACTCGATCTGCTTAAAATGCTGGTAAGTAAAATAACTAACGGACAGTACCAGGCAGAAAGCAACCTGCTCCAACAGTATCAGCACCTCGCAGTTACCTGCGGCGATGCTTTGCGTAACGCAACCGATTCTCCGCCCGTGATCAAAACATCGCTATCGGATTTCTTTACCTCGTTCAATGCTATTCTCAATGGTGCGCTGGGTACTGCAAAAAGATCAGTGGCTCCATTCGATGAATACGTCTATTTCGAAAGTAAAAGTGATGTGTTTGATAACTCCACCGTTACTATGAATGTGGGTGCAATAAGTGGGCTTAAGATATCTGTAGCGCAGGATTTTATTTTCAACACGTCTAAAATTGGTTATCCTGAACAGAAATATGAAGAAAGAGCAGGCAGGCTCGAATACAATACTACTGCTACACGCAAGCATCCTGTTACAAGAATATCCAGGGAGCTAAATCTGGTAAGTGTTTACCGTGCCGATCCGCACGGCATAGAATATCAAAGAGTAAAAAACACCGGGCAGGAAACAACGGACGGCGAGGGAGATAATGATGTTTTTATTCTTTGCGTAAGGTCTACCGCTGAATCAGATGGTAGTTACGATCTCGAAAGAGAAGCGTACGATTCTATATCCGGGCTGATCAATAGCGATATTGCTGCCACTGCATTTAACATTAAAGACCTGACACCGATGCGGATGTTCTTGAAACACGGTTGGTTTGTTCGCTCCGGCATGTACTTTCTCACTCTTGATAAGATCATCTTTAATACGCTCGATAAGAATAAGGAACTATCTACGACACTTAACGGTGTTACGATCACAGAAAAAGCGGATATAAGGGTCGACCAGTTAGAGCCTCCAAAGTTCTACCCGATCATGCTTTCTTTTAAAACTGAAGTGCCACTAACATTCACCGAACTCATGACAGGCGCAAAGAATGGGTTTATTGAATGTGATTATAACGGTCATACGCTCTTTGTATTCCCGATGCAGGTGGGTGTAAAACCACAACTGAATGAAACGCAGGAATGGAAAGGATTACTTGGTACTGATACCGATATCCGCGTCTTACAAAATTTAGAACCCGACATCATAAACAGTTTATATATGTCTACTTACGGAGCAGCGATCGCTCATGTGTGTCCTGTGCAGTTTGTTCCGATCGGAGAGATCATACCGGCACAATATCACTTCAAACACATGGATCAGGACTGGTACATCGAACAAATCCAGAATTATACAAATAGAAAAAATTACTTCCAGAAGTGGCAGACCAACGATACAATAAAATTGCAAGCCATTACTAACGGGCTGGCACCGGCACAGATCGATGTAATGACCTGCCACGGTAAGATAGTAGCTACGGTGAATTTAAACCAGGTTGTTTCTGCGGCGGTGGCATCGCCTTATGTTTTATTCCAGGGTAATGTGAGTTTAGCAGGACTTGATGAGGGAATATACTACCTGCTCGCAACATTCGGCGGTGGATCAGCGCAGGTACAGTTTATTTCAGAAGGCTTGCACGTGAAAGAAGATTGGCCACAGACTTTGCTTTTTGAATACACTAACGCAAAGAATAAGCACTGCACAATATTTACAGGAGGCTATAATCCTTCATTCCGTATTGAAGGGACGATCCATGATTATAATCCTGAAGCCAAGTTCTCATTCAACGAAGACGAACCCCTCGATGCAGAGGTGATCGATGGCATCACATACAGGAAATTCTCGCTTGCTATAGATGAGCTGGTACCTCCTTATATGATCGATAAGCTGAACCGGATCATGGTTCTCACCTCTACAAGTATTGATGGTAAAGGGTATTCCAGAGATGGTGACAGCAAATTCGAGAAGGTGAAATTCCCCGGCGTTGCTTCCGCCTTCTGGAACATGCCGATCAGGGAATCACAAAACAGGGAGTCAATCACCCTTACCACAACTGGACAACTCAATCAAGGTATAGTAGTTCTATATAATATCGAAACAAAAGAGTTCGGTGACTTCAACGGTAACGTAAGCAGTAACCTGGTACAAGTCACTGAAGTAGAATAAATTTTAAACTATGGCAACGTTTGACCCCCGCATATCGATTTCTTCCGCTTCCGGCATTACGGGTTATTTATACATGGTGCTGTATGAAGCATCTTCTCCAAATGTACCGGTAGCTAATTCGGGACAGCTGGCGCCGCCTCATGCAGCGTCAAGGCAACTGCAGTTTACGGGACTCAACCCGGTGATACACCTGTTCAAATTATTTGAGACAAATGGTGTAGCTACCACCGGAACATTGCTCGCAAATGGAAGCCTTGATCCTAGATACCCGGGCGTAGAAGTTAGAGCGGACCTTCATATCAAAGCAGGAACAACTTCTGGTTTTCCGGTGGGCGGAAGAAAATATACCGACCCTACCAGTTCGCTGGCAGGATGGGACTATAGTCTTGAAATAAAAGGTTACGGCACGCAGGATCCGGCTGAAGATTATTCTTTGGACGGAGATAATAATCCAGAAATGAATGAAGCAGGTTATGAAACCCAAACCGGAGAAAAATGGGTCTTGCATTTTCAGCCTAAAGCCATCACCTATAATCCAACGGCGGGCGCAAGTTCAGGCGGGCTGTTTTCTGAATTACTATTTATTGATGCTGACGAAACACTTTTAGCCGCAGACGCAGGAAAATTCATTGCAATAGAATCCGCCACTTCTAAAATTACTGTTACCCTTCCTTTGCTCAGTGACACCCTTGCCAACAGGCCATTCTTTTTTCAGTCCCAGGGCGGAAGCCATAAAAACGCAGTGATCGCATGTTCTGGTCCTGATACGATCGATTGGCTTGGCGGATCAAAAACAAACCTGATATTAGGACAAAGCGAGCAGGCATGGATATTTAAGTGGGTCAACCCCAATGATAGCGCTGACGTAAGATGGAAGGTGTTAAATCCCTCGGAAGGAATAAGAAAGGTTGGCGAAATAATCTGTCTTGACAAAACTCCAGATGCAGGAAGCGAAGACTATCTCAATTGTCTATTTACTGAAGGTGCCCTGCTTGACCGCGACGTATATCCAAGACTATATGAATACATGCTGAGTCTCGATGCAGATTTGATTGTAACCGATACACTTTGGAATACGGCGGTGGATGGAGAGTTTATCCATAAAGGGAAATGGAGTACGGGAGATGGTGCTACCAACTTCAGGGCGCCGCTTTTATATTCACCAGGATTCCTTCGTGGCGTGGATGGAGTAACAAGAAAAGCAGGCAGTTGGGCAGATGAAGCGATCGGGCCCCACACACACAATACGGTTAAAAACAATAGTGGCGGCGGAACGACCGATGATATTACAGGCAATAAGTCTATTGCAAAAAGAAGGGATAACGGGCAGTCAAACGCTTATATTTTATCTGGACTCAACGGCCCGCCAGATATAGGAAAAACGGATGATGGCGGTGGTACAGAAACAGTACCGGAAACAAGAGGAGTTTACTTACTCATCCGCTATTAACACTACGTGATTAACTAAGCACTTATTATGAAATATCAAAAATCTAATTTTATAAACATGAAACCTTTGCTAAAAATATTAGTACTACTGCTAACCATTTTGGGGACAGAAAATGCATCGGCACAGCTTGTAACCCCGCCATGGACTAAGCCTAATAATCTTTATGGAGATGTAAAAAACAGGCAGGCAGTTCAAATTGCTCTTTTATTTCCTACAGGATGCGGGTTCCCTACATTGAACGCAGTTGATCTGAAACAAAGCGCTATCTACTTCGATAGCTGCAACGCTAAATATTACGTTTATAATCCAAAGACTTCGGGGTGGAGACCCTTGGCAGATAGCGTGACTGGGTTGTTGAAGATAAATAACAGCAAACATTCAGATTCAACAAACAGGTATTCATTGGCTGGCCCGTATCCATCTTTATTAAGTTCTATTGGATATTCAGAAGGATTTATTCAAAATATTGGCAGTGATACAATATGGCAGGTATTCAGGGCTGATTCTACACTCAGGCATGTAGCCAATACAGGGTCGATACAACAAAGGTTTTCTTATGATGGCGGGTTGACATGGACAACTCCAACAGTAGTTTATAATTCTTCTTACGATGATCGCAATATAGGCGGAGGTCTGGTAGAAGAAACAAACACATTTGTTATCTGGTTCAGAAGATACGATGCAGTAGGTGAAGCAAATATCGATCTTGGTTATATATACTCTACAGATAACGGAGCTACTTATTCTTCATTTAATGCCGTTAGTGAGGCTGAAACAGATATGGTTCCCTTTGCTGCTGCAAGACGAACAGCTAACGGAAGTTATATGCAACTCGTTATTAAAGAGAATTACGCCGAAGCATGGAGATCATATAACGGAACATCATGGACAAGGCAGGGAGTTATTTACGACGAGCGTGTTAGTAATCCAAGCCGAAAACTGGAAGAACCGTATTGGGCTTACGTTGGGAGTAATAGGATCATTTTGCTTGCCAGGCAGGAAACCTCGACAAACCCTTCAGCTTACTGGCAATACTCATCAACCGATAACGGGCAGACATTTTCTTTTGAAGGAAGGTCTAATGTAGGAAGGGATACTACGACAAGAACAGCACCTTTCGTTGCCTGGGATTCTGTGAGGAACAATGTTATCGCTATATGGACACAGAGGCACGCCTTTAATACTACGGGAGAATTAGCTAACTGTAAGAATGATTCCTTTGTTGTGTTCATTAATAAACCTCAAGATGTTATTCACTCGCCTTTAGACTGGACGCAAAAAATATCTTTCCCTCGTCCTGAGCCCGATGTATTTGCAGCCTATGGTTATCCTACAGCAACACAATTATCTAACGGTAATTGGTTGTTTATGATCACTGAGCGTGGATGGTTGCAGCCCCTGATTTCTGAAAATTACGAGTATCAGCATCAATGGCAATTTGATCTCAATTATAAGACCGATGCGGTAATGAACGTAAGAGATAGCGTAAGATACGCAGGCTTGATTCCTGAGTATAATGATGTAACAGGCTTTTACGATTACAAACAAAAGTTTGATGAGTTCCCGGTAAGATATGACGGCAATCAAATCAATAGGGGTAATTCTACGATGGTGATTACCCAGCCCTCAAACAGCAATACGATTTTACGGGCAATAAATAAAAGTGGGGAAACCAGGCATCTGTTAACTATAGATTCATTAAGAATAAGGGGTATTATCTACAGTGATTCTTTAATAGTAGCAACCTCAAGAATTATTGCTCCGAGAGTAGATGTAGAAGATATGCTGAGAATTAAGAGTGCTGATGCATCAGATGGTGGAGGTTATGCAGGGGCTCAAACAAGCGGAGGTACTCACGTATGGAGTTTAGCTCGTAGAGACAGGGTTAATACTGGTGATTTAGGAATATATGCGTTTGGAGGAATTGGTTTTAAGGGTTCAAAAAATAGTGGCAGCGGGGCAGACTTTGACATCTACATAACCCCTACGGGTGATCTCGTAAAAACTGGAGCCGCAGCAACAGATGCTTTAATGGGTAATGGCTCAACTCAAACTATCACTTCAGGCACTTATACGCCAACAGTTACAACAAATTTTAATTGTAGTTCTCCTTCTCCAAGAGTTTGCCAATACCTGAGAGTAGGAAATACGGTAACGGTTTCGGGATTCATTGATGTAACGGTGACCGCAGGAACAACTTCAACGGAATTTGAGATAACCCTACCGGTCGCATCTAATTTCTCAGCGGTAGAGAATTGTGCAGGCTCAGGGGATGGCAATAGAAACTCATTACAGGTTTTCGGAAGTGTAGCTAACGATAGAGCAGTAGTGAATTGGGTTTCTAACGGAACAGGAAGTCAGGCGATAATATTCACGTTCACTTATAGAATAATATAAATCGTTTCACCCGTAAAAATGTGAAGCCATGTACATACCCCCAATACAAAGACCAATGAAAGACTTTTTAACCTGGTTGGCAGGAGCTACAATCGGAACGTTCATTTTCATAGTGAGCAATATACCTCTTGCACTTTTAGTCGCATTACTCAGTGGCATCTGTACAGTAGTTGGCAAGCATCTCGGTGAGCAATTACTCGCCAAGTTCAAATCATTCAAAACCAAAAAATCTAAGCGAAAATGAATCAACATTATTGGATTGTTCTGATGGCATTCCTATTAGGACAATTTCTAATCACCAGCATACAGGTGTATAACAACCAGAAGGAAAAACACATCAGTTACGGTGTTGCATTACTTACCTACCTCAAAGCAGAGATCGGGTATTTCATCATCGGCTTCATTGGTATTCTATGCGTTTGTTTTCTGCTTTCAGATTACATCGATTTGAACGTAAAAAAAGAAGAGTTGAAAAACCTTGAAGTGCGTACCTGGAAAGAGAACCTGCAGCTGTACTTCAGAACCGGATCATTCATAATTGGTTGCTTCATTCAATACATAGCATTCAAGTACAAAGACAAAGGAAAGGATGCCATTGATAAAGCTGCAAGCAAGATCTGATGAAAATTAATCGTGATACCTGGGAGGACGTGAAGGATGTTTCTTTCATGGTCCTTCTGGCCACGGTAATTAGTATAATCGGAGTTACACTATTTGTAACAGTTGTAAACCATTTGAGATGAAAGCAAAAGATTTCGCAATACTTATGTTGATCGTGATTTTATCACTGATCATATTCATTCAAAGCTGTGGCAGGAACCCAAAGCCAAAAGAAGTACTCAATCAACATAAGTACGACAGTTTGCAATCGGAGATCATCAAAAAGAACAACACACTGGCAGCTCTCAGGATCGAAAATGAAAGATTGGTAAAGCAATCAGATTCACTCATCAAACTCATACACACCAATGAAAAAAGTAGAGATACACTCTGGCTTAGCCATCCTGATAAACGGGCTGCTATTAAATCTCTTTCTGCTACTGAGCTTGAACGCAAGCTCTCAGAAAGGTTCGACCACTGATTCAGTTACGATCAGTAAACGTGCTGCTCAGAATATCCTGATCGCAGCAGATTCGCTTGACCGGTCCAAGCTGGAGAATGTATTGCTTAAAAAAGAGATTGGGTACTATAAATCTCTTGTGGGGGTAAAAGATGGACTGATCAAAAACAAGCAGGATAGTATCGGTGCATTGCTGGGTATCAGGTCCATGCAGGAAGAGCAAAAGCAGTTACTGTTAACGCAGATCTCACTTGAGAAAAAGAAGGTACGCAGGCAGAAATTCAAAACAACGGTTAGCCAGATAGCCCTCTTACTTGTTACCGGTGTACTCATAACTAAACTGTAAACAGAATTGTTACAAACAAAAATGTTACAAGATGATCACACTTAAAGAATACGAGCAGGCGGCTAAGATCATAGGCTGTGATGTTGCAGCGATTAAAGCAGTGGAAGAGGTGGAAAGCAAGGGTGACGGTTTTCTTTCTGACAACCGACCAATGATCCTCTTTGAGCCGCATATATTCTGGAAGCAGTTGAAAAAACATGGCATTGATCCAAAACTCCATCTGAGCGGAAATGAAGATATTCTTTATCCGGTGTGGGGAACAAAGCCCTACGGAAAGTATAGTGAGCAACATGGAAAGCTAGAGCGAGCTAAACAGATCCACAGGGATGCCGCTCTTTGCTCAGCCAGCTGGGGGAAATTCCAAATCATGGGCTTTAACTGGAAGGCCTGCGGATGCGAAACACTGCAGGAGTTTATCAATAAAATGTACAGGAGCGAAAGTGAGCACCTGAATCTATTCTGCAACTACATCAAAAGCGTGAGCCTCGATGATGAGTTGATAGAAAAAGACTGGGCAGGATTCGCAGCAGGCTATAACGGGCCTCAATACCGTAAAAATAATTATGATGGTAAGCTTTCTATGGCCTACCAGACATACAGGAAGTAAGGCAAGTAGCATTTCTCATAAGGTTTGATTTAGAGCCCTTGTTTCTACAGGGGCTTTTTACTGGTACCAGAGCATAACAATATTGCCTAAATGATCGCTCAAATGGGGTGCATTGATAGAATTGGAACTGAAGCGGAATTCTCCCTGTACATATTGCAGCATTCCCCAGTAGTACCTGTTCACCATTAAATGCCACATAGTGGCGCGGTCATTACCCATGCCGTTGACCTCATCGAGGTAGCCTGAAAAGTCTTTGCCCTCGTAGGAGAAGGTAACCGGTATTTTCACTTGGGCAAGTTAAGCCACAGCGGTAAATACATTGAGCAAATCTTCATAGAGTTCGTCCCAATTCCCCGACACTCTACAAAAAGCTTCTTAATTTTAAGGAGCTTTTTTATGATATATACTGTTTATATATTGTTTTCAGCAGTACATGATAAAATCTATATCGGCTGCACTTCGGATCTTATCAAAAGATTTCATTCACATAATTCTTTGGGTACTAAAGGCTGGACGATTAAGTATCGACCATGGACAGTTGTTTATGCCGAATATTTTAAACACAAATCAGAAGCCTTTGAAAGGGAAAAAATTTTGAAAACATCCAAAGAGAGAAAATGGATACGAGAAAAAATCGTTGATACATATCCGACTATGGGATTCATATCCGCATAAGCGGACTCGGGCTCAACTCCCGATCCCGCTACAAAACTCTCATGCTCTGAGAGTTTTCTTTTTATATTATCTTGACAAAGCGGCCGTATATTATTTAAGATCATATATAAAAGATATAGCCTACCTTGCAGATGTATCCAATAATCAGTTTTTACATTACATGTTTGTGCTGAGACAAAGCACATCACTCAAGCCCCAAACCAGAAACCCTGGTGCCACATACCCAACACGACATGCCTTGTAACGATTGCTTATAAAAGAACGCAGATACTTTTATATGCAAATAACTATTCAATCGCTTGAAATCGTTTACAACAAGAAACCGTACCGATTCCTTGTAAAGAAAGTGTATAACACTGCCAGGAACGAAGTGAGTTTCCACTGTTGGGCACCTGAAGACAATCTCCAGAGTAACGATCTTTTAAAGGGAGAAGTGATCCTGTTTGAGTGGGATAAGAATAAACTTGAATTGAATCCAACGAAAGAAGTTCCTGTAGCCGAAGAACTTAAGCAGGCAATAAAAGCCAGCTTTGCTGAAGACAGAGCCTGATGCCATGATAACAGGTCGTCCAGGCCCAAATGTTCGCCCCGAATATTCGGAAGCAACGCGGCGGAGTGCACAGAAACAATAGACACCACTTTAAATAAGATGGCAGGTATCCTACTCAACCTGCCACCCTACTTAAGATCTTACAGGTTGTTGGTGTTCTCATCACTTCTGTTGCCCAAACTACCAGAGTTGTTACTGGTACTGCGGTTGTTTCCAGAAGCTATGCCGCCTTTTCTTCCAATATTGGCCATGTGTTCCCTGTTGCGGCTCACTGCTTCGCCACCTTTGCGGGCAATTTCCCTTTGTTGCTCGCTGCTCATTGCGGCGAATCCACGGTTGGATTTTCTTGGTGACTCGCTACTAGGATCATTCTCACGACCTATTCCGGAGTTTCTTGAATCTGGCATAACATACATTTTTAGTGTTCACAAATTTGATAGCTGGCTTTTATGCCCGTAACATTATGCCAAAACTGAAGGGGACTGATACACAAACTTCAATGCAGATGTACAAACGTATCTATGTTGTTGAGGCTACACACTCCACAGGGTATAAACTGTACAAGAAATGATCTAGTGTGAATGGAATCTATGATCAAGGCTCATTTCTCTTTCTATAACATTACCCACTTCTGAAGCAAATTCAGTTGCGCCTGTCTTCATGTCTACCCATATACCATCATCTCTTTTGGCAAAAGTGAATTCATGTTTATCTCCGATCACACAATAATAATAATGGGTATTGTCTGCATTGAATTTAATGAACACTTCAAGCAGAACTTTCTGATTGTTGTAGATAAAATCAGTATCAAAAGCAAATATGCCGGAGTTATCCAACATGCGTTTTTTATTTCAATAGCAAATTTAAGTCCTGATTATTAGTGGATAGCATTAAAACGGTTAGCTATCTTGCAGCCAATGCAACAGACATACACGTATACTCAATTGCTTTCATTTGCCAGGAAGGTTTTTATAAAGATGGGATGCAGTGAGAATGATGCATCGTTGGCCGCCAAAGTGTTAGTGAGCGCCGACGTACGTGGCATAGATAGCCATGGTGTGGCAAGGCTTACAGGTTATGTGCGTTTATGGGAAGCTAAAAGAATCAACCCAATACCTGATATCAAAGTAATACACGAAACACCTTCGACTGCAACATTGGATGCAGACGCAGCATTAGGTTTAGTATCAGCTCCTAAGGCGATGCAGATAGCTATTGCAAAAGCCACAACAGTGGGAACAGGTTGGGTGGCAGTGAGTAATAGTAATCATTTTGGTATTGCAGGCTATCATGCAATGATGGCATTGGACCATGACATGATCGGTATTGCTATGACCAACGCCAGTGCACTGGTTGCCCCAACTTTCTCAATAGAAAAAATGTTGGGCACCAACCCCATAGCAATTGCCATCCCAGCAAAAGAGCAACCTCCGTTCGTGGCAGACTTTGCCACCACTACAGCATCAAATGGTAAGCTGGAGATATTGCAACGTAAAAATGCGGAAGCTCCATTGGGTTGGGTACAAACAAAAGACGGAAACGAAACTACTGATGCCAATGCTTTGAAGAAAGAAGGAGCGATGTTGCCATTGGGAAGTGATAGAGAACACGGCAGTCATAAAGGATATGCCTTAGGAAGTATCGTAGATATTTTTTCTGCGGTGTTCAGCGGGGCGAGTTATGGGCCGTGGGCGCCACCGTTCCCGGCATATATAGCAATGCCCGAGAACATGCCCGGCAAAGGACTTGGTCATTTTTTTGGGGCGATGCGTATAGATGCCTTCAGACCTGCAGATGATTTTAAACTACATATGGATAACTGGATAGCACGCTTCAGAAATGCAAAGCCTGCTGATGGCTATGATAAAGTGTTGATCCCTGGTGATCCTGAACGAGAGATGGAAGCTGAACGAATGCAGCAGGGTATTCCTATTGTTGAAAGTGTTGTGAAAGACCTCCGGGATTTAGCGCTTAAGTTCGAAATCAGCTTCTCTTAAGATTAAGGGATATTCTCTTCAAATGATCCATTTTTTCAAGTTACATAAGCGGTATCAGGCTTCGATGTACGCATAGAATGTATTGAATTCTGCACAAAATCCTTCGATAATTGCACAACCGGTTGGAAAGGGCGCAAAGAATCTATCGATGCACGTATAGAACCTGCCCAGGTGAGCACACCATTGCATAAAGGGAGAATGGATGGTTGCGAAGAGTGCATAAAAGCCCTCGAAGGGAGAATAAACCCTTGCAAAGGGAGAACGAACCTTTGTAATGGGAGAATAACACTGCGTAAAGTGAGTATGGAATGATACAAAGAGCAATACTCTTGAACGTTGAAGGCGATAAATATGCTCAAATGAAGAATATGGAATACAGCGTTAAGCTTCCTGCTTGGTGAGCATATCTCTTTTTATCTTATTCCAGAAACTATCAAAGCTTCCGCCTTCAGCTTTCCACTTACTCAGTTCTTCACCCAGCCTTTGTCTTCGCTCTTTCTGGCTGTCGTCAAAGAAAGCACGGAGAAATTCTTTGTCCTGCTCGAAGGCCATTTGGTTATATAGCTCCTTCAATTCCTTTTCTTTCTGGTTATTGCTTTCTGCAATCGCAGCTTCCAGTTCCTGGCGCAATCTTACTTTTTCATCATACACACCTGCGGGTAACAATGTCTTTGCGATCACAGGCATTAGTTCTATCAATAAAAGAATGATCACCAGTAAATAATACCGGAATTGAAGTGCAGTGTTCGTTTTCACGAGATTATTCAGTGCTTCTATCCTTGTGAGGAATCCATCATTCAATAAAGCATCAAAAGCTTTTTGTTCATTCTGTATGGAAGTTTCAATGGCTGACAACGAGCTATCTGTTGATCTTATTTGCGGCCTGATGCTCTGTTCCATTTGCTGGTATTCAGCATCTAGTTTCTGATATTCATTTTGCTTGGCCTTAGCGATATTGGCTAACCCTATCTTACCACTTCCACCTGTTCCATCTGTTTCAGCGATAAAGTTTTCTCTTGCAGTGGATACTTCCTGGTACTTGGTATCGAGTTGTTGTTGTAATGATTGCTTTCGCTTGATCAATTCATTTTTCTGCAATACATATAATGTATCCTGTTGTGCTCTCTTAACGCGTTTCTTTTGTTCGTTATCTAATGAGATCTGTAGCTGTACCTCTTTATTGAATAAGTATAGCAATGCAGGCTGCGCCATGAACACACCAATGACTGTTGCCAGCAAGCCACGAAATAGGAAAGGCCAGAACTTTCTTTTGTTGTATTTATCGATGCCTTTGATAAGCGCCCTGTCAATACCAAGGATGATCGCTCCCATAAAAACCCCGAGTGGAATGGCTGCATACCAATGCACAACAGTGCTGAAGAAATAGGTCCATGCCAGCGTGGCGAATAACCATGTTCCCATCACTGTTAACCCGATAATTGAATACCGGTTCCTGTCAACCGTACAATCTTTTAGTAACTCCTTTTCGGCCGTAGCCAACCACCATAAAAATTTTTCAAAGGATGTTGGTGTATAACTCTCCCTCTGGGAAAGCGAAATGTTTTCCTGCATAGAATAAAAGGTTTAAATCAACCGGTGGTAGAAGTTGGAAATATGGTTGAAGTAGGAGAGATGTAAAATAAAACGATTTGCGGAAACTTTGAGTTAGAAAAAAGGATTTATGTTTCCTTTAACCGGCTGTTGAATTATGGTTGCCGTAGCATGTGAATGTGATCGATACCGTCTTCATCATATACATCACCGCATTGAACAAAGCCGAAACTTCCATAAAAATCTTTGAGGTAGAGTTGTGCCCCGATCTTAATAGGCCCTTCTCCAAACAGTTCAAAGCATTTGGATATAGATGCGGTCATCAACTCTTTTCCCAAGCCGCTTCTCCTGTACTTAGGTGAGGTAACTACTCTTCCAATACTCATCTCTTGATAATATTTCCCCGCAGGTAATAAACGTGTATATGCGACAAGATCATCATTGATCCATCCCATAAAATGATAAGCGTAATGATCTTTATGATCTGCGTCCTGGAACACGCAGTTTTGTTCTACTACAAACACTTCATTGCGCAACCAGATGATCTCGTATAATTCTTTAGGCGATAATTGGTCGAAAGCTTTGCAGGTAAAATCCATTACTGAACGTGCTGTTTGATAAAGGCTGCAAGTTTAAGATAAGTATCGGTAAGATCACTACCTGTCCATCCATGACCTGCGCCTACATATTTCACATATTGCCTGGTGATGTTGAAATTGGCGAGCCTGTTATTCAGGCTATCGCTTTGATGCACGGGTACCAGGTTATCTAATGTGCCATGAAAAATGATCGTCGGTGGGGTGTTGGTATTCACCATGTACAAAGGACTTGCAGATGTATAGGCTGACGGATTAGCGGTAGGCGTACCGCTCATGAACAATCCTAAAACCATTTGATAGGAAGGGTTGCTGTTGTACATGTCCTTCATATCGGTTGGTCCAAACAGATCAGCTACCGCTTTGAAGTTTGCCGGCGATTGATATGCTTTGATCAATGCAAGATGCGCACCAGCACTGGCACCACCTATACCCATCTTTGAAGTATTTACCAAGTAATCACTTGCTTTGGAGTTGATGAAGCTGAGTGCTGCGTTCACATCATTCACCTGTGTGGGCCAAACATTCACATTTGGAAAAGCAGCGAGGCGATAATTAATATTGAAGAAAGCAAAATCAGGAAGCAATGGTTTCAAGGCAGTGATCACATCATTGAAATCTGCTTTGTCACCACTGATCCATGCACCGCCGTGAATGAGCACAAGTGCTTTTGTATTGGATGAAGAACGGTTTGCAGGCAGGTACACATCCATCTTCTGTGCAGGATCGCTGCCGTAACTAACGTCTTTTAACTCCAGTGCCGATATTGTATTGTTATTTGTAGAATCTTTTTTCTTGCAACTCACGTTGCCCACAGTCATCAAAGCCATATAGAATACCAATAGCGTTTTCATATTAACAATAGCCGTAAAACTAATATGACGATGGCGCATAAGAGTGTTAATTAACGTTGTAAAGGTGTAGGGACCTTCGGTAAACTTTCATTGCCTGTTTCACTTACCGATTGAACTGCAAAGAAATAATTGTCCTTAGAGTGCGGTAGCGTCATCGTGTTTTCAGTAGTGAAAAATTTCTTCTGCCAGACAGGGCTGGTAGTTTCTCTCATCAAAACGTAATAACCTTTCACTTTGCCCGACTTCGGTGCTTTCCAGTTGAGGATGGTATTGTTGGTCAATCTTCTTACATCGATCATAACATCCTGTGGCATTGATGGAGACTTTGAAAGATTAGCGAGGTTACTCAGGTTCATCGCTGTATTCTTTCTGAGGTATTCAAAATCCATGAACTCGGGAAGATCACCATAATGAATGCCGTTTTCCACCCTTACATCCTGGTGCTGACGATAATAGTTCTCATTCATCTCTGTAAAACGAACTGCTGCAAAACCTCTTTGTACAAAAGGAGAATGATCACCGCCTCTTAAGAATCTATCGTTTCGATATATCATCACTACTTCAAGATTGGGTACATATCTTTCGCCGATCTCTTTAACATAACGTGCCAGTTGCCTTGCCTTACCATCATTCTCTAAGCCAAGATTGCGAAGTTGAGTGGCCACTCTACCTGTATCTAAAACAGATATGCCTTCGCTGAATACCCTGATCTTCGTGTTGTCAATGATATTTGTTTCGTTGCTATGATTACTGCCCATGATATCATTGTTCAATACGCCTTCAATATTCCAGTTCTCTTTTTTAGCTTTTTCTGCCATGAAGTTGGCACCGAGTAAACCTTGCTCTTCGCCGCTCACTGCAACAAAGATTACAGTTGCAGGAAAAGATCTTTTACTCATGATCCTTGCACATTCGATCACTGCAGCCACACCGCTGGCATCATCGTTAGCACCTGGAGCATCGCCAATACGATCCATCACGCTACTGCGCATATTATCTAAGTGACCGCTGATGATAAATACACGGTTGTCATTAGGGTCAGTACCTTTTAGAGTAGCTACTACATTACCCAAAAGTGTGGGTGTATCCACTCTTCTTCCATCTTTTTGTAAAGTAGTGGTGTCAATGAAAGCGGTTAATCTTCCACCGGATTGTTTTGCAAACTCATTAAACTTACCCAGCACCCAATTCCTCGCTGCACCGATTCCACGTTTAGGATCTGTTTGCGTACTTAAAGTATTGCGGGTTCCAAAACTTACCATCGAATAGATAGAACTCTTCAAAGAATCAGAAGAGACTTCTTTGACCATCTGTTCGATCTCGCTATCACGGTGAATGATCACCTGTGCACCTGCAGAAAAAATAAGGTTGGTAAGAGTGAAAAATAAGATCAGCTTTCTCATAGTTGATATTAAAGCCCTAAGATAAGGAAGATGTGATTGGATTGGCTTTCAATGACTGAGGTCAAAAATCAGGTGTATGCTTATCTGGCATTTGATTTCCCTTACTTTTGCCTCCCGAAAAAATCGGTTAAAATAAGCAGCAGCATGTTAAGTGTAAAGAATATAACGCTATCGTTTGGTAAGAGAGTTTTGTTTGATGAAGTGAATATCAACTTCATCAAGGGCAATTGTTATGGAGTGATCGGCGCTAATGGGGCGGGTAAATCCACATTCCTTAAAATATTGAGTGGTGAGATCGAGCCAAATAAAGGCCAGGTAGAGATCGGCCCTGGTGAGCGGATGGCCGTATTGCGCCAGAACCATTTTGAATTTGACGAGATACATGTGTTGAATACAGTGCTGATGGGTCATAAAAAATTATGGGAAGTGATGCATGACCGTGAAGCGATATATGCCAAAGAAGATTTTAGTGAAGAAGATGGAATGAAAGCTGCTGAACTGGAAGCAGAGTTTGGCGAGATGGGTGGTTACGAAGCAGAAAGCAATGCCGGGAGTTTATTGAGTAGTTTGGGAGTGGGAGAGGAATATCACCAGATGTTGCTGAGAGATATCCCGGGAAATTTAAAGGTGAGAGTGTTGCTTGCACAGGCCTTGTTTGGTAATCCTGATATCCTGTTATTGGATGAGCCTACCAACGGGTTGGATATAGAAACCATTGGATGGTTGGAAGATTTCTTAGCTGATTATGAGAACATCGTTTTGGTAGTGAGCCACGACCGTCACTTCTTAGACCAGGTATGTACGCATGTGGCGGATGTTGACAGGCAGAAGATCAAAGTATTTACAGGTAACTATACTTTCTGGTATGAATCATCGCAATTGATGGCTCGTCAGTTGACGGATAAGAATAAAAAGGTGGAAGAGAAACGACAGGCTTTGATCGATTTCATTGCACGATTCTCTGCAAACGCATCTAAGAGCAAACAGGCAACATCGAGAAAGAAAGCATTGGAGAAGTTAACGATCGAAGAGATCGAACCATCTAACAGGAAATATCCCGGGATTATCTTCCAACCACAAAGAGAAGTAGGTAACCAGATATTGAACGTTGAGAAGCTGGAGAAAAAAGTAGAGGGAAGAACTTTATTTAAAGACGTTACGTTCAGCGTGAACAAAGGAGAGAAGATCGCTTTCCTGAGTAAAGATCCTTTGGCCGTAACAGCCTTCTTCGAGATCATTAATAACAGCCATGGGGTAACTGCAGATAAAGGGACATTCGAATGGGGAACCACGATCACTAAAGCCTATTTGCCTTTCGAGAATGCCGAATTCTTTGAGAATAGCCTGACATTGATGGAATGGCTGCGTCAATATGTACCACCTCATGTTACGGATGCAGATGAACCATTCTTAAGAGGATTTTTAGGGAAGATGTTGTTCAGCGGAGATGATATCATGAAGAAAACAAATGTGCTGAGCGGAGGAGAAAAAGTGCGTTGTATGATCAGCAGGATGATGTTGCAGAATCCTAACGTAATTGTGCTTGACCAACCGACCAACCACCTTGACCTTGAAAGCATCCAGAGCTTTAATGATGGTTGCCAGGTATTTCCCGGTATCGTTTTGCTCACTTCGCATGACCATACATTTATGCAAACAGTAGCGAACCGTGTAATTGAATTGACACCTAAAGGGATCATCGATCGCTTAATGACCTTTGATGAGTATATGGAGGATAAACGAGTGCAGGAGTTGAGGCAGGAGATGTATCATTAATTAGCAAATTAGCAGATGAAATAATTAGCAAATGAAAATGAGCCCTGTGTTGCGGGGCTTTTTTGTTAGCATGAGCTGAGGAAGGAAGTTGTTAGGGCCTCGTTAGGGTCTGGTTCGGTCATCCTTCGTCTTTCTTAGCGAAGGAGAGTAAAGCCAGATACGACCCAGATGCGAATCAAAGGCGAAGGAAGGCACAATGAAAATCCCTATAAAATCCCTATAAGAACCCTATAACATCCCTATAAGGTTCCTATAGTCCTTCTTTTTCGATGAGAATCTCGTGGCCCAGCTTATCTCTTTTAGTGCGGAGATAATTTTCATTATGAGGATTAGGTGCAACTTCTATCGCAACAATATCTACTATCTCAATTCCGTAGCCTTTTAATCCGGCTCTTTTACGAGGATTATTACTCATCAATTTGAGTTTGGTGGCACCCAATTGGCGAAGGATCTGTGCACCGGTACCATAATCTCTTTCATCCATACCAAAGCCCAGGTGCAGGTTTGCTTCCACCGTATCCATTCCTTCTTCCTGCAGTTTATACGCTTTCAGTTTATTGATCAATCCTATTCCCCTTCCTTCCTGGTTCATGTAAAGAATAACACCTTTGCCTTCTTTTTCTACCATCTGCATGGCTTTGTGCAATTGATCTCCGCAATCACAACGCAGACTTGATAAAATATCACCGGTAAAACAACTACTGTGTACACGGGTCAGGATCGGTTCATCTTTTTGCCATGTTCCTTTAATCAAGGCAAGATGTTCACCACCGTTCAGTTTTTCTTTAAAAGCAACCAGCTTGAAACTGCCATATTTAGTAGGCATATCTACTCTCACTACTTCTTCAACCAGGCAATCACCTTTCAAACGATACTCGATCAGATCCTTTATTGAGATGATCTTAACATCAAACTTTTTAGCAAGCTCAAGCAATTGTGGTAAACGAGCCATGGTACCATCTTCATTCATGATCTCTACCAATACACCTGCAGGATTCAAACCGGCCAGTCTTGCAAGATCGATCGTAGCTTCTGTATGGCCGGCCCTTCTTAACACACCGCCATCTTTTGCACGTAGTGGAAAAATATGTCCGGGTCTTCCGAGATCTTTTGGTTGTGTTGCAGGATCAACTAAGGCATGAATCGTTCTTGACCTGTCGTGTGCAGAGATACCGGTGCTGGTATCATCTGCGATCAGATCAACCGAGACAGTAAAAGCAGTTTCGTGTAATGATGTATTCGAAACCACCATAGGCTCCAGTTGGAGTTGGCGGCATCTTTCTTCAGTTATGGCAGCGCAGATCAAACCCCTTCCTTCTTTACTCATGAAGTTGATCACTTCAGGTGTAACGTGGTCGGCAGCGATTATAAAATCTCCTTCATTCTCCCTATCAGCATCATCTACTACAATTACCATTTTCCCATTGCGGATATCTTCAATAGCACTCTCGATGGTATTCAACATAATCAAAATATTACAGGCAAAAATAGCGTAAGAGCTACCAACAGAATTTTCGAAAAGCAGAATGGCTTAATTGACTGATAATAAGATTGTAAAATATAATCAGAATTCATGCTGAAAAAAGGCTGCATATCTCCTCACAAAAGGTAATGAATTGTTAACATTATGTTACTAACAACAGAGATTTTTCAATTTTCTTTGCGACAGAAAATTCCAAACTATGCTTAAGAAAATTCTGTACTTGCTTTTTGCAGTGCTGATTCCTGTTGCAGGAATATTTGCACAAGTAACAACGAGTAGTCTTACCGGTAATGTAACTGCTGCAGGCAAAGGCCTGGTGGGCGCAACGGTAAAAGCCACTCACCAGCCATCAGGAACAGTATATACTACTGCTTCAAGAGCTGATGGAAACTTCACCATTAATAATATGAGAGTTGGTGGACCATATAAGATAGAAATATCTTTTGTGGGATATAAAACACAAACGATCGATGAGATCTATCTCAAACTAGGTGAACCATACGTATTGAATACGCCACTTGATGAAACGTCAACAACAATCACCGGGGTGCAGGTAACCGCAGCTAACAGGAACTCTGTTTTAAATGCGAACAGAACCGGCTCCGTAACACACGTAAACACAAGGCAGATCAATACGATGCCCAGCGTAACCAGAAGCCTGAATGATCTTACCCGTTTAACACCACAGGCTTCCTCAACAAGCCAGGGTGCTATTGCAGGTGGTAACTACAGGCAGAATTATATTACTGTGGATGGATCGGATTTCAACAACACTTTCGGTATTGGCGGTAATCTTCCAGCCAATGGTTCTCCAATTTCATTAGATGCGTTAAGCGAGATATCTATCAATATTGCTCCTTATGATGTAAGACAATCAGGTTTCATTGGTAGTTCTATCAATGCCGTTACCCGTTCTGGTACGAACCAGTTTTCGGGTTCTGCTTACATGTTCTGGAGAAATGAAAAGATGCAGGGTAATAAAGTAGCGCACAACGCTGCATTGGCCCGCCAGAACCTTGAAGATAAAACGATCGGATTCCGTTTTGGCGGACCAATCATTAAGAATAAGCTCTTCTTCTTCATGAATGCGGAGCAAGGTAAAAGAGTGAGCCCTGGCCAGTTGAATGTTGCGGCGACTTCTTCTGCACCTTTTGGTAGTAGCCCGAACATAGCCCGACCTACAGAAACTTTTTTGAATGATGTACGCACTTATTTAAAAAATACTTATCAGTATGAGAC
>JAEZDC010000038.1 GCA_023429825.1 Bacteroidota bacterium | reverse complement strand
TTCTGATTTTACAAGCCAATAAGCCATAGAGTAATGTTGAATTTTGAATTATTAATGCTAAATGAAGTGCCGGTCAATATCATTCAACATTAATAATTCAACATTCAACATTACTCAATGTGGTAGGGAATAATTTTAAATGATAAATGTTGAATGCTAAATGAAGTGCCGGTCAGTATCATTCAACATTAATAATTCAAAATTCAACATTACTCTATGGCTTATTGGCTTGTAAAATCAGAACCCTTCAAATATAGTTGGGAGCAGTTTGAAAAAGACGGGCAAACCTTCTGGGATGGCGTAAGGAATTATGCTGCCAGGAATAATCTCAAAGCCATGAAGAAGGGTGATGAAGTATTCTGGTACCATAGCAATGAAGGCTTAGAGATCGTGGGTATTGCAAAGGTCGTTAAAGAAGCCTACCAGGATCCGACCACTGATGAAGAAGCATGGGTGGCCGTTGACCTGAAGCCTCATAAAAAATTAAAGAAGCCCGTTGGCCTTGCACAAATAAAGACCGACAAGCGCCTTAGTAATATGGCCCTGGTTCGTTTAGGGCGATTATCTGTGCAGCCGGTAACCGATCAAGAGTATAAGATCATAATGGAACTGGCTAAATAGCCGTTCGGAAATATTTAACTAAAGCTGCCGGGTTACATTTCCTTCTCTCAACGTATTCATTATTGCAGGCCTGCAAGTTTTAATTCATCAAATTAAAAACCTGCAAAATGAAAACAACATTCATCGCTGCATTATTGATCGCAGCTGGCATTATCACATTTATTTCATGTAATTGGTTCAGTTCATCCGATCCTCGAAAATTCAACATACAAGGAAAGTGGATCGTTGATTCTATAGAGAATAAAGATTCGGATTCTTCCAACAGTATGGCAATGCTGGCTTTTGTAATCGCTGCTAAAGACAGCCTTCCGCTAGGATTTGAATTTAAGAGTGATAGCACTTACAGCTATATCAACGTAAAAGATTCAACAGGTGGTAAATATTATATAACTGAAGACAAGAACACTTTGTTTGTAAAAGAGGATTCAGCTTATTATCCTTTGCAATTCATTACAAAAAATGATTCTGGTTTCTCTGTAATTTCTCCTGATAGCCTGGTATTTCATTTACGAAGATCAAAATAGTGCTTTACGATTGCTGCCATCTGTTATGTTGTACAAGTGATTGCGACGCAAGGAACGATGCCATATAAAACATAAGATGGTATCAATAGAATTCTTCTCTATTTTTATTTCATGGCGAAAAAGAAACTAGTTGTATTGACCGGAGCAGGGATCAGTGCAGAAAGTGGTTTACAAACTTTCAGGGACAGTGATGGACTTTGGGAAGGATATGATGTTACAGAAGTAGCTACACCACGGGCTTGGAGAAAAGATCCTAAACTGGTGCTTGACTTTTATAATATGCGCAGAAGTAATGTAGCTGATGCTACGCCTAATGCCGCACATACCGGTTTAGCTGAATTAGAAAGAGATTTTGATGTGCAGATCATCACGCAGAATATCGACGACCTGCATGAACGGGCTGGTAATACGAATGTTTTGCATCTGCATGGTGAGATATTCAAAATGCGCAGCGAGGCAGATGAAAGCCTGGTGTACGAGATAAGAGGCGATATCAACCTCGGTGATGTTGCTGAAGATGGCGCACAACTTCGTCCGCATATCGTTTGGTTTGAAGAGCCTGTACCGATGATCATTGAAGCGGCGAAGATCACTCGCACCGCAGATATCTTTGTAGTTGTAGGAACTTCACTGGTCGTATATCCTGCAGCAGGATTAGTTGATTATGCACCACTGCATTGCCCGAAGTTTATTATAGATAAGAAAGTGCCGCACACTTCTATTCAAAACTTAACAGTGATTGAGAAGCCCGCAACGGAAGGAGTGAGGGAGTTGAAAGAGTTATTGAAGGAATATATTTAATTGGTTTCTTCAGTCTCTGTAAATGAAATACCGTTGACTTCAAGTTCCTTTAACACTGGCTCATATATCTCCGCGATAGTCGGAATATGAAGCCCTGTTACTAGTATCTTTTCTTCCAGGATAAGTTTCGCAGCGATACCTAATGGCAAGCCCACTGTTTTAGCCATGGCAGTATGCGTGGCATTTTCACCAGTTACAACCAAAGCGCTCTTCACACTTTGTGCAGTACCGTCTTTTTCATAATCTATTTCATGCAACATCACCACCAGGTCTTTATCTTCTGGTTGTAATGCAAGCTTGCTTTCGAATACAAACTGCAAAACATCTGCAGCACTGCAAAGACCCTTGTTGATGATCGTTGCATTATCATCCATTCCTAAAAAGAACAGTTGCTTCATGCTGAGATTGGCTTCATGCATCTTAACAGCAACTGCTTCTGCAGCTTTGTCTTTTATATCCTCTATCTCAACAGAATTCAATTCACCTTTTTCGTCTACCAGCATAACTTCTTCGGGTGCTTCTGCACCGGCTTTTTCCGCCTGCTCTTCTGCCTCTATGAGTTCCATCAACTTTTCCATCATATCTTTTGCCATAGCCAAACGGCTTACCAGCATTTCATTCAGCCATTCACCAAAACCATGCTTCTCGAAGTGTTGTTTAAAGAAATCAGCTAACGACAAACCATCGGTCTGATATACTTTTTCTTCATCGGTTAGTTTCAGATCAATGATGTTCTTCCAGCCGAAAATGAATTCAGGATGACGAAGTGTAGTTCGGATAAAAGTATCGGCATCTTCTAATTGGTAAGTAGGAATGTAACTTAACGAATCACGATTTGGATAGTATGCATAGGTTAGTTCATCTATGTTCACCAATTTATTTAATAACCCGAACAAGTTAGTATAGGATAAGCTTTTTACTTCTCCTGCTTCCTTGTATACAGCTCCCGCCTTACCCGCGGTGATAACATTGCGTGGGTTCCAGCTGATCTTATAATGCCATGGGTTGGTATCACTTTCAGGCGCCACCAATCCGCCGCAATGCGATTTAAAAGAAGTGATCTTTCCGTTTTCTTTTTTGATCCTGTTAATGAGTTGCATTGCACTCATATGATCGATCCCCGGATCTAAACCCATTTCGCATAGAAACAAAAGTCCCTTCTCCTTTATCTGAGGTTCTAAAGCTTTGATCTTTTCATCAACATAACTGGCAGTAAGCAGATGTTTCTCAAACGCAAGGCAATCAACCGCGGCGAGATAATGCAGTGCAGGAGGAAGAAGAGAGATCACAACATCAGCACTCTTGATCAATTCTTTTCTTGATGTATCATTTTCAATATTCAATTGTTGAGCTGAAACCAGCGGATGTTCACCAACTTTTGCCTGCGCTGTAGTAAGGTCGGCATCAGCAACAGTTACTTTACAAATGATATCTGTAGTGAGTTGTTTTAAGTAATCGATCAAAACCGTTGCTGATTTCCCTGCACCAAGCAAAAGAATATGTTTCATCAAACTAAGGTAGCAATTTCAGATACTTATCTGCTTACGAGATGTAAATTGGCGTCCTTCGCTGTTACAAGTTTAACCTTGTAACGTATATTCTCTGTATGCTTTCCACCATTAGGTGCATCAACAGATTGTTTACCCTTTGAATTGACGTTTTTCAGGTAGATCGTTTCCTTCTCCAGTATCTTTTGATAAGCGCCTACATAATACAATTCTAAAACCACAAGATCCAGGTTAAGGTAGGACAGATTAGACACATTCAATTTGATGTTCTTTATTCCGTTACCTGTTTTTTTATAGTTTGCTTTCACCGACACCACATCTTCAATGCTCCTTTTAAAGCCTTCTTTTTTCTGTTTTACCGCAGGAGTAAGTTGCACAGGCGCTTCTATTATTGTAACAGTGCTATCTTTTTTTGGCTGAGTTGGCTTGGAAACTAGTGAACTATCTGTAAGTACAGCAGTGTTATCGAGGTTTTCTGTTCTTTGTGTATCGAATATAGTTGAAGCTTTTTCAAGGGTTGGAGAAGCTAACGTTGTGGGTTGTGATTGATGTCGCCAGTTTACACCAATGATCACTCCGAGTATCAAAACTGGCAGAGACAACAAAACAGGGGTTAGCACTGAATTCTTCTTTTTTGATTTTTTCTTCGTTGCAGAACCATTCATTAGTCGTTCCTGGTACTGCTTTTTTAGCTCATCGATACTAGCTTGATTATAACCAGGCTGCTCCAGTGCCTCTTTTTGATTGACAGTGGCACGGATAGGTAGATCAATTACCGGTTTCGATTTAACAGGTTTACGAATTAACCTGTCTGCTGATAGTTCTTTTACAAACCCTTTTAGCGCTTCCATCTCCGTGGGGTACTTCCACGAATCACTTTCTCCTTCTACCCATATAAGGTCGTTCGGATATAGTCCTTTGTCAATCAATTGGGCTTTAGTAAAAGGACCTGTTTCGATGTTATTTCTCAACAATCTGTACGGCATTTCCTGTCTGATTCTGGCCAGCAAAAGCGAAAAACATGCCTTAACCATTTGTGAGTAAATTATTCCGAAAATTTAGCTTTCGAATTGCCGTTTTCACCTTGTAAAAAAGTAGATTTGTGCCCTTTACAAAATGTGCCAAATTGCTATAATTCAACAGCTTTAAAGCAGCACATCAAACCACAAAAGCTGAAGGTTAAAATTTAATATGGAAGAGACTTTGTTGCCGCAGGAAACGAATGACAACGACAGGATAATCCAGGTAAACATCGAAGAGCAAATGAAAACAGCCTACATCGATTATTCGATGTCGGTGATCGTTGGTCGTGCACTTCCGGATGTAAGAGATGGATTAAAACCGGTTCACCGCAGAATTCTCCATGCCATGAACGAGATCGGCATGGGACATAACAAACCCTATAAAAAATCTGCCCGTATCGTAGGAGAGGTGCTTGGTAAATATCACCCGCATGGGGATAGCTCAGTTTATGACGCCATTGTTCGTATGGCACAGGACTGGAGCATGCGTTATACACTCATCGACGGACAGGGTAATTTCGGTAACCAGGATGGAGACAGCCCGGCGGCGATGCGTTACACCGAAGCAAGGCTACAGCGTTTAGCAGAAAGCATGTTGGAAGACATCGAAAAAGATACGGTAGACTACCAGTTGAATTTTGATGACAGTTTGCAAGAACCAACAGTTCTTCCTACAAGAATTCCACAACTGCTGGTAAACGGAAGTAGCGGGATCGCGGTGGGTATGGCAACGAACATGATGCCGCATAACCTATCTGAAGTAGTTGATGGCTGTATTGCTTATATCGAGAATAAAGAGATCAGCATTGAGGAGTTGATGGCGCACATCAAAGCGCCGGACTTCCCAACCGGAGGTGTGATATATGGAATGGAAGGTGTGAAGCAGGCGATGCTGACTGGCCGTGGAAGAGTGGTAGTACGCGGCAAATGTCACGTCGAAACAAAAGCCAGTGGTCGTGAACAGATAATAATAACTGAAACTCCGTACCAGGTAAACAGGGATACGTTAACTGACCGTATCGGCCAGTTGGTAAATGATAAAACGATAGAGGGTATCGCTCACGTCAACAACGAGAGTAATAAGAGGGAAGGAACCCGTATCGTCGTTGATTTGAAGAGAGATGCTGTAGCTCAGGTTATAATCAACCAGTTATACAAGTTCACTGAACTTCAAACCAGCTTTGGGATCAATAATGTTGCTTTAAGTAAAGGCAGACCGAAAATATTAAACCTGAAAGATCTCATTTCCGAATTCATCGAGTTCAGAATGGAGGTGGTGATCCGCAGGGCGAAATACGAATTACGCAAAGCTGAAGAGAGAGCACATATTTTAGAAGGATATCTTAAGGCACTCGATCATTTGGATGAGGTAATTGCGTTGATCCGTAATAGCCGTACGCCGGATGAGGCCAAAGAGGTCTTGATCAGCAAGAGCAAGGAAGAGAAATGGTACCTCAGCCCGCAATTATTCACAGACCTTACCGATGATTTGTACAAGCAGGAAGAAGGTTTATCTGAGGCTCAGGCAAAAGCTATCCTTGAATTACGCTTGCAGCGTTTAACGGGAATGGAGAGAGATAAGATCGTGGATGAATTCAATGATCTTATTAAAACCATCATGCGATTGAAGGAATTGCTGAACAGCGAAACACTACGTTACGATCTTATTAAAACAGAATTACTGGAGATCAAACAAAAATTCGGTGATGAGAGAAAAAGTGAGATCCAATACCTGGCTAATGAGATGCGTATCGAAGATCTCATTGAAGAAGAAAGTGTTGTGATCACTATCTCGCATTTAGGCTATATCAAAAGAACTTCTGCAACTGAATACAGGCAGCAGAGAAGAGGTGGAAGAGGGGCGATCGGTTCCAAAACCCGTGAGGAAGATTATGTAGAGCATTTGTTTGTAGCATCTACCCATGATACGATGATGTTCTTTACCGAAAAAGGGCGTTGTTACTGGCTGAAGGTATATGAAATACCGGAGGGTGAGAAGTCGAGCAAAGGCAGAGCCATCCAGAACCTTATCCAGATTCCGCCTGACGATAAAGTAAGAACCATTATTGACGTGAAGAATCTAGAAGACAAAGAATTTGTAACAAATCATTACATCGTTCTTTGCACCAAGAAAGGAATAATAAAGAAAACTTTACTGGAAGATTTCAGCAGGCCAAGGGCGAACGGCGTAAACGCAATTACGATCATTGAGGGAGACCAGTTGCTGGAAGCTAAGATGACTGATGGCGAGAATGAGATCATGATGGCGGTGAAAAGCGGAAGAGCTATTAGGTTTTCAGAACAAAAAGTGCGTCCTACCGGTCGGGGAGCAATAGGAGTTGGAGGTATTGAGGTTGACGATGAATTTGACGAAGTAGTAGGTATGATCTGCGTCAAGCGAAATTCCACTGAAAAGACGGTTCTTGTGGTGTCTGAAAAGGGCTTTGGTAAAAGAACCGCTATTGATGAGTATAGAATTACGAATAGAGGAGGTAAGGGTGTAAAGACTATCAATGTCACTGAAAAAACCGGAAAGCTCATCGGAATCCTTGATGTAAAAGAGAAGGAAGATCTTATAGTAACCTGTAAATCAGGAATTACTCTCAGGACATCAGTTGCGGATATACGAGAAGCAGGAAGGGCTACGCAGGGCGTTAAGCTTATTCGTTTAGATGATGGTGACGAGATCGCAGCGATATCAAAGATCAATGAAGAAGAAACAGAGGAAATAGTTAATGAATCACAGGCGGCAAGCAGCGAAGAAATAGGAAATAATGGTCAAACAGATGTGGACAATCAGAATAATAATAATGATGAATTAAACATTGAAAATCAATCATAACTATGAAAAAAATATTGTTAACTGTATTTGCATTTACTTGTATCTATGCTGTGAATGCGCAAGATCTGAAAAAAGTAAATACCGTATTCTTATTGCAACGTTTCGAAGACGCAAAAATGGAGATTGATAAAGCTATGGCTGATCCCAAAGCAGCCAAAAATCCTCAAGCGTGGCTATGGAAAGCACGAGTGTATGGGGCATTATTTACAGATGATGCTTTAAGGGCCAAATACCCAACTGCAGTTGATGATGGTATTATAGCTTTTAGGAAATATGTGGAGTTAGAACCCTCATTAAAAGCATTAAACGAAGACAGGTCGGTTATTGATTACTATTATGCTACTTCCTTTAAACAGGGTGTTGGATATTTTGATAAAAAAGATTGGGAAAAAGCGTTCAAGTTTCTGGCGCTTTCAGCTGAAATGGGTGACATGATCACCGCCAATAACTGGAAGAACAATAACCAGAAAATTGATACAACTACTGTATTGTTTAGCGGGTACGCGGCACAAAATGCGAAGAAGACTGCTGATGCAGCAAAATACTATAGCCGGATAGCGGATCTGAAGATCAAAGAATTATCGGGTGTCGGAGACCTTAAAGATATCTATCACTTCCTGGTTGATTTTTACATGCAGGAGAAGAACCAGGGACAGTTTACCAAATATGTAAACTTAGCTAAAGAATTATATCCCGGATCCGCTACGTTGTGGGGAGATTACGAAACTGAATACATTGAAAAGAACTACACGCTTGCCGAGAGAATGGGGCTGTATGATAAACTTGATGCGGAAGGTAAGTTAACATCATACCAATACCTGGCATTCGGTAATATGTTCTATAATGCAAGAGATGAAGAGACGACAGGAATGGACAGCATTCAGATAGCTTCTTTGAAAGTGAAAGCACAGGAAGCGTTTGTAAAAGCGTATAATAAAGATAATACCAACGGTATTGCAGCATTTAATGCCGGGTTATTGAGCTATAATGAATGGGGTAATATCGATGATGCTGTGGTGTCAAACATTCGTAAAATGAGAGATCTGAATTCAAACAAGTCTACAGACAAGGATCCAAAGAAGAGAGCTGCCGCCAACACCAAGATCGATAACGAGGTAGCCGCTTTAAAAAAGGTGAATGTGGATCTGGAAAAGAAACAACAGACTTATGCGGATAAAGGAATCGAATGGATTGAAAAGTCATATACTGTTTTATCTGCAAAAGCTAATGCAGACCGCGCCGAAAAGAACGTCGTAAGCAAATCTGTAGATTACCTTGCCAATCTTTACCAGTGGAAAAGAGATAAGGCAAAAGGTAACCAAGCCGAATACGACAGGTATGATGCATTGTATAAGAAGTATGATGCTCTCCATGGAAAGTAAACCTTAGCATAAACTAGCAGGAGCCTCTCAATTGAGAGGCTTTTTATTTATCATTTTATTTAACATAAAGTGAAGTTATAGTTATAGCGATTCCTCTGTGTGCAGAGTTGCGATTTTTTACTGCAAACCATAAGTATTTTACAAAAAGAAAGAAAGAGGGCGAAGCAGAATCCGTAAAGGATTCTTCTAATACTCGCATTATTATCCACATCTTTAAAGAGAACCCTTTGTACTATTTTGTTGTAATCTCTTTCTTGTTGAGCGTGTTGGCTATTTTAATATAGCTACAAGAAAAAGCCTGCTGCAAACAGGCTCTTTAAATAATTGATTGGGCATGTAATCCATAATAAAAATAAGATTATTATGGAAAAAAACATTAAGCAACCAACACTGGTAGAGGGTATAGATTATGAAGTTTCAAAAGAAGCTGGATTAGAGGTCACTCTTTCACCAGGTTTAATATATTCTGAATCTCGACGTCCTTTACTTGATGATACGGCTCAATGCCCAGATGATGATCGTCAGCCCGAAGCTTGAAATTAGTTAAAAAGTTAAGCATAGCATTTTGCAATACCTCTTTGACATCTTCAAAGGTTGCCAAGGCAATGTTCTCATGTATAAAAACCTGCTCAGCTATACAGCTTAAAAAAACACCTTTTTCGGAATAAACACGGACAGTCCATCTTATCATAAACCCATTCTTAATTTTAGTTTGAGGCTTTACAACACATGATGCCTTATAACTATTATCTACGTTTACGACATTTCCCGTGCGTTTGGGTTGATCTAAATCCCAATGAATTATTTTAAAAGGCATGTAAGAAAAGGACATGATAGCAGTTTTGGTTATTCGCTAAGATACGTCCGCTACGATCTAATACTCGCCAGTTCGCTACGATAAAAAACAAGTGCGGTGGCCTTTCTTTTTGTAAATAACGCTACTGGCAGTAAAAAATCGCAACTCTGCACACACTAATGCCGACGGCAGGAGGCTAACAATAAATAATGAGCGGTAACTATAACTATTCATTATGTCTAAACAGGTTTGCCGTAGGGAGGGGCAGTTTTGTATGTTCTCTCACAAAACTGTTTTGAAGGGATGGCTGATTGCAAAGCCCCGTGTGCCTGTTTAACATAAAGTGAAGTTATAGTGAAAGCGATTCCTCTGTGTGCAGTACCAGCACGGTCCCTTAATGAATTTTAATTCTCTACCTCTCGCTGCAATTTCTAAATTGCAGCGATGAACGCGCTTGGATATATACGTATCAGCAAACACGACCAGTCAAACTATTCACTGGAGGGCCAGGAACGACTTATTTCCGACTACTGCCATAGGCATGGACTAAAATTGATAGCCTCATTCAAAGATGATGGCGAAAAGTCGTACACCTTCGACCGGCCAGATTTTAAAGCGCTTGAGGATTTTATAAAAAAAAATCGCAACGGTGTTCAATATCTGATCATCTATGAACATGATAGATTCTCACGTAATTTGGCGGAAGCCCTGTTAAAAATTAAAGAGCTGCAGGATAAACATAATATCAAGGTGCTCGCTACTACCGATCATTTCGATACAGATTTTTCTGATCCCACGACATTTCTTACCCGGGCATTTAAATACATGATCGCTGAATCAGAGCTGCACAGGATCCGCAAGCGTACAAAAGACGGGCTACTGCAGGCGGCACTTTCCGGCAGATTCGTGAATAAAGCTCCCTACGGTTATATTAATGCACGGGATACAGAAGGCAAATCCATTATCCTGATCGATGAAGAAAAAGCAGCGCATGTCAGGTTAATATTTTCAGAATACATCCGGGGTAGTAACGTAGAGGAGGTAAGGCGGATCGCTAAACAACATGGCTTTACCAGCAAAGGAAACTCCGTTATTCAAAAGATATTATCCAATCCCTTGTATGCGGGGCTGATCGTTGCACGGCCAAATGATCAAACGCAGCTCGTTAAAGGTCTTCATGCGGCGATTGTTTCAGAAGCGGATTACTGGCTGGTGCAACAGAAGTTAAAAAGAAGAGGCATCATCACACATAATTCAGAAGATTTTCCGCTGCGTGGTGTATTACGCTCCGCATTCGGTGGGTTGTTAACCGGTGCCTATTCCCGTGGCAGGAGTGGCAGGTTATTCGGGTATTACGTTGACAAAAAAAACAAGCTCAATTTTCCTATTAAGAAGCTTCACGAACAGTTAGGTGATATGCTCGAAAATATGAGTCTCTCTCAGCAGGAGATCGAAGAAAAAGTGCAGCAGGCCGAACTGATCATCAGTAAAGCCGCGGAAATAAAAGGATACGAAGGCAAGCGCCTGGCTACTGAACTCAACCGGATAAAAAACCGGATCGAATCGGTAGAAGAAAAATACCTGAGCACTCCGGATCTTTCCAAAGAAGTCTATACCAAAACCATCACGAACCTCAGGGCAGATGAGGCGAGGCTGCAGACCGAATACTCGAAGCTCAGCAGGGACGAACTGACCTATATGGCTAAATTCCGTAAGATGCTGCCTAAGCTGGCAAACCTGAAAACAGCCTATGAAGAGTTGCCATTAAACAAGAAGCAGGAGTTCTTAAACCTCTGTTTCAACCATTCCCTTTACTATGCAAATGGCAGTTACCGAACCACTTTTTTACATTATGCATTCAAGCATAAAGAACAGATTCTCAAAGAAAAAAGGCTGCTCATTGTAGAGCAACCTTCTATCAAATTAGGGACTACTCCCCATCGTAGCGGGATCGGGAGTTGAACCCGAGACCTTTGGGTTATGAATCCAACGCTCTAACCACCTGAGCTATCCCGCCAAAGGGCTGCAAATATAGGAGATACAATTTTTAAAAGCACAAATCAATTTCATTTTTCAACTCTTTATTACAGCTTAACAAAAGCGTTAATACAATTAGCTGCACATCGTTACCGTATAATGGTAAAATCAAAGAATTGCTCTAACGATTTGGTACTAACTATCACATCGTATACTTCAGCTTTCCTCGGTCCTTGCCTGCACCAGTCAGTAAACTTCTGCAGGGAGGCTTCATCTCCAGTAACGGTTATCTCTACATCGCCATCCTCAGTATTTCTAACCCAGCCTTTCACACCTAGTTGTTGCGCTACCTCTTTAGTACTTGCACGAAAAAAAACGCCTTGTACTTTTCCTTTAACGAGTAAATGAATGGTCTGCATTGCTCAAAGTTATTACAGCTTCAACAAGTTATTATCAATGGCATGATTTTTTGCCGCTTACCTTCATGCAAGGTGGTTTGTTACTAAAATCCAACAGGGTATTATTCCTCCTGATATTATCATGTGTGGTATTGTATTATGCAAGCGAGTTCCTGATCCCGGTTGCGTTTGCCGGTGTGCTCGCAATGCTCTTCTTACCACTTTGCAGGTGGCTGGAAAACAGGAATGTACCCAAGATCGTAGCCATCCTTTTGTGCATAATCTTGCTCATTTCTGTTTTTGCCGGAATTTTTGCACTACTCACCTGGCAATTGAGCGATCTTATAGGCAGCGTAACCAAATTGGAGCAGATGATCGGTAAAACGACATCGCAGCTGCAAAAAATGATTGACCAGACCTTTGGTATTACACCTGCGCAGCAAAAACAGATCATGCAACAGCAACAGGGAGGAAGCGGAAGTATCGGAAGAATGGCCAGTGGCTTTTTAGCTGGCATCATGAGTATAGTGGTAGACGTGGTTCTTACGCTGGTGTATATTTTTCTTTTGCTGTACTTCAGAACCCATATCCGCCTTTTCATTCTGAAGATTGTCCCCGTTGATCAAAGGGATAAAACACAAGGGGTGATGCATGAGTGCGGTAAAGTAGCACAGCAATATACTGTGGGGTTGAGTGCTATGATCGTTTGTCTTTGGGTAATGTATGGAATAGGCTTCAGCATTGTTGGTGTTAAGAGTGCGATCTTCTTTGCCATACTATGCGGACTTTTAGAGATCGTTCCATTTGTAGGAAATGTTGCCGGCACAACTATAACCATATTGATGAGTGTTGCACAAGGTGATACACATTTGATATGGGGGATACTTATAACGTACGCATTGGTTCAATTTATCCAAACATATATCCTGGAACCGCTGGTAGTAGGGTCTGAAGTGAATATCAACCCATTATTTACCATCATGGTCATCGTTGCAGGAGAGCTGTTGTGGGGGATTCCGGGAATGATATTAGCCATACCGCTATTAGGCGCACTGAAGATTATCTTTGATCATATCGAACCATTAAAGCCTTATGGGTTTTTAATCGGTGAGAGCCGAAAAAAACGTACGGGATTGATAGATAAGCTAAAGCAAGGCTTTAAAAAATAGACTGGATTATTTAAGAAGTTTGGTTGTGATGTTACCTTAAATTTGAAAAAGAATAACCTGGAACTGTGAGTAAAAACACCGCTATAGACATTGCTATCAACACTAGCCAATTTGAAGGAATTATCTTTTCTGATGATCTCTTGATCGATAACTTTTGCAACTGGATATTAGATGAATTACACCAGGATCAAACAAAGTCTTACAACGCAAAAGAGATCGCTGAAAAATTCAATATACCGGGTAAAGATCTAAACACGGTGATCGATATACTTAAGGAAAAAGAATTCATTCAAACAACTTTTAATTCGCAGAACGAACTGGAATTAAGCCTCACGTGGACCAGCCGTTCTTATCTTAATGGTAAGTTCTTGTCCGATCCGCAATCCTCATCGCTGTTTTCAGCTAAACGAAAAGTAATGAACTCCATTACAATTGCATCTGTTGTAGGGTTTGTCATCATTCTTTTGCTTGCATTGTATTACATATTTCAATAAAAAAACCTCACCGTTAAGTGAGGTCTTCATAATATCATCTCAGTAATTACTCTTTCACTCTTTCAACATATTCGCCTGTTTTAGTATTCACTTTTATCACTTCTCCTTCGTTCACAAACAAGGGAACATTCACTGTAGCACCCGTTTCAACGGTGGCAGCTTTCAAAGCTCTCGTAGCTGTATCTCCTCTTACACCCGGCTCACAATAAGTGATAAGTAAGTTGATCTTTTCCGGCAGCTCCGCTCCTATCGGTTGTTCAGTCTCTGTATTGATGAAAACAAAAACTTCAGATCCATCTTTTAAAAATTGTGGCGCATCGATCATCTCCTCCGCCAATGCGATCTGCTCGAATGTTTCATTGTTCATCAGGTTGTACCCACTCTCATCTTTATACAAATATTGAAAAGCTCTTTTCTCAACTCTTACAGGGAAAATTGTCTCTCCGCTATTCCATGTTTTTTCTATCGAGCGCTTGTTATCAACCCCTTTTAGTTTAGCCCAAACTTTTGCTGCAGCACGAGCGGTTTTATTTTCGCCAAATTCTACCACGCTGTATAAGCTTCCATCGAGCTTAATAATCATACCACGACTGATATCTGATGTAGTTGCCATAATTGTAATTTTCAGTGGCGGCAAATGTAGAGGATTTGTTTTTTGTTGCCAACTTAAGCTCCTTGTGGCATCATCCGTTGCGTCGCACACTTGTACAGCATATTTTCAATGGTTCAATCAGCTTAAATATTACACTTAGATTCACTATTAACCAATTTGGCAAAATATATGCGGCAATAATGCATCCTATCATCAAAAATCTTGTTTTATGAGAAACTTTTACGTTGCAATCGCTTCTGTTATACTGTGTTTTTCATTGAACGCACAACCTGTAATAGGTTTTCAGAATGTAACATCCGGTTTTTCGGTTCCCGTTGATATTGTAGAAGAACCTGGTTCAACCCGCTTATTCATAGTAGAACAAACAGGTACCATCAGAATATGGAACGGATCATCAACATTATCTACTCCATTCCTGAATGTTACCTCTCTCATCTCTTACAACTCAGGCGGAGAAAGAGGATTGTTGAGCATAGCTTTTCATCCACAATACACAACCAACAGGTATTTCTTTATCTGGTATACCAACACTTCAAATGCGGTAACATTAGCCAGGTACAGAAGAGACGCAACTAACCCTGACATAGCAGATCCAACTTCAGGAGTTGTTTTACTAACTATTCCAAAAGCATTTACCAATCACAACGGAGCCAAGCTCAATTTTGGGCCTGATGGTTATTTGTACATAGGTACAGGTGATGGTGGCAGTGCGAATGATCCATCTAACAATGCACAAAACGGAACAAGCTTACTGGGTAAATTGTTACGGATCGATGTAAACAGCTTTGCCACATCTGCACCATTTTATAACATTCCTTCAGGCAACCCTTATACATCAGATCCTGCCATTGCAGATGAGATTATTGCATTAGGCGTTCGTAATCCATGGCGATGGAGCTTTGATAAATCTACCGGCGATATGTGGATCGCTGATGTTGGACAAAACGCCTGGGAAGAAGTTCATTTTACTTCCGCAGCAAACAGGTTATCACCTAAAAATTATGGATGGTCTTGTTATGAAGGTACGCATACAAATACGTTAGGTACCTGCACAGGTACACCTGCCAATAATGTATTCCCCATATTTGAATATCCACATGATAATGCAACAGGTGGTTTTGTTGTCACAGGTGGTTACGTATACCGTGGTACGCAATATCCATTTTTACAAGGTTATTATACCATGGTGGATTATGCTACAGGTAATGGCTGGCTAATTAAATCTAATGGAAGTGGTGGATGGACTACCAGCATGCAAAGTGGTTGGCCTACGAGCATCACTACATTTGGCGAAACTTCTGCAGGAGACTTATATGCAGCAACAACAGGCGGAACACTTTATAGGGTTACTGCTACCAACCCGCTTCCGATAAATCTTACCAGTTTCACAGGCAGAAAGAATGGCAATACGCATTTAATAACTTGGGAAGTGCAACAGGAAAAAGCCGGCGAAGTATATATAGTTGAAAGAAGCTTAGATCATCAATCTTCTTTTATTGAAGTAGCCAGAATTACCACCACATCTAACAATGCATACTATAAACATTCTACATCAGTAATGGCAAGCCACCAATCGGCATACTATCGGCTAAAGATGGTGAATGTGGATGGTAGCATAAAATATTCTTCAGTGATCTATCTGCAAAACAATTCAAAAAATGGTGTGCGAATACTAAAGAACGGAGCTGGCATTACGATACAAAGCGATGATGATATAAAACAACTGATCATTACCGATGCAGCCGGTAAGCTATTGCAACAGAAAAATATCGGTGGTGCAGGAATTATCTCTATCAGCACCAATGATCTGCCAAAAGGTGTATTGATAATTAGGTCCTTCACTGCGAATGGAAGTTTTACAAACAAAGTGATAAACTAAGCCTCAACTTTAACAAGAAAAAGTTTTGGCAGTAATATATCGCAACCCTATTTTTGCAGCCCATTAAACGAACATGGCCCGTTCGTCTATCGGCTAGGACATCTCCCTTTCACGGAGGAAAGACGGGTTCGATTCCCGTACGGGCTACTAACCTCACAGAATGTGAGGTTTTTTATTACTGTTCATATGCTATATGACTGATTAAGATTAGTCCTCATATGCCCCAAACCTGTAATTTCGCATCGCATTTATAAATTCTTTAATCCAAAATACTTCTAGCAATGAGTGTTAAAGTTGCCATTAATGGTTTCGGACGTATCGGCCGTCTTGTTTTTAGACAGATCTATAATATGAAAGGAATTGACGTGGTTGCAATCAACGATCTTACAAGTCCACAGGTACTGGCGCATCTTTTAAAGTACGACAGTGCACAGGGAAGATTTGATGCCGAGGTGAAAGCAGGCGAGAATTCAATTTCAGTGAATGGTGATGAGGTAACGATCTATGCACAAAAAGATCCTGCACAAATTCCCTGGGGATCACATAACGTAGATGTTGTTTTAGAATGCACCGGTTTCTTTACCGATAAAGCAAAAGCAGAAGCACATTTGAAAGCGGGTGCAAAAAGAGTAGTGATCTCTGCTCCTGCAACAGGTGATCTTAAAACTGTCGTGTTCAATGTAAATCATGAAATACTCGACGGAAGTGAAACCGTTATCTCTTGTGCATCATGTACTACTAATTGTTTGGCACCGATGGCTAAAGTGTTAGATGATCAGTTTGGTATTGCAGCCGGCTTAATGACAACTATCCACGCTTACACCAACGATCAGAATACATTGGATGCACCACATGCAAAAGGTGACCTGAGAAGAGCGAGAGCCGCGGCGGCGAACATCGTTCCTAACAGTACAGGTGCAGCTAAAGCGATCGGTTTGGTACTGCCAAATCTTAAAGGAAAGTTAGATGGCTCTGCACAAAGGGTTCCTACCATCACAGGCTCTATCACTGAATTGGTTGTTACTCTGAATAAGAAAACTTCTGTTGAAGAGATCAATGCTGCCATGAAATCTGCATCAAATGAAAGCTTCGGTTATACTGAAGATGAAATTGTGAGCAGTGACATCATAGGCACTACATTCGGTTCATTATTCGATGCTACACAAACAAGGGTCATGACCGTAGGCGATACTCAAATGGTGAAAGCCGTGAGCTGGTACGATAACGAAATGAGTTATGTAAGCCAGTTGGTTCGCACAGTAAATCATTTTGCAAAGCTTATCAGCAAATAAAAATCTGGAAAGTCCCACTGATTGGTGGGACTTTTCTTTTTTGTCACCAGCTACATACCTCTGTTGAATCTGCTGTTGCGTCGCATCTTTCCGACGTAAAGTCGGAATCCCGATTTACATCGGGACTTGTACAGGTGCAACTTTATTCATCATAAAAACATTCGGCACATGAGCAAATTCTCATCTCACAACTTCTCTGGTCAAAAAGCATTGATCCGTGTTGATTTCAACGTTCCGTTAGATAAAAAAACTTTTGAAATAACAGACGACAACAGGATAAGAGCTGCACTACCTACCATCAATAAGATATTAAGTGATGAAGGGAGTGTTATCCTGATGAGCCATCTTGGCAGGCCCAAAGAAGGACCTGAAGACAAATATTCATTAAAACATATTGTAGCGCATCTCAGCAAATCACTTAACAAAGAAGTAAAGTTTGCAGATGATTGCATTGGTTCATCTGCAGAGGAACTTGCAGCAGATTTAAAACCCGGTGAAGTATTATTACTTGAGAATCTTCGTTTCTACAAACAGGAAGAAAGAGGTGACGAAGCGTTTGCTGAAAAATTATCTAAGCTTGGTGATGTTTATGTAAACGATGCGTTTGGTACTGCCCACAGGGCACACGCCTCAACGGCCATTATCGCCAAATTCTTTCCCGGTGATAAAAAAATGTTCGGGTTATTAATGGAAGGTGAAGTAAAGAGTGCAGAAAAAGTATTGCATAGCAATGAAAAGCCTTTCACCGCGATAATCGGTGGAGCAAAAGTTTCGGATAAGATATTGATCATTGAAAATTTATTGGAGAGAGCAACAGATATTATCATTGGCGGAGGTATGGCTTATACGTTCTTCAAAGCACAGGGTGGTAAGATCGGAAATTCACTCTGTGAAGAAGATAGAATTGATACTGCCAAAGAATTACTTGAAAAAGCAAAAACAAAAGGTGTTTGCATTCATCTTCCATCCGATTCTGTAATTGCAGATAAGTTCGATGCAAACGCAGATGTTTCATCTTCACTAAGCAATACCATTCCTGATGGCTGGATGGGATTGGATATTGGTACATTGGCGTGTGATTCGTTTACCAAGGTCCTTCTAAACTCAAAAACAATTCTCTGGAATGGCCCGATGGGTGTTTTTGAAATGGAGAAGTTTCAGCATGGAACAAAAGCAATAGCAGTGGCAGTAGCAAAAGCAACAGAAAACGGGGCTTTTTCTTTAGTGGGTGGCGGTGATAGTGTGGCTGCAGTAAATCAATTTGGCTTTGCAAACAAAGTAAGTTATGTATCTACCGGAGGTGGAGCTATGTTGGAATATTTTGAAGGAAAAGAATTGCCGGGAATTGCAGCAATCAACCAGTAGAGTTTGCTTTTATACGACATATTGTCAAAACCCGTTCGCATGGACGGGTTTTTGATTACTTTAGTGAAATTAAACTTTGTAAAATGAGAAGTAAAAGTCTTATTGTCCTGGTCATTATAGGTTTCATTGTTCTACTTGCTGGCTGTGGTGGTTGCAGAACTTACAACAGTCTTATTGACCAGGATGAAAATGTAAAAAATAAATGGGGTGCAGTGCAATCTCAATACCAGCGTAGGGCTGATCTTATACCTAATCTTGTAAACACGGTAAAAGGAGAAGCTAGTTTCGAAAGAGGTACTTTGAACGATGTGATCAATGCAAGAGCAAGAGCAACGCAGATAACGGTGAATCCTGACGACCTTACTCCTGAAAAAGTTAGAGAATTTCAGCAGGCACAAGGCCAACTTTCCCAGGCTTTGGGAAGATTGTTGATGGTGACTGAAAATTACCCTAATCTAAGAGCCAACGATGCCTTCAGAAATCTGCAGGTGCAGTTAGAAGGAACGGAAAACAGGATAACCATAGCAAGGAACGACTATAACAATGCTGTTAGAGATTACAATGTAAGAGTACGTCGATTCCCGAGTAACATATTTGCAGGCATGTTAGGTTTTAGCCCCAAAACTCCTTTCGAAGCTGATGCCGGGTCAAGAAACGCTCCTACTGTTGATTTTGGAACAGACAACAACTCTAACAACAATAACAGCGATACCACTAAATAGTCTCTGTGGGAGTATTCAACATATTTAATAAAAAGCAACCTGAGTTCTTTTCTTCAAAAGAGAAGGAGCTCATCGTTGCTGCCATACAAGCGGCAGAGCAACAAACCAGTGGAGAGGTACGTGTGTATGTTGAAAGTCGGTGTCGTTTTGTTGACCCGTTGGATAGAGCAATGGAACTGTTTCATTCCTTGAAAATGTATGAAACCAAAGACAGAAATGCCGTACTAGTATACATTGCGATGAAAGATCGCCAGCTAGCAATATATGGTGATGAGGGCATTCACCAGAAAGTAGGAAGTGAATTCTGGAAACAGGAAGTAAAACTCATGGTGCAGGATTTCAATAGCAAAGGTTACGGTGAGGGTATTGCCCATATTGTAACCGAAATTGGCGAAGCATTGACGACGCACTTCCCTTACAACAGGTCTACCGATAAGAATGAACTATCAGACGATATAGTTTTTGGCCAATAGCCTTGTATCAATTACACAATGAAGAAACTCCTTTACATATTTTCTTTTATCCTGCTTTTCATTTCAGCGAATGCACAGGTAAGGGTGATTGAAAAACCCAACCCGCCTAAACTCGTTTATGATAAAGCTGATGTATTGTCACCCGACCAGGAAAGGCTCCTGGAAGATTACCTGGTGGCACTTGACGATAGCACATCTAACCAGATCGCAATTGTTTTAGTGAAAACCCTTGACGGGGGAGTTATTGAAGAAGTAGCTAACGAAACTTTCAGAAGCTGGGGCATCGGCTCTGCGAAAAGAAATAACGGAATTCTCATCCTGGCTGCGATCGATGACAGGGATATAAGGATAGAAGTAGGATATGGTTTGGAAGGAGCAATACCTGATGCCATAGCAGGAACAATTATCCGAAAAGATATCGCACCTCGTTTTAAAGAAGAAGATTATTATCATGGCCTGGTGAAGGCTGTTGAAAATTTGGGTAAAGCTGCTGCAGGTGAATACCGCGAACCAAGGGAAAGAAAAACTGATAATGTTGTCGGCGGCAAATCCATTCTTAAGTTCATCATTATAATGATCATTATTATTTTTCTGATCGGGCGAGGTGGAGGTGGAAGAGGAAGACGACGTGGTAATGTGATGACCCGCAGGGGAAGTGACTGGCTTGGTCCGATGATCCTTGGTTCTATGTTAGGCGGACGAGGAGGTGGTGGTTTCGGTGGCGGAGGTTTTGGAGGTGGTGGTTTCGGCGGATTTGGTGGCGGTAGCAGTGGTGGCGGTGGTGCCAGTGGAAGTTGGTAAAACTAATACTGAAAGATTTAGATAAAAGTAGAAAGATAAAAGGCTGAAAATTCAGCCTTTTTATTTTATGTAAGATTCAAATGCTGTTCTTAATCGTGGAGGTAAAAAATCAATAGCAAGTATTTGTTGCACCACATCTTTATCCTCTCCTTTGTTGTAATAGGCCACTATCAACTGCTCAATTGTAATATTATGTTTTGATCTTTCTACTAAAGATATCTCATCGCCAGCTTGTAAACTTCCTTCTTCTGACACGCTGAAATAAATTCCATGTTTTCCTTGCTGCATGAACTGTTGCAACATATCATCTATCCCAAACCTGATGTTGAGTTTAAAGCACGGAAACCTTGGTTGCACAGCTCTCAAATGAACTGAACCGATCTTGTAGATATCTCCCACATGTACTTTATCATCTGTCAAACCTTCGGTAGTAAGATTTTCTCCGAACAATCCATAACTCCAATCGTCTCTGTTCAAAAGATTCTTCCAGTGACGATAATAGCTTAGATCATAAGAATAAACTGCTTTGAATTCTCCGCCATGATGTACAAGATCTCCTTGCGCATCGCCTTCAATATTAACCTTCGAAACTTTTCTCTCACCTGTTACCGGTGATTTGAAAATAGACGTAACTCCTTCTTTGCCGTTATACGCAAAAGGTTTCGGCTGACCAATATTGAGCGAAATGACTCTCATGAATGAAAGATAAGAAGGAAGCTTTAATATGATGTGCAACTTAAATGCTGAATGAAGATAAGAACGTACAAGAGTGCGACGCAACGGAAGATCAGCAGAGGTATGCAGCTGGCTACCTAAAAATCTCTAACTTTCCGTTACCAAAAATTCTGTTTATGAAACAGCTCCTGATTGTATTATGTGCATTTACATTATTGGTTTCTTGCCAGCGCCGTTTTGGAAAAAGAGTGGAAGGAAACGGGAACTTACGTTCTGAAACCAGAGATATCTCTCCTACCAGTAAAATAAAAGTTTTAGGAAGTATTGATGTTGAGTTGATACCCGGTGACTTTGGTGTGAAAGTGGAAGCTGATGAAAATCTTTTGAAATACATCATTACTGACAAAGAAGATGGATGGCTGGTGATCCGCCAAAAGAACAGGGTAAACCTGAAAACAAATAATCCGTTGAAAGTGTATGTAAGCACGAATGATGTAAAGGCTATCGACGTAAGTGGCAGCGGTGATGTAAGTGGCGTTGGAAAATTCAATGGTGGTAGCAGGCTAAGAATTGACATTTCTGGAAGTGGTGATGTAGCGCTGAATGTAAATACGCCTAAAGTGAAAGTGGATATTGCAGGAAGCGGAACCGCATCGCTGAGCGGAGAGACCAAAGATGCTGATGTTGAGATTGCGGGCAGTGGTAATTACCGGGCAGAAAACCTGATGACAGAAAGTACCTCTATCGACATTATCGGAAGCGGAGATGCAAGAGTATTTGCAGATGTAAACCTGAGTGCAAAAGTGATTGGCAGCGGATCGGTTCTATACAAAGGAAAAGCTGATGTAAGAAGTAAAATTACCGGGAGCGGATCGGTAAGGCCAATAGATTGAGCTAGAAAATAACGTAACTCGAAAGCAGCTTCATAATGAGCTGCTTTTTATTGGCCCAAACATTGCACCTTTGCTCTCCTTTTATGAATTGGAGAGAACGTGTGATATTATTGATACTGGCTGCCATCAACTTTACGCACATCCTAGATTTTATGGTGATGATGCCGTTGGGGAATTTTCTTATGCCATATTTCAAGATCAATCCTCAGCAGTTTAGTATAGTGGTCGCATCGTACAGCTTAAGCGCTTTTGTAAGTGGATTGATCGCAGCGTTTTTCGTTGATCGCTTTGACAGGAAAAAAATACTGCTGTTTGGTTATACTGGTTTCGTGATCGGGACAATCTGTTGCGGCATTGCTCCTAACTATATTCTTTTATTGCTGGCAAGGATTATAGCAGGATTATTTGGCGGGTTGATAGGTGCTCAGGTGTTGAGTATTGTTGCAGATACCTTTTCATATGAACGGCGTGGACAGGCAATGGGAATTCTCATCTCTGCTTTTTCAGTGGCATCCATTATAGGAGTACCTTTTGCATTATTCCTTGCAGAAGGCATCAGCTGGCATGCACCGTTTATTTTCATTGGGTTGCTGGGCGCTGTCATCATTCCGTTTATCAGTAAATACCTTCCTGCCATGAACAAGCATTTAGATGCAACCGCAGAAAGAGTAAAGCCTATGGAATTGCTGAACAGCATTTTCACTAACAAACAACAACGACGAGCTCTATTCTTAAGCGGAGGACTAATGCTCGGCCATTTTCTTATCATCCCTTTTTTGAACCCTTTTATGGAGCTGAATGTCGGCTTCACTTCCACCCAACGAAACCTTGTTTACATGGTAGGCGGGATATGCAGTTTTTTTTCAGCGCCGCTCATTGGGAAACTCGCGGATAAATATGGTAAGCATAAAATCTTTTACATCTTTGCTGTAGTGTCTCTCATTCCTGTTTTTCTCATTACCAATATGCCGCCTATTAAATATTATTTTGTGTTGATGGTAACAGGTATCTGGTTCGCATTGACTACTGGAAGAACTATCCCTGCACAAGCGATCATCACCAACGTTGTTCATCCTGAACAAAGAGGAAGTTTCATGAGTTTTAATAGCAGTTTTCAACAAATGTTCACCGGGCTTGCTTCATTGATAGCAGGTTTTATCGTAATTGAAGGTGCAGATCATAAGATCCACAACTACCCCCTTGTTGGGTACCTCAGCATTGCAGTGATCTTCGCATGTATTTTCATTGCGAAGTCCATCTACACACATCCAGCTACAGATAAAGCCATCAAACCAATATCAGAATAATTATGTAGCCGGCAACAGAATAGTAATGAAGCTTCCGTTGCGTCGCACACTTGTACTTTCTATTCTCTATTCATCAACGTTAGCAGCTTGGCACCCTAACCCTTTTGCGAGAAAATCAATTCAATCTATACACCGGATACCTTAAATGTGCTGGTTCATAATAAGGAGAATTCTTATATACAAAATCAAGCTGCGCCGAGGCAGATGCAGCAAACTTAGAATCAGCCTTTTTCTTTTCCTCCATCTGCTGTCTTAACCCAGGCTGTTGCTGTAGGTATTCAGCAGCTACATCTTCCCACCTGTAATTGCTGTATCCTTCTTTCTGTTGGAGTATGGCATCAAAGAAGTTCCAGGCAAAATAACTATCATCACCAGTAGGCTCTAAAACTTCAACTAGAAACCTATCCGCTCTCTGGCCAGTATAAATAATATAATCTCCTTTCAAAAATTGAATTATCTGTTTACCGCTACTCACTTTCGTATCAGAATGGCGATAATGTTTTTCATAAGCACGTGGGCTTGTTTTATAATCTTCTATCCTGTATGCATCAACTTCAATCAAAGAGTCTTTATTAAGACGCTGCATTGTAACGCTATTCAATTTCAACAGATCAATCACCTCGTGCCATCCCTGCGGAATAATGTAAGCTTTTGGTTTCTGCACTTCCTTATCACCAAAAAAATAATTGAAGTATTTAACTCGTTTTGTGTAAGGCTTTGATCTATCGTAAAACATTCTATCCATTCCTGTGACATCACTTTTTTTATCTCCTGATTCATAACCTAAGAAAGTAATGTTATCGGTTTTAGTCGTATCAACTTTCCAGGTTAGTGGAAACGACGTTTGTTGCTGTACCGCCTTTATCGATGCCTTTCTATTTTCTTTGATCGCTTTTGCATGCAGGCCAGCTACAGTAATAATTGTATGCATAAGGTCATAGGTACTTTTTACCCTATCGGCGTACGGCTTCAACATATGCGTTTCAGGGACAAAGCCTATCGTTTGAAATAAAGCCGCATAACCACTGCTATATCTTGGAGGGTCATAAAAAGCAGTCATTCCTTTATCAGGGTTCATTCCATCAAAATTCACATAAGGCGTCATGGGCCATTTTTTTTGCTCCATACTTTTATATAACGCAGGCTCAAACACATCATGTAAAAACTTACCTATCTCCCCGCCTAACTTATTGTGTTGCGTGGTTAATAAGGTCATAGTATGCTGGTAATCGGCTCCATCACTAACATGATTATCGATAAATATATCCGGATCAAGCCACTGGAATATCTCAATAAAAGTTCTGGCATTACGGCTATCGCATTTGGTGAAGTCGCGGTTCAAATCGAGATTCTGTGCATTTCCTCTAAATCCATAACTATCCGGCCCATTCTGGTTCACCCTCGAAAATTTATTACGGTTGAGGCTTCCCCCTATATTGTAAACCGGGATGACTGCGAAGACCACATTAGCGTGTGTCTTTATTTTTCCCTGAACGACATCCCTCATAAACATCATTGATGCGTCTATACCATCAGGTTCGCCGGGGTGAATGCCATTATTGATCATCACGACCACTTTGTTTCCTTTGTGCCATTTGGCAGGTTCAAAGCTTTTATCACTGCTATAGATCACCAGGTGCAGCGGGTAGCCCGCATCAGTATTTCCAAATGTTTTCAACTGAAGATTTGTACTTGCTTTAGCCAGTAGCTGGTAGTACGCAATGCATTCCTTGTAGGTGGTAGTTTCTTTGGCTTTAGATCTCTCAAAAGCTGTGATCATAAGTTGGGCTCTAAGATTAAAAGCGAATAAAAAAAAGCTTAAAAAATAAATGAGTTTTTTCATTAATTTGTGTTTGAAAGCGTATCAAAATAATGGAAAATAATCTACGTATTCTACTAGCTGAAGATGAGCCAAAGTTAAGCCAGGTAATCCAGGAGGAACTTACCCGGCAAGGATATCATACCGATGTTGCCTATGATGGGCTTATCGCCGAAAAGTTATTTAAACAACACAGTTATGCTTTGGTGGTATTGGATATTAACCTGCCATACAAGAACGGATTAGCATTATGTAAAGAATTCAGGGAGATCAACAAGAATGTTCCGATTATTATGCTCACTGCTTTAGGAGAGTTACAGGACAAAATGGATGCATTTAATTTTGGAGCAGATGATTATGTTACCAAGCCTTTCCATTTTGATGAGCTTCTTGCCCGCATCAAAGTCTTCCTTAAACGATCAGAATCAGGCAATGATGTAGCAGAGAAAATTGTAGTTGGTGACCTTGAAATTGATATGGAAAATAAAACCGTAACACGGGCTGGTAAGATCATCAATCTTACAGCAAAAGAATTTGCATTGCTTGTATTGTTATCAAGAAACAAAGGAAAAGTAATCTCCAAAACTGATATACTGGAAAAAGTATGGGACCTAAGCTTCGATACCGGTACCAATACGATTGAAGTGTACATTAGTTTCCTTAGAAATAAGATTGATAAACCATTTGAAACAAAACTCATTCACACTAAACCCGGCTTTGGATACTATGTAAAAGAAACACCTATAGGATGAACATAAAGCTACGGTTTGCATTACTCTTAACCTTTTTGGTGGCCATTATCTTATCAGTGTCGATGGTCACCATTTATTTTTTATACTACAGCTACCGTAAAGAGGATTTCTATCGTAGGCTTGATCAGCAGGCAATGCAAATGTACCAATTGCATTATAAGAATACATATACCGATTCTTTTATTCAACAAGTATCACATCCTTCTGGCAGGCTTTTATACGAAGAAGAAGATTTCATATTGAACAGTACGTATAAAACTTTATACCGCTTCCCGGATACATCAAATGCCGATAAAATATCACGGGAACTACTTGAAAAAGCAAAAACCGACGAAGAGCAATATTTTTCATTTCGTGGAAAAGAAGGCGTTATAAAATTCATCCCGGGGGATAGCGTTTACCTTATTTCGTTAGCGAATGACAGAGTAGGCATTAGAAAAGTAGACAACCTCAGCTATATCTTATTTTTCGTATTCCTGGGAGGGGTAATCGTTACCGGTATTCTGTCGTTCATCTTCGTAGGCCAATTAATAAAACCGATTGCAACACTTAGTGACCAGATTGAAAATATCTCTGATAAAAACCTAACCGAAAGAGTACCTATCAGTAAAAATAAAGATGAGCTGAACCAGATCGCCAGGAGTTTCAATAATATGCTGAACAGGCTGGAAAATGCTTTCAATATCCAACGAAGCTTTGTGCACCATGCCTCCCATGAACTAAGAACGCCGCTTGCCAGTATGCTGGCACAAACAGAAGCCGCCCTAGGGCAAGATCTTACTGCAGACGAATGTAAAACGGTACTCAGGTCTTTGAAAGAAGATCAACAGGAAATGATCGACCTCACCAACTCTTTACTTACGCTTTCTCAATTCGAAAAACTTTCTGCATCTGCAGTAGAGTGGCCCATAGTAAGAGTGGATGAGTTGGTGTATGAAATCATTGCAGAATTCAAACGAGTATTACCAGACGCATATATCACTTTCGAATTTTTACAACTTCCTGAATCGGAAGAAGAGTTAATGGTAAAAGGAAATGACGCCCTTTTAAAATCGGCCTTTAGAAACCTTGTAAAAAATGCTTACCAATATTCTGATGACAAAAAGATCAGTATTACCATGGAAGCATCTCCCGATTTCATCAGGCTCAATTTTGAAAATACAGGACCTCAAATAGCGAATGACGAAAAAAGTAGGCTGTTCATTCCTTTCTTCCGCGGAGAAAATGCAATGGGAAAAAGAGGTTTTGGCCTGGGGCTATCAATCGTAAAGAGAATCATTCATATTCATATTGGAACAATTCATTATGAAGCGGCTGATAACAGCATAAACCGCTTGGTCATTGAATTTTTGAAATAAAAAAACCCGCCAACTTTCATTAGCGGGAAAAAATATACCTAACTACTTAATTATGCAGTTGCTTTTGCTTTCTTAGCCAGCTTGCTCTTTAAATTGGCAGCTTTGTTCTTATGTATCACACCTCTCTTAGCTAACTTATCGATCATAGAAACAACGTTAGGCAATGCTTCACCGTAAGCAGCTCCTTCAGAAGCTTTCAGGTCACGAATGGCATTACGTGTAGTTTTGCCATAGTAACGGTTACGATCTCTGCGCTTTGCAGCTTGTCTCACATCTTTCTTTGTAGCTTTATGGTTTGCCATCTTTAACTATTTATCATCCTGATTTTTCAGGACGGCAAAAGTAAGGGCTTGCAACGGAAAATCGAAATTTTACTCAAAAAAACTCCATTTGTTAAGGTTTTTTAATGATTTACAAGCTGCGGATACGCTATTTAGCTTCGTTGTGTCACTCACTTGTACGTTCAGCACTTTATTCAGCAAGTCTCTCACAAAGACGCCATGGTGCAACGTCGCACTGCTTTGCAACTATATTTTCTTTGCGCTCTTTCGTGAAAATCAGTTGCCCATAGTGTGAAAGATGAAGTGATTGCGACGCAACGAAGATGCTATGAAAAGATGCTGCTGGTATCATTAAAATACACTCTAATAAGCCGATATTTGCCGAAATTTTAAAATCTGTAAGCCACAACATGAAGGATTTCTCCTACATAACTAACTCACACCCGGCTTTTATTGAAAACCTGTACCAGGAATTTGTGAAAAACCCGGAAAGCGTTGATCCTGAACTGAAAAAGTTTTTTGAAGGTTTTGATTTTGCGATCTCGAACGCAAATGGTCATGTTGCAGCTGCTCCGTCTAAAGCTGTGAGTGGCTCTGCTGCGGACCTCACAAAAGAATTTGCAGTCTATAAGTTAATACAAGCTTATCGCAAGAAAGGGCATTTAATAGCAAGAACAAACCCGATTCGTCCGAGAAAAGATAGAAAAGCAAACCTTGACCTGAAATATTTTGGATTGAGTGATGCAGATCTTAAGGTGTCATTTGCTTCAGGCACTTTCATTGGATTACCCAACGGAACATTGCACGATATCATTAGCAAACTACAGAAAGTATATTGTGGTAGCGTTGGTACAGAATACACCTACATCAATGATCCTGAAAAATGTGAGTGGCTGGAGAAAGCGGTCGAAGAAAGATTGTATCAATCTATTTCACTTGATAAGAAGAGAAGGATACTGGAGAAGTTGAACCAGGGTGTAATTTTCGAGAAATTCCTTCACACAAAATATATTGGTCAGAAGCGTTTTTCACTTGAAGGTGGTGAAAGCGCCATTGCTGCATTAGATGCTATTATTACAACGGCTGCCGATAATAATGTAGAAGAGGTAGTGATAGGCATGGCACACCGCGGAAGGCTGAATGTGCTCGCCAATATTCTTGGTAAAACTTACGAACAAATATTCAGTGAGTTTGAGGGCACGGCTACACCAGATACCACTATGGGTAGCGGTGATGTGAAATATCATATGGGTTTCGGAAGTATGGTGGATACAGCTAATGGAAAACAAATTCATTTGAAGTTATCTCCGAATCCTTCGCATTTAGAAGCGGTTGATCCTGTTGTGCTTGGTTTTGCAAGAGCAAAAGCTGATGTATTATACGAGCATGATTACGATAAAGTATTACCGATTTTGATCCATGGTGATGCATCTATTGCCGGCCAGGGTGTAGTATACGAGGTGATACAAATGAGTTTGTTGCGTGGCTTTTACGTTGGGGGAACGATTCATTTCGTTATCAATAATCAGATTGGTTTTACAACTGATTTTGATGACGCCAGAAGTTCGGATTACTCTACTTCCGTTGCATCAATGATACAAGCTCCTGTATTGCACATAAATGGTGATGATGCCGAAGCGGTGGTAAAAGCAGTAGAGATCGCAACTGAGTATCGCCAGAAATTCAACCAGGATATTTTCATAGATATGTTGTGTTATCGCCGTCATGGCCATAACGAGGGTGATGATCCAAAATATACTCAGCCACATCTTTATTCGTTGATTGAAAAACATCAAAATCCCAGAGAAGTATATACCCAATATTTGATGGAGAATGGCGAGACGGATGCAAAAGAGATGGCGAAGGATATGGAGAAAAAATTCTGGAATGACCTCCAGGAAAGATTAGACGATATCAAGCAAAACCCACTTCCGTATAAATATCAACAGCCAGAAGAATGGTGGAGAAGTTTAAGAAAAGCGACGGATAAGGATTTTGAACAATCACCTGTTACGGCCATCAGCGAAGATGAATTCAAAAGATTATTTAAGGGGTTGATGGAATGGCCTGCAGATATCAAGCCTTTAAAGAAAGTTGAAAAATTATTACAGGATAAAATAAAGCTGTTTGAAACTGAGAGCAAGGTAGATTGGGCAACCGGCGAATTGCTTGCCTACAGTTCTGTTCTAGTTGAAGGTAATGTGGTAAGGATGAGTGGGCAGGATGTGAAGAGAGGAACTTTCTCGCACCGCCATGCGATCATTCGTGATGAGCAAAGCGATAAAGGTTATAATCGCCTGAATCATTTTCAGAAAGAGCAGGGAAGATTTTTGATCTATAATTCTCTTTTAAGTGAATATGCTGTACTTGGGTTCGAGTACGGATATTCTATGGCGAATCCACATGCATTGGTGATATGGGAAGCGCAGTTCGGTGATTTTGCTAATGGCGCACAAACCATGATCGATCAATTCATTGTTGCCGGTGAGCAAAAATGGAACCGCATGAATGGTGTAGTGATGTTATTACCGCATGGTTATGAAGGACAAGGTCCAGAACATAGCAGTGCAAGATTAGAACGCTTTTTACAAATGAGTGCTGAGTTGAATATAGTAGTAACGAATATCACCACAGCGGCGAATTTTTTCCATGCAATGAGAAGACAACTGGCATGGCCTTTCAGAAAACCATTGATCAACTTCTCTCCTAAGGCTTATCTAAGGCATCAGGGAAGCTATAGCCATATTTCAGAATTCACGCAAGGTGGTTTTAAGGAAGTGATAGATGATATTACCGTGCAGGATGCGGTATCTATAACTAAAGTTTTATTCTGTTCAGGTAAATTATTCTTTGAACTGTTGGAAAGAAAAGTGAAAGACAACGCAACGAATACAGCGATCATTCGTGTGGAGCAATTATATCCGCTACCTGAAAACCAATTACAGGACCTGTACAAAAAATATAGTAAAGCTACCTGGTTCTGGGTGCAGGAAGAACCATTGAACATGGGAGCTGCATGGTTCCTCCAGATGAATTTGAAGAGCATCAATTTTGGTATCATTAGTCGTCATCCGAGTGCTTCCACTGCAACTGGATATGCAAAAGTGCATAAGCAAGAACAGGATGAGATCATCGAAACGGCATTTGGCATCTAAGAAATTATATTTGCAACGTTCTGAGTACAATAAATAATTATGATCGAAATAAAAGTTCCTACAGTTGGTGAATCGATTAGTGAAGTAACGCTTCTTAAATGGGTGAAGAAGGATGGCGAATATGTTGACCGTGATGAAGTAATAGCTGAACTTGAAAGTGAAAAAGCAACTTTTGAGGTGAATGCCGAACAAGCCGGCATTTTAAAAACAGTGGCGAAGGAGGGAGATACACTGAACATAGGAAGTATACTTTGTAATATTGATGAAACAGCTGCAAAGCCGGCTTCAACGCCAAAAGAAGAAGCTAAACCACAACCAGAAAATAAACCTGCAAATAACGAAGCACCTGTAACAGCTGTTCCCAACGATGTAAAAGCTACGCCGGTTGCCAGTGCGATAATTGCGGATAAAAAAGTTGATCCTACTTCTATTACTCCAAGTGGTATCGGAGGTAAGATCATGAAACATGATGTATTAGAAGCGCTTTCTCACCCAGGTAAAAAAAGCTTTGAAGGGCAGCAGTTATTCAGCAGGAATGAAAGAAGGGAAAGGATGAGCAATCTTCGCAAAACGATCAGCCGGAGATTGGTCGAAGCAAAGAATACCACGGCGATGCTCACCACTTTTAACGAGGTGGATATGAGCAGGATCATGGATATACGTAAGCAAAACAAAGATGCTTTTAACAAAGCTCATGGTGTTAACCTAGGCTTCATGAGTTTTTTTGCAAAAGCCTGCGCTATCGCATTAAGCGAGTGGCCGAGTGTAAATGCATATATTGATGGAGATGAGTTGGTATATCATGATTATGCTGACATTAGCATTGCAGTAAGTACGCCAAGAGGGTTAACAGTTCCGGTGATGAGGAATGTTGAGAGTTTGAGTATGGCTGAGATAGAGAAGAAAGTGATCGAACTGGCAGGAAAAGCAAGAGATAGCAAACTTACTACAGAAGACCTCCAGGGAGGAACATTCACCATTACCAATGGTGGTGTTTTTGGAAGTTTAATGAGTACGCCGATAATTAATATTCCTCAAAGTGCTATTCTTGGGATGCATAAAATACAGGAAAGGCCAATGGCTGTTAATGGACTAGTGGTGATCAAACCAATGATGTACCTGGCTTTAAGTTATGATCACAGAATTATTGATGGCAGAGAAAGCGTAAGTTTCTTAGTGAGAGTGAAAGAATTATTGGAAAATCCTGAGTTATTATTGTTCGGAAAAGACCCTGTAAAGACTTTATTAGAATTATAAACAAAGCTGCGTAAGCAGCTTTTTGCTTCCAATTGAATCTATGAATTATATGAAACCAATAAAATTAACTGCTGTATTCGCTTCATTACTATTTTTTGTTGCGTGTCAAAAAGAACTGAGCATTGAAACCGGTGGAACACCAGGAGGTGGAGGAACGGGGGGTGGTACAGGCGGAGGAAACTCTTCTGGAGCTACTTTAGTGAAAAGAGTAAACCAGCTTGGAAGCACAGATTCAGTAGTTGAAAACTTTACTTACGATTCGAACAAAAAATTGGTAAAATATACTTTAGCGGGCAGCTTGTTGACACTCGATGAAGATAAAAGAGGGCATTATATCAGGAACAGCCAAGGCAAGATTACTAGAATAGTTGATAGCGCATATGACTTTCTTTTATCAAGATGGGATAGCACAATAACAGACGTTTTCTACAACGGTTCCAGTATTTCTCATCTAATAAGGTTGACAAACAATACGGATAAAGACAGCGTGGCGATTACTTATACGAACGGAAAAATAACGTCAGCTAAGTTCTTTCAATTCAGCGGCGGCTCTTATTCTCCCGATATAGAAAACACGTACGCCTATGACGGTAACGGAAACATTACTAATGTGAAATATTATGATATATCCGGCACAACACCTGTGTTGGAAAATGAAACAAAATATTCATATGATAACAAAACATCTCCACTGCAACTCGGTGAAGAAGCAGTAATAACAGGTCTTGATATGCAGGCAGGCCCGAATAATTTTAATAAAGTAGAAGACATAGACATGAGCACGTCGACACCTACAAGCAGCACTTCTACTTTTACCATTACGTATCGAACGGATAATACCCCGGCAAGTGCGACCATAGTAATACAGCTGTCGCTTTCACCTGTTCCATTAAATGCTACCTCCACATATTATTATCAGTAGGTAAACTATTTGCAAATAAAGCCTCCAAAACCATGGGGGCTTTTTATTTTTGATAAAGTGGGATTCTCAAATCAGTATATACAAAATGCAAATACAATCATTAGTTCTTATGATGGTCATATCCCCTTCCACCATTTCATCAAACAATATCTTTCATCCAATAAAAAGTTTGGTTCAAAAGATAGAAAAGCAATTACAAATGCATGCTATTGTTATTACCGGTTAGGGAAATCATTAAAGGATATTCCATTAAATGAGAAAATTAAAACAGGAATATACTTGTGTCAAAATGAGCCCGGGCACTGGAAGGAAATATATTCAGACGGGTGGATAAAGAACTGGACTGACGACCTTTTACAAAGAGTCAACTTTGTAAGCTCTGTTTATTCTTTTGATGAGAAGGAGATCTTCACCTGGCAAAATGAGTTGAGTGAACAAATAAATAATAAAGCTTTTACGATCTCGCATCTGATACAGCCGAACTTATACTTGCGGATTAGGCCTGCAAAGGAAAGTAAAGTAAAACAGCGTTTGATTGAGGCAGGAATTGCATTTGAAATTACCAAAGACTGCGTTACTCTTCCAAACGCTACGAAGATTGAAAATGTGGTGGTCCTCAATAAAGACGTTGTGGTGCAGGATCTGTCTTCACAACGAATTGCTGATTTCTTTCCAATTAACCAAAGCCACAAAACTCTCAAGATATGGGATTGCTGTGCGGCAAGCGGGGGCAAATCCCTTTTAGCATATGATCACTTATCACCGATTGAAATTACTGCCAGTGATATCCGGCCTTCTATAATCCACAACCTTGAAAAGCGTTTTACTCAAGCCGGCATAGATCGGTATAGAAGCCTTGTATTGGATGTAACCGATAACGAAACGAATGCAGCAGCTGCATTACACACCAAATTTGATCTTATCATTTGCGATGCACCTTGTACAGGTTCCGGTACGTGGGGCAGAACGCCTGAGCAATTAACTTTCTTTGATCCGAGAAGAATCAGTGAATACGCGGCTTTGCAAAAGCAAATAGCTTTCAATGCACTGCAACACATGAATATTCAAGGACATTTCCTGTATATCACTTGTTCGGTATTCAAGCAAGAGAATGAAGAAATAGTAAACGCTCTAAAAGAAAAATTCCATCTTGACATTGTCAAAATGGAATTAATAAAAGGTTACGATAAAAAAGCAGATACGATGTTTGCAGCCTTACTAAGGAAGCCCGCTATTGCTGACTAATTATTCATGCACCACTAATACAGGGACATTGCTTTGATAGCTGAGCCTTGTGGTTTGTCCACGACCAGTGAAAAGTTTATCAAAGAACGAATGTTGCTTATGAATAGTAATGATTAGATCTATGTTCTTACTTTCTGCAAACATATTCAGCGCTTCATCTACATCAAATAATCGCATGAAATAAAACTCCGGCTTTAATTCACTGAACATCTGCTCAAAATCTGAAACTTCCTTTTGATAGCTTTCTGTCAATGCCACATAATGCTCCGGATCCACATTAACCACATGCAATTGCGGCCTGAAAGTCTTCAGAAAATCTTTGATAGGTGCAGAAGGTATTGTATTGAATACATTTTTAAAATCAGAAGCCAACATCACATTCCTGAGTTCTTTGTAAGATGCTTTCTCTGGAACAATAAGGATCGGGCACGTTTTAGTTTCAGCGAACTTTAAAGTGTTGCTGCCAATTAATATTTGTGCCAGTGCTGACCTACCGGTAATACCCATTATCACCAGGTCTGCCTTTCTATGGCGAACAGCTTTACTAAGATCCTCAACAAAGTCATCTCCATGAAAAGCCAGGGTATCCATTTTAACGATATGCTGACTCATCAGTTCTTCCTTCAACTCCTGCAGTTTGTCTGCAGCTTCATTAGCTTCAGAAGCTTTTGAGTAATGATGGTAAAAAATGATAGTTACTCCATAATGCCCTACCAGCAATTGGGCTGCATATCGTGCAGCATTGAGTGAGGTTTCAGAAAAATCTACAGGGACGATTACCGTATTCATTTAATCTTGGTTTTATTAGCAGACGCAATTTACTGCTTTCAAAGCTATAAATTCATCACGTCAGCTTTATCGTGTAATAACTGAAAGGTTGAATTCCCAAGGTAATTACTAAGCTGATCTGAATTATAGTACCTGTAATTTCAGCCTACCCGAAGAGAGAGATTTAGAAGTATTAGCAGCATCTTTTACAGTTCCGCTAAAAGTAGCCTCCAAGACTTTGGTATTCGGATCGTAACTGCTAATAATTAGTGTAAGTGCTGAGCCATTGCTTTGGTTTCCCTGGTAAATTGGTGAGCCTGTGGCATTAGTGAAGGTGAAGGTCACCATTCCGTTCGTGGTTGAATAGGTGCCAGGAGTAACAGTATTAGAAGGCATAATAACCGTGATGAATAAAGAGCTGTCGCCCGTAGCCTTTGTGGATCCGGCGATGCCCAAGATGTTTACTCCACTCACATTTCGCACTGCAGCAGAATCTACCATTCCATTAAAGTGTAGTGTAGTTTCATCAAACTGCCAAGCTGTGTCTGCGCCATTCACTCCTCCCCCACTAACGGTTCCGCTAACAGGAATACTGAATAAACAGGCTGCTGTCCCAAATCGTACTTCAAAACTCGAGTTCGTTGGAAGAATAGGCTTTCCGGTACCCTTTAATTTTACTATAAATATCCCTGTACTCGTAAAAACACCAGAATCTCTGAAGGAAAATCCATTTACAATGTCCGTAGATATTTTGTATTGGCCTGTACTGGTAACATTAACCTGAACCGTTATATAATTGCTGTCATTGAGCGTTGAATCCACTTTATAACTGCCTTTTATAGTAATAGGCTGGCAATTACCTAGAGTATCTGTGAGTGTGCCTGTTGCTAAACCTGCAGCATTAGCTCCGCTTTCAAAACTTTCTTCTTTTGAGCAACTTGTCCAAAGTACAGCCAGCGGAAAAAGGATAAATAATAAACGCTTCATAAGACTTATAAATGCCAATTAGTAGTAAATATTGTGCCACAGAAGAGTTTTAGGATGAAGATAACGCTGCCTACTTGTTTGCTGCAGGTACAGAAATAGTATTAGGTTGTTGCACTTTAGCGAGATAACAAGCGGTGAGCATTATAGCTATTAATAGCACAAATGCTACTGCAGTTCGAAGAATGATCGTTTTCATATTAACGGGAGTCAACAAATATTGTCATTAATATCGACTCTTGCAATACCAGATTTAAGGTATTTATGAGAAAGCCGGAGAAATATCTCCGGCTTAATAAGAACAATTTACTTTATCTCACCCACCATATTTCCGGGTATTACCCATTCATCAAACTCCTCTGGGGTAACATAGCCTAATTTAACTGCCATTTCTTTGAGTGTAGTTCCCTCTTTATGAGCTTTCTGAGCTATTTCTGCAGCTTTGTAGTAGCCAATCTTTGTGTTGAGTGAAGTCACTAGCATTAAACTATTATCAACGTGCTTTTTAATGTTGGCTTCAATAGGCTCTATTCCAACGGCACATTTGTCATTGAATGAAATACATCCTTCACCGATCAGTCTTGCAGAATGAAGGAAGTTATAGATCATCATCGGTTTGAACACATTCAATTCAAAATGGCCTGTAGCGCCTCCGATATTGATAGCTACATCATTACCAAGCACCTGTGCTGCGATCATGGTAAGGGCTTCACATTGTGTTGGGTTAACTTTACCAGGCATTATCGACGATCCCGGTTCATTATCCGGGATAAATATTTCACCAATCCCACTTCTCGGGCCAGAAGAAAGCATCCGGATATCATTTGCGATCTTCATAAGACTTACCGCTACGGTTTTTAATGCGCCATGTGCTTCTACAATAGCATCATGCGCAGCTAAGGATTCAAATTTATTTTCTGCAGTGATGAAAGGCAGATCTGTAAGTTCAGCAATTTTCTTAGCAACCAGTTCTGAGTAGCCTTTAGGTGTATTGATACCAGTACCTACCGCCGTTCCTCCCAATGCCAGTTCGCTCAGGTGCGATAAAGTATTCCTGATAGCTTTCAAGCCATGATCCAGTTGTGAAACATATCCACTGAATTCCTGGCCTAAAGTAAGCGGCGTAGCATCCATAAAATGCGTTCTACCGATCTTCACCACGTTCATGAAAGCTCTACTTTTTTCAGCCAATGTGTTTCGCAATTTTTCAATTCCCGGGATAGTCGTTTCTATTAGCATTTTGTATGCAGCAATATGCATTGCTGTAGGGAAAGTATCATTAGATGATTGCGATTTATTTACATCATCGTTAGGATGGATCACTTTTTCCTTATCCTCCAGGGTGCCACCCTTAATGACATGTGCCCTGTAAGCTACTACTTCATTAATGTTCATATTACTTTGAGTACCGCTACCTGTTTGCCATACTACCAATGGAAACTGGTCATCGAGTTTTCCTTCAAGTATTTCATCGCAAACCCGTGCGATCAGATCCTTCTTATCAGCTGGCAAAACTCCCAATTCACTATTGGCTAACGCAGCAGCCTTTTTCAGATATGCAAACGCTTTTATGATCTCCTTAGGCATCTTATTGATGTCTTGTGCAATCTTAAAATTTTCAATACTTCGTTGTGTTTGAGCTCCCCAATACACATCGGATGGTACACTTACTTCACCCATCGTATCCTTTTCTATCCGGTAATTCATCGTATGACTTTTAGTTTCTGAAAGTTGAATTCGGCGGCAAAGTTAGCCCGAAAATTGTGCTCACCGATGATGAAATCACCTTCAACATGAGGTTTCTTTTTAAATTAGGCCTGGTACTTCTTTTTGGGAGCTGCAACAACCTGCCTGATAATAGTCAATCAGAAGACACGGCGAATATTGAAGATTCGATTCCCCTCCTACTCGATAGTATCGGGAAGTCTGACTCTTTGATGGTTAAGGAAGACACCTCTTCCCTCGTTATAAGTGAGACGCACATAAACACCGGGAAAGTGACCCCACAAGAAGTTATTGCCTTTGCAAAAACATTGATCGGCGTTAAATACAAATATGGTTCTACAAACCCTGAATATGGCTTTGACTGTTCAGGTTTTATTACCTATGTATTTAGTCATTTCGATATTAAGGTGCCACGATCTTCAATAGATTTCACCTTTGTGGGCAAAACGGTTGATCTTGATTCTGCAAAACCCGGAGATCTCATTCTCTTTACTGGCACAGACAGTACAGAGAAGCACATAGGTCATATGGGGATTATCGTTTTCAATCAAAATAAAAAACTGGAATTCATTCACTCCACTTCAGGCAAGCAATATGGCGTCACCATATCTCCTGTTAATGATTATTATATGAGCCGTTATGTAAGAACAACCCGAATTTTTGATCAGAATAATAAATGAGGAAAGAGATTTACTTTGCAGATCATGAATACTTACGTTATCAAGAGTACCTGTATTGTAAATGAAGGGAAGAAGATATTTGGCGATGTCCTGCTAAAAGCTGGAAGGATCGAAAAGATCGGGAATAATATTTCAGCTGCAGGTGCAATTGAAATTAATGGTAGCGACCAGTTTTTATTGCCAGGGGTAATAGATGACCAGGTGCATTTCAGAGAGCCGGGCCTAACCCATAAAGCAAGTATTTATACAGAATCTAAGGCTGCCGTGGCGGGGGGTGTAACAAGTTTCATGGAGATGCCTAATACTATCCCTCCTGTCTTTACCCAGGAATTGCTGGAGAACAAGTATAGTATTGCAGCGCAAACTTCCCTGGCGAATTTTTCATTTTACATGGGCACCTCCAATAGTAATCTGGAGGAAGTGCTTAGG
>JAEZDC010000037.1 GCA_023429825.1 Bacteroidota bacterium | reverse complement strand
GCATTAAAGTAATACACGATGAACAACATGCAAAAGCCGGAGAGCCATGTGAAGTAAGCTTCATACTTGAACCAATGCAATTGCTTTGGAATTTGTTGCGGCGCTACTTTATATTTTTCCAGGTAATAAAATCCGCCTCCATGAATAGCCCATAGGTTTCCTGCCAATTCATCCCGCACACCTTCTTTTCGGTTCAATGCGTTCTCTAACCAAACGAAATAAAATGAAGCTCCTATCCAGGCAATGCCGAAGGTTACATGCATCACCCTCACCAGGATGTTAAGCCACTCCATGATATGACCAGCGTACGGTGTGTCTTTCACCATCAGGTATAACGCTGCAATAATGGTGATGATGGTTAGCACGATGGCTGCGTATATATATCCCCGTGACAGTTCGATTTTATCGTGAAACGCTTCTTCGTCAGAATGTTTTGTGTTTTTGAGAACCGATGGAAACTTATGCTCAATAAATAGCATCATTAAGAGGATGAATCCAAGAAGAGAGAACAGAATGATGCCTACCATTGTTAGTTTGGTTAGAATAAACTCTAATGTAGGGATTAGTTTTTATTTTAGATGTTTAAGCCATGGCAGACTTAGCGATACATAGCCGAAGAACAATTACTCCTGGAGGATTGAAAGATGCATATGTATTGATCGGTAATGGAAAGATTGAAGATGTGGTTGATCAGCTACCGGAATCGATACAAGTCGAACGCATCGATGTGGGTGATAAAATATTGATGGCTGGTGTAGTTGATCCGCATGTACATATTAATGAGCCGGGCAGAACTGAATGGGAAGGTTTTGAAACTGCAACCAAAGCTGCTATTGCAGGCGGCGTCACTACTGTAGTGGATATGCCGCTAAACAGTTCTCCTGTAACTACAACTGTACATGCATTTGATCGGAAACTCCAGGCGGCACATGATAAGTTGCATACTAATGTAGGCTTCTGGGGTGGAGTTATCCCGGGAAATCTTAATGAAATTGAGCCGCTCATTGAAAGAGGCGTGTTGGGATTTAAAGCCTTCCTTACACACTCAGGGATTGATGAGTTCCCTAATGTTACTGAAGATGATCTGAGAAAAGTGATGCCGATTATAGCCAGGTATGATCTGCCGCTGCTGGTACATTGTGAATTATCGGTTCCCCTCTCTTTGGGAGAGGGGTTAGGGGAGAGGTCTTACACTAACTATGTATCATCTCGTCCTAAAAAATGGGAAGATGATGCAATTGCGATGATGATAAGATTGTGCGAGAAGTTCAATTGCAGAACACATATTGTACATCTTTCTTCTGCTGATTCAATTGATCAAATTGCAAAGGCAAAAGGAAAAGGATTACCGCTAACAGTTGAAACAGCCCAGCATTATCTCTATTTTAATGCAGAACAAATTCCGGATGGAAGAACCGAATACAAGTGTGCTCCTCCTATAAGAGAAAAAGAAAACAACGAAAAGTTATGGCAGGCTTTGAAAGATGGTATTATAGATTTTGTGGCAACTGATCATTCGCCTGCACCACCTGGGATGAAGCAATTATCTGCAGGTGACTTAATGAAAGCATGGGGAGGTATTTCATCTATCCAGTTTGCTTTACCCGTTTTATGGACGGCAGCGAAGAAACAAGCCTGCGATATCCAGGATGTAGCAAGATGGCTATGCTCCAACTCAGCAAAACTTCCACGATTGAATAAAGGTGTTATCGCTAAAGGATATGATGCCGACCTGGTGATTTGGGATGAGAAAAGATCATTTACTGTTGCTGAAGAGTTGATCCATCACCGGCATAAGATCACCCCATATCTGTATGAACAATTATACGGCATTGTAGAACAAACTTACATGGCAGGAAAGAAAGTGTACGACAATGCTTACACGGATAACCTAGTTGGACGAGGAAACTTTATACATTTGAATAAAGGCAAAATCATTCTTAATGACTAACGAAACCACGCAGCCATCATTTACTCAACTCACCGATCTTGCTGCGGAACGCCTCGGCGGAAAAGTGCTTTATGCAACTGATGATTTTTTTGCAGAGAAAGAAAATCTCATCAAACCGGGAAGAGGAATTTTTATTACTGATAAATACACTGATCGTGGTAAGTGGATGGATGGCTGGGAAAGCCGCAGGAAAAGAACACCAGGCCATGACTGGTGTATTGTCCAGCTTGCCACTTCAGGTAAAATTCATGGTGTTGATATTGACACGAATTATTTTCTTGGCAATCATCCTCCAAATGCATCGATAGAAGCAGCTTACGTAAAGGACGGAGATTGGGAAAAAGCGGAATGGAAAGAGATATTGCCTAAGTCACCATTGCAACCTGGCTCGCAAAACTTTTATGAAATTGCTGATAGAGAAATTTACACGCATTTGAAGCTGCATATTTATCCAGATGGTGGAGTGGCACGATTGAAAGTGTATGGCGAAGTGTTTAAAGACTGGAGCCTTATTAAAGAACATGATCGCATCGATCTTGCTGCTGCAGTGAACGGGGCGAAATCAATTCTTTGCAACGATATGTTCTTTTCTCACATGGATAATCTGATCATGCCTGGACGCGGAGTGAATATGGGTGATGGATGGGAGACAAAGAGAAACAGAACTCCCAATAATCGTGATTGGGTGATTGTACGATTGGCGCACAAAGGAGTGATTGATGAGTTGTTGATTGATACTTGTCACTTTAAAGGAAATTATCCCGATAGTTGCATGGTAGAAGGTTGTGTAGTTGAGGGTGATGATAGTGACTATAATTTCTGGGAGGCTAAGTGGAGTACTATTTTATCGCAATCGAAATTGCAGGCAGATCACGAGCATGAGTTTAAGAGTGAAAGCACAGAAGCGTTCACGCATGTACGATTAACGATCTTTCCTGATGGTGGTGTAAGCAGGATGAGGTGTTGGGGAAGGATTCAAAAGTAGCTGGCTATTGGCGGCTCGTAATTGTCGAACAACGAACAGAAAGTACAAGAGTGCGACGCAACGGAAGTTACATAGTAGCACAGGCTTCTGGTCAAGAAAAAAATTCACATGACTATACAGGATTTAAATCATCTTCCGAAAGAGCAGTTGAAAGAAGAACTGTTTAAATGTTGTGGTTCTACAACATGGGTGAACAAGATGCTGGAAGTTTTTCCTGTGGAAGACTATGTTGATCTAATGGAAGATGCAGAGGACAAATGGTATGAGTGCAGTGAAGCTGACTGGCGGGAAGCATTTACTCATCATCCGAAAATTGGTGATATAAATTCGTTGAAGAAGAAGTTCGCATCTACGGCTCAGTGGGCAAGTGGTGAGCAGGAGGGTGTGAATGCTGCTTCTGAAGAAGTGTTGAAGCAATTGTCAGAAGGCAATCAACAGTATGAACAGAAGTTTGGATATATATTCATAGTGTGTGCAACGGGGAAGTCTGCAGAAGAGATGCTGATTCTTTTGCAGGAGAGATTGACGAACGATGCAAGTGAAGAGATTAAAATTGCAGCAGACCAGCAGATGCAGATAACCAGGATCAGGCTGGATAAACTACTTAAACGAAACATATGAGCCAGTTAACCACACATATTTTAGATACAACTAAAGGCCGTCCTGCTGTTGGTGTAGTAATAGATCTGTATAGCGGGAGCAATGATGAATGGCAACTGGTTGCAAGGGGAGTTACCAATTCTGATGGCAGAATTCCTGATCTGCTGAAGGACGAGATTGTTTTGCAGACGGGCATTTATAAAATGCGTTTTGCAACGAAGGATTACTTTGATAAAGAACTGATCAAAACATTTTATCCGTACGTAGAAATAATTTTTGAGATCACCTCGCCTGAGCATTACCATATTCCTTTGCTGCTCAATCCTTTTGGTTATTCTACGTATCGCGGTTCGTAAATTAACTTTTACGTTCTCTTACGGACATGTTGAGGTAAGTTGATTCAATTTACTTTCGCAGTTCCGTGCCCCGATTATTTATCATATCATCTTTAATTGTATTTGGTTTTTTTGGAACTGCTACAGCACAATGCATCAGTGCATTTCCATATTTAGAAACCTTTGAAGCCAATGCCGGTAACTGGACAACCGGAGGAACCAGTTCCGATTGGGCATGGGGCACTCCGTCGAAGCCTGTTATTACAGGCGCAGGTGGTGGAAACAAATGCTGGGTGGCAGGCGGGTTAACCAACTCTTTTTATAATAACGGAGAATCATCCTGGTTGCAAAGCCCTTGTTTTGATTTTTCGAATCTTCAGAATCCCCAGGTTTCGTTTAAAGTTTTTTGGGAAGTTGAAAGAAGGTTTGACGGTGCATCTTTCCAATATTCAACTGATGGCGGTAACAATTGGACAACTCTTGGCTCCACCAACAGCGCCGCAAGTTGTTTGGGTGAAAACTGGTTCAATACAACTGGTATCACTTACCTTGGTAATAATCAAGGATGGTCTGGAAATATTCAACCAAATAGTGGTTCCTGCCTGGGCGGTGGCGGAAGCAACGGGTGGCTCACGGCGAAACACACACTTAATATGTTGGCTGGCCAGCCTAGTGTGATGTTCAGGTTTACGTTTGGAGCAGGTACTACATGTAATAACTATGATGGATTTGCTGTTGATGATCTTTATATTGGTGAAGCCCCTCCTAACTCTGCTTCATTCGTTTATACTTGTGCTGGCAACAACATCGTGAATTTTACAAACGCATCTTCGATATGTGCATCTAACTTTCAATGGAATTTTGGAGATATTGCTTCCGGCGCATCGAATACAGCAACTGAAGAAAATCCGATGCATATTTTTTCTTCTGCGGGTACATACACCGTTTCGTTAACAGTCACTTTTCCCAATAATATTACCATCTCTTCTACTCGAACTATAACCGTATTGAATGCAAACATATCCACTACGAACGTAAATTGTTTTGGAGAGGTCAGCGGGCAGGCAACTGTACAGGTGACCGGAGGAAATGGTAATTACAATTATACATGGAGTACGGTTCCGCCGCAAACTACGTCAACGGCTTCGAATCTAAAGGCGGGCAATTATACAGTTTCGATCACGGCTCCAAATGCGTGTTCGATAACAAATGGTGTCAGCATTTCAGAACCGGCAAAGCTGAGAGATACATTATTTATAACGGCGGAAAAATGCGGCAACAACCAAGGAGCGATCACGAGTAATGTAACCGGTGGAATTCAGCCGTATAGTTTTATATGGACGAACGGAAGCACTGCATCATCTCTTCAGAATTTGAATGCAGGCAATTATGGCGTTACTGTCACTGATGCAAATGGATGCACTGTTCAATCAACTGCAACTGTTGCAAACATCACTAACAATATTGCACTGTTTTTAGGAAACGATACAACAATATGCCCCGGAGAAAAGGTGATACTGCAGGCGGGGAACTTTAACTCTTACCTGTGGCAGGATAATTCTACAGTTAGCTCTTTTACAGTTAGCCAGACCGGTAAATACTTTGTGCGGGTCACAGACAATGACGGTTGCAGTGCTGCAGATACCATTACAGTAACAGTTGATTGCAGCGATGTGCTGTTTCCTACAGGATTCACTCCAAATAAAGATGGTAAGAATGACTTGTTTGGTCCGCTTGGAAATCTTGGAGCGGTTAAAAACTATACCTTAAAAGTATTCAGCCGTTTTGGAGATGTTGTTTTTGAAAGTCGTGATCCATATAAAAAATGGAGCGGAGAGATCAAAGGGCTTTCTGCAGCCAGTGGTGTGTTTGCCTGGTTTGCTGAATACGAGATCAACGGAAATAAAAAGATGCAGAAGGGAACTTTTGTGTTGATAAAATAATGTTATCAGCACCTGTAATTCTATTATACATCGTTGTGTCACTCCCTTGTACTTCCGGTTCAATGCGCAGCAGGTAGACAGAGTGCTAAACCTCAGCTTTTATTTTTTCCCATTCCTTCGCAGCAATAGCCAGCCTCACTTCTCCATAGCTCAGCTTATTATCTATCTTCTGCATGAGTGGAATAATAGAACCGCCTTCAAAATCATTTAAGTGTGGTGTGATGATCACCAGTTTTTCTTTGCTTACTAATTCATCTACTGATATCATTCCTTTACTCACATAAAAAGCAAGATGACCTTCTATAGTAGATACGCTGAGATTCCTGTTCTTTGCAATCTCTGCTATACTCTTTCCGTTCTTATATAGGTCGTAGCTTAATGCTTTTGTATCCACCTTAGGTTTAGGATCAGGATTAACCTTTCTTTCTCTTTTAGGATTTTTTTCATGAATAAGTGAGCTAAGTCCGTGTGCTTCACAAAAGGGCTTAATTATCTCCAGGAATTTATCTCCGTATTGTTCCACTTTCGCTTTCCCAAAACCGCTGATGTGCATCAGCTCTTCTTTTGTTTGAGGAAGGTACTGTACCATCTCGTCAATTGATTTTGTATTCGCTACCATATAAACAGCCAGGTTCTTTTCCTCACATAGTTTATTTCGCAATTGTCTTAACTGGTAGTGTAGATCAGGATGAGCCGTTTCCCTTTTATCATCCGCTGCCGCAGCGTATGCATTCATAGAAATTGACGGAACACTAAAGCTTTTCTTTTGGCGATAATAGCTATCAATAGTGAATCCATTACTGAACCCTTGTAAGATGTGTTTTCTTTCTGCCAGGGAAATGAATAAATCTTTCAGAGTATCGTTGTATGATTTTGCCTGTAGCTTACTGTCTGTCACGGCAGGTGAAGAGGAAATTTGCTGTAGCAGGTCATTTAACTCGTTCACGAAAAAAGAAGATGCATTCATTATGCGGTTTTGCAGTCCTTCGTTTTCCTCGGGAGGTACCGGCTCTGCAAAAAAGAAGTTGAGATGATTCTTAAATTTATCTGCAACGCTCTGCAGGTAATTCAATCTTTCTTCAATTTTTTCCATCCACGGCAATGATGCTTCATTAAAGTCCTTTGCATGCTCCTGCACCAGCTTTTTCAGTTCATTGAATGAAATGATTGCATTAGATACGTCAAATAAGGTAAGCAATAGGTTTTGCTGGTATGCCTTTTTGGAAACTGCGAGCTGATCTTTTAACTGGTCAGCAGAAGAAATGCTATTTGAGAACTGGACAATTCGATCGTCATTTTTTAAACTGCCCGGGGTGATCTGGCTTTGCAAAACAATTCCTTCCAGTGAAGTGCAACGGCTCAATGCCACGTACACCTGTCCCGCAGCGAAAGCTCTTCCGGCATCGATCACCGCTTTTTCAAAAGTTAATCCCTGGCTTTTATGAATGGTGATGGCCCAGGCAAGCCGTAGTGGGTATTGGGTGAATGAACCCACTATATCTTCATCGATCTGGTTATTCTCTTTATTGATTGTGTAGCGGATATTTTCCCATTTCTCCTGCAATACTTCAATCTCGTCGCGTTCACCTTTGCATTGAACAAAAATGCCATCCTCCGTTATACGGGTAATCGTTCCAATCTTTCCGTTGAAATAACGCTTGACTTTTTCTTTATCGTTCTTGATGAACATTACCTGTGCTCCTTCTTTCAGTTGCAGCATTTCATCGGCGGGATAGGCTTTTTCTGAAAACTCTCCATCAATAACAGCTTGATAAGAATGTGCTTTTGAACTAAGCTTACTTAGTTCCTCGATATTTATCGCATCAGCTTTATAGTTGTGCGTCGTAAGTATAATGTAACCGTCCTCATTGGTGACTTTAAAATGAGGAAGAAATCTTCCTTCCAAAGTCGCATATCCCTGCTCGGTAAGTGTATTATTCCTCACCTGGTTTAACAGATCAATAAATCGATCATCACTCTGGCGATAGATCTTTTCAAAAGCAACACATACGGGCGGAACTTGTTGCATGATTCTGCTGTCAAAGAAATACGGAGAGTTATAAAACTGCGACAATAAGTTCCATTCCTCATCCACAGTTACAGGAGGTAGCTGATACATGTCACCAATTAGCAGCACCTGTACGCCACCGAACGCTTCTGCATGCCTGTGACGGAAATGTCGAAGCAGCACATCAATCGCATCCAGTACATCACAACGTACCATGCTTATTTCATCTATAATAAGAAGCTCCAGTTGCTGAAAGATTTTTATCCTTTCCCTGTTGAGTTTGATCTTACCTAATAAGGTGTGTTTGTTTGTGGCATCCTGCCTTTGCATGAAACCTTTGGCTTCAGGTAAGTATGGTGTAAAGGGAAGCTGGAAGAATGAATGAATAGTGGAGCCGCCTGCATTGATCGCGGCTACACCTGTGGGCGCTACCACGGCAGTTTGCTTAAGGCTGTGTTCACGGATGTAACGGAGAAAAGTGGTCTTACCGGTTCCGGCTTTACCCGTAAGGAAAATATTCCTGTTGCTCTGGTTGACTAAATCAACCGCAAGCGTAAATATCTCGTTTGTTTTATCTAAAGTACTCATCTTGGTTCCGCTTTAAACATAAGAAAATAACTGCCGCAAGCAATTAGTTGCAGCAGTTATTAGTTTGTCTATGGAATTTAGGATGAGACTTGTTTGCTCAGCATAAGCAATTCGCTGATCTGTATCTCAGTGACATACTTCTTGTTGCCGTCTTTATCGTTATAGTTTCGGTAAGTAATCTTTCCTTCAACCGCAACTTCTGATCCTTTGGTTAAATACTTTTCTGCGATCTCTGCAGTTTTTCCCCATGCCACCACATTATGCCATTGGGTTTCTTTCACTTTATCTCCTTTTGCATTGCGGTAAGTTTCATTCGTTGCGATAGAGAATTTCGCAAGTTTTTTACCGCCATCTAATGTTTTTACTTCAGGATTCATACCCAGGTTGCCGATCAACTGTACTTTGTTTTTTAATGCGTACATAACTTTGAATTTTATTTTTTATTTCAGCCATCAATGCGATGACAACACAAAAGTGCTATGACCGAAAAGCCTTAGTCGGTATTTAGTCGTTTGCTTACGAAAAGAAACGGGTATAAGCGTTTCTACACGCCTAAAGAATTGATTATCTTCCCGTATTCATTTTCACCCTGAATTTTCAATATGCCCGAAAACTCTAAAAATTGCCTCGCCTGCGACAAGCCTCTTCACGGCAGAGCAGATAAAAAATTTTGTAATGATTACTGCCGTAATGCTTATAACAACGCATTAAAAAATGCGAATAGTCCGGCCATTAGAAACATCAATAATGTACTTGTGAAGAACAGGAAGATCCTTGATGCAATTCTGGGTGTAGAAAAGACAGTGAAGATCAACAAGGAAAAACTGTTGCAGCAAGGGTTTAACTTTAAGTACATCACCCATACATATAAGAACCAAAAAGGCGATACATATTGCTTTTGTTATGAGATGGGTTACCTCCCTTTGGAAAATGATTGGTTCCTGGTGGTGAGAAGAAAAGACGAAAGCTGAGTTTTAAGCTCAATAGCGTGATGAACGTACAAGAGTGCGACGCAACAGCAGTCTAATAGCGGCACTGGCCCCTGGTAAATAAAACTCCTGATAAAAAGCAGCGAGGGCATACCTTCTACCGCTTACTTTTGCAGCCATGAGCAAGCCTGTTATTTGCATAGGAGCCGCACTTGTTGATGAACTTTTTCATGCTACTGATAAAATTCTTTTAGCCACCACCTCAGATGCCACCGTAACCAAAACTGCCGGAGGTGTCGCAAGAAATGTTGCCCATCAATTAGCTATACTTGGCGTTTCTGTACAATTGATCAGCGTGTTTGGTAATGACAGCGATGGTGACTGGCTAAAAAGCGTATGTACCAAGGCCGGCGTTAAGCTGGATGCATCGCTCACAATTGACAGCCTCACGGGCAAATACACAGGGATATTAAATGCAGATGGTTCTTTGTTTTCAGCGTTCTTAACCAATGCGGCGATCAACAGGATCACACCTCAACATTTGGAAAAGCATATACATGTATTGAATACCGCCTCGTATATCCTTGCCGATGCTAACGTGAACGTTGACACTGCAGAATGGCTTTTATCATTTAGCAAGGGTACAGGAATTCCATTTATTATAGAACCGGTTTCAGTTCCCCCGGCAAGCAAGCTCGCCAATATTGATTTGAACGGTTTGTACTTAGTTACTCCCAATGAAGATGAACTGCCCGTAATGTGCCGCGAAAATCACCTGAACACAAAACGCCAGATAGATGAGTTACTGGAAAGAGGTGTCAAGAACATATGGCTGCATAACGGCATTCATGGATCGACGATCATCAGTAAAGACAAAACGATAGCATTGCATGCTTCATTAGTGGACGTTTTGGACTGCACAGGTGCGGGCGACGGTTCTTTGTCCGGCTTTCTCCTGGGCAAATTTCTTGGCAGAGAAGATCTTGATTGTTTAAAGATCGCTCATACATTGGCCGCAGAGATCTTGCAGGTGAATGGAGCAATAGCTACTCATCTCACACAACAAAAATTATTAGACCTCGTTCCAAAATATTTCCCTGAAAATGAACAACCCGTTCTTAGAGATACATCCCGAAGTAAAGCAAGCCCTTATTGACAAGAAGCCGGTTATTGCTTTAGAGTCTACTATCATTTCTCATGGCATGCCTTATCCCAAAAATGTAGAAACGGCATTGGACGTTGAGCAGGTGGTGAGAGATAATGGTGCAGTCCCTGCCACCATTGCTATCATGAATGGGAAATGTTATGTAGGATTATCTGCAGAAGAAATTGAATTTTTCGGCAAAGAAAGGAATGTATGGAAGGTGAGTTTGCGAGATATGCCGTATGTTATCAGCAATAAATTATACGGGGCTACAACAGTTGCGGCAACCATGCGGATAGCTTCGATGGCAGGAATAAAAATATTTGTCACCGGCGGCATCGGCGGTGTGCATAGGGGCGCAGAAACAAGTATGGATATTTCTGCAGATCTTACGGAAATGGCACAGACTTCTGTTGCGGTTGTTTCAGCAGGTGTAAAATCTATACTAGATATTGGGTTGACGTTGGAATATTTGGAAACCCAAGGCATTCCTGTTGTTACTTATGGCCAGGATGAATTTCCAAGTTTTTATTCCCGCAAAAGCGGATTTAGATCTCCTTTACGATCAGATACTGCGACAGAAATTGCTTCGCTGATAGATGCAAAATGGAAGTTGGGTCTGGAGGGATCTATCCTGATTGCTAATCCCGTGCCTGTCGAAAATGAAGTAGCTGCGGATGAAATGGAAGTGCATATCCATAAAGCATTGAAAGCGGCCAATGAAAAAAATATCAGGGGTAAAGAAGCAACCCCATTTATACTTTCTTACATCGCCGAACATACCCGGGGTGAAAGCCTTGAAGCGAATATTGCATTGATAAAGCATAATGCTAAGATCGGAAGCCGGGTGGCTGTTGCTTACGCCGAATTATAAATGCAGCCTGGTTAACCATTTCTCTTTAATGACGGTGAGTTTTTCTTTCTTATTGCTAGTTATTTCTCTCTAAAAGTTTCTTTTCGCTTCCGAAAAGTAGTGTATATCCACGGAAGTGTTTTTGTGTTTTACGGAAGTGGAGTTGAGTTGGGCGGAAGTAGTATCGAGATTTGAGGAAGTGGGTTTGGGCCGGGCGGAAGTAATATTGAGATCCAGGGAAGTGGGTTTGGGGTTTAACTAAGTGGATTTGTGATCGGGGGCAGTGGCTTTGCACTCTGCAAAAGTGTTTATGAGGATCAAATTTGCAACATTGCGCATACAACCCGTCTGTTCTACGGCTATTTAACTTTAGCCTGGGCACCAGCTGTAACTGACCATGGCAAAGCTTTTGACATTTTCTTCAAAAGCATTCATATGAATGATATAAGTAATTTTTTGAGTAAAGAAGGTTGGACTGCCGGGCAGGAGTTTGGCATCTTCATTCAATATAAAGGCGAACATGAAGCCGTTTCAGTAACTGAGTTTATTGCAGGGGAAAGCCGCCTGTTTGTGGCTTCGCTCACAGATCAGACTGAAGTATTGTTGATCCCATATAGTTTATGCCCCGGCAATAGCTGTATGAACTGGTTACCAATTGATGTGGAGAATCTTGACCTGGCGAGTGTGATAGGGGCAGGGATAGATAAGTGTGAGATGGTTACAAAATAAAAGCCCCAACAATGTTGAGGCTTTGTGGTGTGGGCCGGGATCGAACCGGCGACACAAGGATTTTCAGTCCTTTGCTCTACCGACTGAGCTACCGCACCATTCCCTTTCGGGGCTGCAAATATAAGAGCCGAAACTATACCGCGGAAATCAAATTCAGTTAAGCTGCGGCTGTTTACGTTTTAGAATTCACAATTCTTTGGTGTTCTGGCAAATGGTATCACATCACGAATATTCGTCATGCCTGTAACAAACTGAACCATTCTTTCAAAACCAAGTCCAAAACCAGCATGTGGCACTGACCCAAAACGCCTGGTATCTAAATACCAACTCATCTCTTCGGCGGGAATATGCATGTCGTTCATACGCTGCTCTAAATTTTCCAATCTTTCTTCTCTTTGAGAACCACCCACTATTTCGCCAATACCGGGAGCAAGAATATCCATCGCCGCGACTGTTTTTTCATCATCATTCAACCGCATGTAGAACGCTTTAATGTCTTTTGGATAGTTAGTAACGATGACTGGTTTTTTAAAATGCTTCTCTACCAAATATCTCTCATGCTCGCTCTGCATATCAATGCCCCATTTCACGTCGTACTGAAACTTCTTCTTTTTATAGGCCGGGCTTTGCAATAAGATATCTATCGCTTCGGTGTAGGTAATGCGTTCAAATTTGTTATTCAGAACAAACTCTAACTTCTCGATCAATCCAAGTTCACTTCGCTTATCCTGCGGTAATTGTTTTTCTTCTTCAGCTAACCGTTGTGCAAGAAATTCTATATCCTCACGGTTATTCTCCATCGCATAGCGGATGATGTATTGAATGAACTCCTCGGCAAGATTCATGTTGTCTTCCAGGTCATGAAAAGCCATCTCGGGTTCTATCATCCAAAACTCTGCAAGGTGACGGGTAGTATTGGAATTCTCTGCTCTAAACGTTGGACCGAAAGTATATATCTCACCAAAAGCCATCGCACCCAACTCACCTTCCAACTGGCCACTCACAGTTAAGTTAGTTGCCTTACCAAAAAAATCCTCTTTATAGTTAATGCTGCCATCTTCGTTACGAGGTGCAGTACCGTCGATAGGTAATGTAGTTACATGAAACATTTCACCGGCACCTTCCGCATCACTCGCTGTGATGATGGGTGTATGCAGGTATACAAATCCTTTTTCATTGAAAAATTTATGCACTGCAAAAGCGAGGCTATTTCTAACTCTGAAAACAGAACTGAAGGTGTTGGTACGGAAACGCAGGTGAGCGATCTCTCTTAGAAATTCCAGGCTATGCTTTTTGGGTTGCAAAGGGTATTTCTCTGCATCGCTATCACCCAATATTTCTATCGAATTTGCTTTTATTTCGAGTGTTTGTCCTTTACCTAAACTTTCAACTACTTCACCAACAATCTTGAGCGATGCACCTGTTGTGATACGTTTTAAAATTGCCTCATCAAACTTGCCCAGCTCGCCAACTACCTGCAGGTTATTATTGGTACTGCCATCGTTCAATGCAATGAACTGGTTGTTACGAAAAGTTCTTACCCAGCCCATCACCGTCACTTCGGTACCAATGGATGAAGATTGCAGCAGTGTTTTGATCTTTGTTCTCTTGTTAAACATCTCTTTTTATTTTGGGAGCCAGCGCCAACGCTCCGATGTTTCGTTCGTTGCGTCGCACACTTCAGCGTTCCGTTTCAAGGGCAGCAAATATAAGTATAACACGGGCGAACTAAAACGCAGCTAATAAAGTGAGGTACAACCAAACAATGGGTGTTGCC
>JAEZDC010000095.1 GCA_023429825.1 Bacteroidota bacterium | reverse complement strand
CATTATAGTCTGTCTTTGAATAACCGATTGCAGTATTCAGTTGAAGAGAAAATTTACCGATAGTGTTATCCAGGTTGAATCTGGTAGTATATCTCTTCAGGCCAGACTTTCTATCTGTACCATCAAGTGTATAATATCCTAGTGAAAGGAAATACTTAGTTGCTGCATTACCGCCACTCATGTTGATCTCATGATTTTGAGTAGTACCGGTTCTAAACAACAGATCATAATAATCTACATTATTATTTCCTAAGCTATCTAACAAAAACGCATAACGAGCTTTAGATGCTGCATATGGGTTTGAAGTTGGTGAAGTTGCAGGTAATGCAGCATTGGCCGGATTCTTTGCAGAATACACCCAACCCGGAGCTGTTAACCCTGGAGCAAAACCACCCACAAACTCTTCATACGCCAACATTTCTCTCGAGCTCATTTGATCGAACTGAGAAGGCTGGGGCCTTTGAGTAAACCCAAATTGCGTGCGGTATGAGAAGTTTGTTTGACCTGTCTTACCTCTCTTAGTTGTAATTACAATAACGCCTTTACTACCTCTTGATCCATATAAAGCCGCAGCAGACGCGTCTTTAAGAACAGTGATAGATTCAAAATCATTCGGGTTAATTGTAGCTACATCACTAGATCTTAAAGGAACTCCATCTACTACAAAAAGCGGGTCAGCGAAAGCTGAAGTAATAGATGAAATACCACGGATATTCATACGAGCACTCGCACCTGGCTGCCCGTTGCCGGAGTTAACCAGTAATCCTGGAGCTCTACCTTGCAAAGCCTGGTCAAAAGCACCTACCGGCACATTTTCTACCACTTTAGAAGATAATTGGGTGGCGGCACCTGTAAATTCTCTTTTCTTTTCACGGGTATACCCGGTTATTACCACCTCTGTAAGGTTGGCGTCGCTTACTACCAAGGCCACATCAACTGATGTTCTACCTGAAATAGTCACATCTTGAGTAGCATAACCTACATAAGACACCTCAAGCGTTCTGGCATTGTTTGGAACCTGGATGCGAAATGATCCATCGTTACCTGTTAAGGTTTTTACAGTAGTGCCTTTAGCAGACACTGTAGCGCCAACTAACGGCGTTCCTTTGTCACCTGTTACTGTTCCGGTAACAGTACGGGTGGTTTGAGCAGCCAAATGCCCACAAAGGAGAGCAAAAGCTGCAAGCAGCGTAAATAATTTTCTCATGCTTTTTTTGTTTTGAGTGACTAAGATAGGCAAGCGGAATATTAAAAACGCTGTATGAACGGTAAAAAAATTATGATTCCTTTATAAATTTTAATCTTTTATGACTAAACCTCAGAGCTTTAAATCATATACTTTAAAATTGTCATTTGTTGTAAATACAAGAGCCCCGCGACCGGGGCTCTCGAAGCAATGAGAAAAACGGATTAATTATCTGTCATCAGTTTATTATAGAGCAATTCATTAATAGAGATTGGCCAAATATACCCTTGATCAGCCGGAGCTTTTGCCGGAGCAGTTCCTTTTGCAGGAAACGTTTGACCAAGGCGAAGAATATCTATACTTCTTAACCCTTCGCCTAAAAATTCAATCCTTCTTTCTTTCAGAATGGCATCGAGCAAAGCAGTTGAATTAGCAAAACTAGCTGCAGTGAAAGTAACGGTAGCATCGCTTCGGTTACGAACTGCATTTAATAGAGCTACTGCTTGCGGATCTACAGATGTGGTAGTGCGCACTCTAGCCTCTGCAAGATTTAGCATTACTTCTGAATACCTGATAACCGGTGCATAATCCAGATATGGGTTGGGGCTAGAATACTTAGAAAGGTATTTTTTTCCAGTTCCATAAATAAATGATCTTCTTTTATCCGAAGCAGTCCAGCCAGCATCAGCGATAATTCCACTTGCATTTAGAGAATATTCACCTGTACCCGGAGCAGTTCCCTGGTAAAAATAAAAACCTAATTGGTTTTGAGTACCCGGATAATCAGAAGCTGCTGCGGTACTGAACGGCATTGAGAAAATAGACTCAGTTGTAGTGTAAGGAGTTTTGAACACATTTGTGATATCGGCCTGTAAAGAATGATTAACTCCTGTAGTTGCAGTGAATGGTGCTGTTGATGAAACAATCTTATTTGCTTCTGTAATTACTTCTGCATACTTCTGCATTGACAAATACACCCTTGTCTTTAGCGCTATGGCTGTATTCCTATGGGCTCTTGTAGTATTTAAAACAGCTGTACCGTTCGTTAATGCGAGACCTGTTTCAGCTTCATTTAAATCTTTGAGAATTTGGGTGTATACCTCAGCTACCGTACTTCTTGCAAGATCCGATGCGCCAGAGCCCTTAATACCAGTTAATCTTAATGGCACGCCAGGCTTGCTTCCGTTTCCATCCCAATAAGGACGTGCATAAAATTGTAATAAGCTATAATAACACAAAGCCCTTATGAGTTTTGCTTCAGCGTTATAATTAGCAGCTAACGCAGTACCCACCACAGTGTTTCCTTTAGTAGCCATACCCTCAAGAAATATGTTGCATACATTGATAGTAAAGTATGCCTGTGACCATAAATTCACAACAGAATTTTGCGAACTGTTTAAAGGGTTTTGGCCCCAAACATCATAGCCTGTAACCACGTTGCTTCCTTCTGCAATGAATTCTTCTCCGCGTATATCGCCATAAACTATATAACGGCCACCGTAGAAGCTTCCTGATTTCAATGCAGCATAAAGAGACCTTACCTGGATCAATACCCTATCAGGAGTATCAAAAGCAGATGCGTCACTAACTGAAGTTTGTGGAACAGGATCTAAAAGGTCTTTTTTGCAGGATGTGTACATCATAGTACACCCCAGTGCTAAAGTATATATGAATTTCTTTTTCATTTTTCGTGTTTTAGTTTCTCAAGTTTTAGAATCCGATATTGATACCTACAGTGATTGTACGTCCATTACCTACTGTATTTCGATCCACTCCTTGCGAAATGGTACTGTTACCATTAGAAGAAACTTCAGGATCAGGACCAGGGTACTTAGAGAATATTGCAAGGTTTTGACCACTTACGTAAACTCTGGCTGTACTGATCTTCGCTTTATCCAATAGACTTTTAGGAAGATTATAAGCAAGGCTTGCATTCCTCAACTTAATAAAATCTCCTTTGAACACGTTTGCATCGATAGGTATACCTGATCCGTTTGAAACGTTATCACCATACACTGATCTTGGAATATCGGTGATGTCTCCGGCTTTGGTCCACGCTCTTAGCATATCAACTGAATTGTTCCAGAAGCGCTGATCTCTTAAGCCTGCATTTGTTCCATAATAAACAGAGAAACCTCCCTGATATGTTAACAATACATCCAGTTCAAAACCCTTATAACGGAAAGTGTTGCTCCATCCACCATAATACTTAGGTACTGAATTAGCATACATTACACCATCTGCAGCCTGATTAATTGTTGCAGCGGCTCCGTTAACACGATATTGTGTTCCATCAGGATTAGAATAGTTGAATTGTCCGGAAGGTGCATAGAATTGATATAAGACCTGCTGACCGTTTTTGTTTACAAATATTCTTCTTCCAGAGGCTGGATCAACTCCAGCAGTACGTACTACGAATATGTAGCCAACAGAATATCCAACCATTGTTTTGTTTACTGCTTCAAGGCCAGAAGTTGCAGTTAATATTTCGTTTAGTCCCGGAGCCAATGCGGTTACTTCATTCTTATTGCTTGAGAAGTTAAAGGACGTATTCCAGGTAAAATCGCCTTTGTTAACAGGATTAGCATCGATAGTAAGTTCGATACCTTTATTATACATACTACCCACGTTTTCTGACAATGTACCCAGACCAGTAGACGGCGCCTGAGGTACGCCAAGGATCATGTTATCGATATTATTCTTGTAATAAGCTACATCTACAGTTAGTCTATTCCTTAATAGTGTAGCTGTAACACCTACATCAGATTTAGTACTTGTTTCCCATTTCAACTGATTGTTACCTACGGTACTGAAGGATAAGGTAGGATTGCCTCCGTATACACCTGAACCAAAAGTTGAATATGGAGTGAAATCACCTATACCAGCGATGTTTCCAACTTTACCATAGCTACCACGTAGCTTGAATGAATTGAAAAGATTGTCAAGGTTGGCCTGCCTCCAAAAGTTTTCCTGAGAAATTTCCCAACCGCCGGAAGCACCCCAGAAAGTTCCTTTCTTGATACCTAACCCAGAATATTCGTCCTGGCGAATATTTCCGCTTAGGAAATATTTTTTATCGAAGTTATAATTCAAACGAGCGAAGACCGATTGCAGATAGTTTTCACCTCTAACCATCCCTGTTGAAAAATTATTGGTGAACCCGGCTTGTATAAGATTAAAAGCTGGGTCTGACAAGGCCTGCCTGTTAATACCAAAACCTTCAGATGTTCTTCTTTGTTGCTCTCCTCCTGCCAGTAAGCTCACGCTATGTTTCTCTTTAAAGGTTTGATCAAATTGTGCGGTATTCGTCCATACCCATGTTTTGTACTTACCATAGTTTGCAGATGCATAACCATTATAAGACTGGCCATCACCATGGAAAGGATTCCAGAAAAGATCATTATCTACGTTAATATAATCAACGCCAAACACAGTTTTTAATGTGATCCAGCTAAGTGGTTTTAGCTGAAAATAAATATTACCCTGCATATGGTTGTTCTCGCTGTTTGATCTGTTCAGATCTACTAACACTTTAGGATTGAAAAATCCAACCTGGCTTGCTGCAGGGTTACTTACATTAAGTACATTACTCATCGGACCTACATACTGGGCACCTATGTTATAAGTACCATCATTCTTAAACGCACCTACGTTTGGAGCATTTACCAACACTAAACGGCCCAGACCTGCAGTGCTAAAAGCTTCACCGCTAAGTGATCCGGAAGTGGTAGCAGCCTCATTCTTTTCATTGGAAAAGGCTATTTTACCTCCCATAGATACTACTTTATTTACCCTTGCGTCTACATTGAATAACACGTTGCCACGTTTGAAATTATTCTTCTGAATTATACCTTGCTGGTCAGTATAGCCTGCAGAGAAGTAGTAAGTAGCGCTTTCATTACCCCCCGATACATTTACTGTATGGCTATGAGACATTGCTTTTCTATACGCATAGTCATACCAGTTAGTATTGATAGGCTGACCATTTGCATCATTCGTTAGCTTGAAAGGTGTAGCACCTAATGCAGCTAATTGAACAGGATGGTTAGCAACAGCTTTATTCTTGAACTCAGTGTATTGGAATGCGTCCATGATATCAGGAAGGCCATAAGCGGATGTCCAGCCCACCCAGCCATCATAACTTACTTTAGCTTTACCTGCTTTACCCTTCTTGGTAGTGATGAATACTACACCATTTGCGGCGCGGCTACCATAGATAGAAGTTGCAGCAGCATCTTTGGCTATATCGATGCTTTCGATATCATTCGGATTGATACTGGAAAGTGCATTACTCGCAGCGTTAGTTGAGCTGAAATCTCCCGTATAAGTGGGAACGCCGTCAACTACGATCAAAGGATACGAACTTAATGAAATTGAATTAGTACCTCTGATACGAAAAACAGGCGGATTGTTAACCACTCCATTAGGCACAGTGATCTGCACTCCTGCAGCTCTACCAGCTAATGCCTGGTCAAAACTTTGCGTGGGCTTGTTAGCAACTTCTCTACCTTTTACTGTAACAAGATTTCCGGTTACATCTTTTTTCTTCTGTGTACCATAACCTACCACTACAACTTCAGAAAGACTTTTATCTTCCGGAGTCATAGATACGTTAACAGAGTTGCCCGAGATGGAAACTTCCTGGATGGAAAAACCCACGTAGTTAAATTGTAAAATCTTAACTGTAGAGGGAACCTGGAGGGAAAAGCTTCCTGAATTGTCAGTAAGGGTACGTTTGCTAGTACCTTTTGCGGTGACCGTTACTCCAATCATCGGAGCTCCTTTGTCATCGGTTACCTTACCCGTAATTGTACGATTGGTTTGGGCAACTAAATCTCCGCATAGCAGAGCAAGTGCTGCAAGCAGCATAAACAGTTTTCTCATGTGCATTTAGTTTAGATTTCACTAAAATAGGCAACTGGAAGTTACAAAACGCTGTTTTGTTAAAAAAAATAAAAAAAGTTTAATCGGTAATTCTATATCCTTCGGATGAGGTTAGGGTCTGGTTCGGGTTTGGCTCGTACCTGGGTTTGCTCTGCTTCGCCTATAAAATCGAGGGATGGCCGAAGCAGACCCGAACCAGACCCGAAGCAGACCCTAATCAAACTCCCTATAAAATCCCTATAAGAACCCTATAAGATCCCTATAACAACCTTGTAAAGCTGATAACTCTATATTGATGAAACGAAATTTAGATGCCCGGTTTATCCTTAGCAGGTGAGAATGTGAGGATCAAAACAGGCAGCAGCACCAGGTTAGTAAGGGTGCCTATTACCAAAGTTAATGATGTAAGCCAGCCTAATGCCTTAGTTCCACCAAAATCACTAAAGCAAAATATCACGAATCCGGCTATCAGAACTAGCGAAGTATATATTATACTCAATCCTGTATGACGGATCGTTTGCACTAAAGTATATTGTACATTTTTATCGTGCAATGGCAGTTCCTGCTTATAATTCACAAGGAAACGGATCGTTACATCTATTACGATACCTAACGCCACACTAAAAACAAGTACGGTTGATGGCTTCAGTGCTATGTCCGCCCAGCCCATCACTCCCGCGGTAATTACAAGGGGAATAACATTAGGTATAAGTGAGGATAATAGCATTTTTAAAGAACGGAATAGATAGAGCATACTTAAAGCGATCAATAGAAAAGCCCAGAATATGCTTTCCTTCAGTCCATTTATAATAAAGCTGACGCCTTCGAGAAAAGTTACACTCGCACCTGTGAATGTAACGTGGTAATTATCGCCAAATATCCTATCGGACTTTGCCTTCAACGAATCCAATACTACCGGCAATTTTTCGCTACCAACGTCTTTCATATTTACACTGATCCTTGTTACACTTAAACTGTCCCTGTTAATGAACGATTGCATTAGTTTATTAAGACCTGTTTGTTTGCTGCTATCGCCACCCCTCAAAATACCACGTAGCGATGCAGGGATCTGAATGGGTAATGCATAGCTGGCACTGTCATTATCATAAAAAGCCTGGTTGAAAAATTTAAACCCTTCCACAATACTAAGTGGTCTCGCAGTCTCAGGCATATCGTTCACGACCGTGGAGAACTCGTCGATGTCTAACAATACTTCCATATCGCTTGCCAGAACGCCATTTTTCTTCCTTGTATCTACAACGATCTCCAATGGCATGACTCCTTCGAAATTTTGTTCAAACCATTTTAGATCTGTGTAGATCTTATCGTTTTTAGGAAGATCATCCACAATAAATCCTTCACTTTTTAAACGAAAAATTCCAGCTATTGCAAAAACAGTAACCAAAGTTGTTATTATATAAACCGCTTTACGATGGGATATGGTCCATCGCTCTATACGCAACAATATCTTTTCAAAAAATTTACTATCAAGGTACTTTGTATGGTGTGGCTTAGGTGATGGTAAATAGCTGAGAATAGCTGGAATAAATACAAGTGAGATGAAGAACAACGCCATAATATTAATTCCTGCAACCGCACCAAATTCCTTTAGTAAGGCACTTTTTGTAAGTGCAAATACGGCAAATCCAACGGCAGCAGCGATATTACAAAACAGCGTAACCACTCCCATTCTTCCTACCATTGTGATAAGTGCCTGCTGCTTGTTGCCTGTGTCTCTGAAAGATGAATGATATTTATTCAAAAAGTAAATGCAATTGGGCACTCCAATCACAACGATCAAGGGTGGTATCAATGCAATAAGCAGAGTGATCTTATACCCAAGTAACACAATTGTTCCTAAACTCCAGACTACACCAATACCTACTACGACCAGGCTTATCATCATTGCGCTGAATGATCGAAAGAAGAGTAATAATGTTACGGCACTTAGTACTAGCGATCCTATTAAAAACCAATTCATCTCATCTTTTATCCTATTGCCTACTGTTGTTCTGATGAACGGAAGACCACTTACTTTGGTTTGGATGTTCGTTTCATTTTCAAATGCCTGTACTTTAGCCATTACATCATTCACCAGCCTGGTTCTGCTTTTGCTATTGATCGTGTCTTTATTTAACCGTACACCAACCAGGTATGCTTTTGAAATTGGGTTATATAAAAGGCTCCTGTAAAAAGGAAGATTTTCAAATTGTTCTTTTGCGGAATCCAGTTGAACCTGATCAGTATATGGATAATTGAAAATTTTTTGCGGAACGAATTTTTCAGCGCTATCCTTTACGATCATCACGGCTTCAGGCACACTTAAAATATCTTCAACACCTACAATGGTCTTTAGATCCTGGTGCAGCTTACCTACCGCATTGAACACTTTGGCAGAATAAAATTTGTTTGATTGTATTCCCACTACCAACGTACCTCCATCATCCCCGAACCGTTGCTTGAACTGTTGAAAGTCTATATATTTCTGATTATCTGTAGGAATCGCTCTTGTAAACTCATAACTCAACTGAACTTTCGAAGCAAAGTAGCCCATTATCCCGGTGGCAATAAAAAGTACTAATAACAACACAACACGGTATTGCAAAACAAATTTTCCTAATCTATACCACATTCTATTCAGTTTCGCCGGCAAAGAAACACAATTATGTAATGTTGGAGAGCGGAACATGTGAACCAACCAGAAGTTTGATTTAACAACATGAGGCTGTGCTTCATCATATATTTACAGAAATGAAGTATGGTTTTATCGTTATACTATTCTTTTCCCTAATACGGTTGAGTCATGCACAAGGTGAGAATCCTATCACACCCATTGGCTTCTGGAGAGATCATATAAATTACCAGAATACAATCCAGGTTGTAAAAGGAGGAGAAAACATTTATGCTGCAACAAAGGATGCACTGTTTTATGTTGAGCCTGATGGAGAAATGCACCGGTTATCGAAAGCAAATGGGCTAAATGACATTGGTATTTCTGCGATTGCTTGGGATGAAACTTCAAAGCAGTTGATCATTGCTTACACCAATTCGAACCTGGATATTATCCGGGAAAGCAACATCAAAAACATCAGCGATATACTAAGGAGTACTACAAGTGGCGATAAAACCATTTATCATATTTACACAAATAACAACTTTGCTTATCTCTCGACTGGTTTAGGAATAATTGTGATCGATCTTATTAAATATGAAGTGAAAGACACTTGGAGGATCGGCAATAGTGGTAATAACGTAAAAGTGAATGCCTTCACTTCCGATGCTGGTTTTTATTATGCTGCCACTCAAGAAGGTTTAAAGCGAGCATCAGCCACTTCGACTAACCTCGCTAACTTTTCTTCCTGGCAAAATATGAGTGGAGTAAACGGATTAAGTTCAGGATCGGTTGCTTCTGTTGTGAATCTTGCGAACAAGATCATCACACAAAAAAATGATTCTTTGTTTGTATTGACTGGAAACACCTGGAATCTGTTCTACACAGAAATCAATTGGCAAATAACATCTATTACGTCTTCATCAGATAAACTATTAGCTACTCAGCTTAACGCATCAGGTAACAGCAGGATAATTCAATTAAACATAAACGGAACTGTTGATAAAACCATTGCTGTACCGGCTGTAATTTCTTCTCCTCTATCTGCAATAGCAGACGGTAATGCAGTTTGGGTAGCTGATTTTTTTGGCGGGTTATCAAAACACGCATCTTCAGTTGAAAGATATATTCCAAACGGGCCGCCGGGAACTGCAAGTGGCGAGATGATCTATCATAACAATACTATTTACGTTGCAGCGGGAGAGGTGAATGATGCATGGAATTATCAATACAACCGAAATGGTATTTATTTTTTTGGCAACGATACATGGAGCTACAAAGGATATTTCAATACACCGCAGTTTGACTCGGTTCTGGATTTTACTACACTCGCAATAGATCCCAAAGATGAAAGTTTATGGGGCGGAAGTTATGGCGGTGGACTTGCGAATATCGCCGGAAACACGATAAAGATCTATAAGCAACAGAATTCAACATTACAACCTGCTATTGGTGATCCTGGCAGTTATCGCGTTAGTGGACTTGCTTTTGATCAACTCGGTAATTTATGGATCGCCAATTATGGTGCATCTCAAAACCTGCATGTGCGGAAAAGTGATGGCACTTTCAAATCTTTTTCCATTCCGTTCTTTCATTTTGAAAATGCCGTCAGCCAGGTTTTAATAGATGATCATAACCAGGTTTGGATGGTTTCGCCGAGAGGTAATGGTGTATTTGTGCTGAATCACAATAACACTATTGATAACATGGCTGATGATAAATGGAAATATTTACGAACCGGAATCGGTAATGGAAACCTTCCTGGTAACAATGTATTTACACTGGCGAAAGATAAGAATGGATTTATTTGGGTGGGAAGCGATAAAGGCATCGGCATAGTTCAATGTCCTGAAAATATTTTTACTTCAGGTTGTGATGCAATTCTGCCCATCGTTCAGCAAGACCAGTTTACAGGCTATCTTTTTCAAAACGAAGAAGTGCGGGCAATTGCGGTTGATGCTGCCAATCGCAAGTGGATCGGTACAAGAAATGGGACATGGCTGATCAGTGCTGAAGGAGAAAAGACCATCTATCGTTTTACAGAAAATAATTCGCCTTTGCTGAGTAATGATATAAAGCGTATCGTTATCAACAATGCAACCGGCGAAGTATTCTTCAGCACATTTAAAGGGATCACCAGTTTTCGTTCAACGGCTACAGCACCTTCAGGTGAGCTGAATGAAAAGGTTTTGGTATTCCCCAATCCTGTGCCTCCCAACTACAATGGGACGATCGCAATAAAAGGTTTACCGGAAAACAGTTTAGTAAAGATCGCTGAGTTGAATGGCAGACTCATCTACCAAACCAGGAGCCTTGGCGGACAGGCAGTGTGGAATGGCAGGAACTATAAAGGGGAATCAATTGCCAGTGGCGTTTATCTTGTTATCGCCCGGACTGATGAAGGCAATGAAAAGATCGTGACAAAGATTGTGATGGTCGGTGGAAGATGATAGAGGAAGTTTGCTTACTTATATCTACAGCTGCTTGCTGAATGCCTTATTTATAATTATTTCGATTAAATTTTATTGTAATCAGTCGTTTATAGATAAATTGTAGACATATTTGAAGCACGATAATTGTAGCAGCACTTATAAAATTGATGGAATGGAAAAGAAAAGGATATTGATAGCGGATGACGAGCCGGATACCTTATTCTTTCTATCTCACATTCTATCAAAAAAAGGATTTGAAATAATTGGATGTAAGAATGGGTTGGAAGCTTCTGAAAAGATCACAGAGCATCCCGACCTGGCTTTGCTGGATATTAATATGCCTGGAAAGAAAGGCTCAGAGGTTTGTATGGAGATCCGGAATAATAACACTACCAGCAACATTCCTATCATACTTATCTCCGGCAATGCAGATATACTGGAAGAATGCCAACGCTGCAATGCAAATAATTTCCTCCAAAAACCGATCACTATTAATAAGCTATTGAATATAGTTCAGGCCTACACTTAACAAGCTGCCGTGTTCATCTGATACTTTCACTTACCTGTTTCATAATTAAATCTTATTTGAATGGCCTGAAAATGGTGAGGCTTTTATTTTACATTAAATTGTCGAAGCAAAAGGAAAAGTTACATGACGAGGTTATTAACGATCAGCTTTTTATTGATTTTTATTTCAGCGGATGCACAGAAAGTAAAGGCGGATGATATCCTGGGAACGTGGATAGCAGGAGAAGGCAAGGCGAAAGTTTCAGTATTCAAATCCGGTACTAAATATTTTGGAAAGATTATATGGCTAAAAGAGCCCCTCAAAAATGGCAAGCAAAAAACAGATATTCATAACCCGGATCCGCATTTAAGAAGCAAACCGGTAATAGACCTCGTGGTATTAAAAAATTTTGAATTCGAAGACGGGGAATGGGTGAATGGACGGGTATACGATCCGTCGAGCGGAAATGATTATAGCTGTAAGATCACCATGCCAAATTTGCGTACTCTGAAAGTAAGAGGGTTTATAGGAATTTCTTTACTGGGTAAGACCGATGTATGGAAGCGTAATTAATTTTTTATCTTACAGCTTCAATCAAAAACTAATATGAAGAAACTCCTATTATCATGCTCTATTATTCTAAGTATTTTAATTTTATCCAATTGCAGAACGGTTAAGCAAGCTGCCGCCACGGCCAAAACAACTTATACTGCAGATATTCAACCGCTTGTTACAACTAATTGTTCTCCTTGCCATATACCTGCAAAAGGTGGAAAAGTAAAAGCATTAGATACCTACGATGCTGCTAAATCAGAAGCTGATGATATCATTCGTCGTATTGAACTTCATCCTGGTGAAAAAGGTTTTATGCCTTTCAAAAGGCAGCGGCTGAGTGACAGTACCATTGCAGTATTTAAAAAATGGAAAGAAGACGGCTTACTTCAATAGCTTCTGAGGAAGCCTGTTCACCGATTTATGTAATTATAAACCTGGGTTTAAGCAACAAATCATAAATTCATGCCCTCTTATACGTATGAGACAGTTGTATAAAGCCAGGCTTTTTATTTTGATGATTTTTCTTGCTGTTTCTGCAAGATCCCTGTCGCAGGGATGTCCGTCAAATATTGGGTTTGAAGATGGTTCATTTAATTCCTGGGAATGTTTTATCGGCAGTGCAGGAGGTAGTGGATGGTCTGGTCCATCGCCCTATCCAGATCGACATACCATCATTCAAAAAACAACTCCACTGACACTCGATCCTTATGGTATGTTTCCGCAGAGCAGCCCCAACGG
>JAEZDC010000029.1 GCA_023429825.1 Bacteroidota bacterium | reverse complement strand
ACCTTGCACCTTTACATGCAGGGCATTCAGAAAGTTCCATGAATTTTTCCACCCAGGTTTTAAGCGCATCGGTGCTTTGAGAGGATGTGAACCATCTCTTCAGCATTGGTACAATACCTTCATAACTGCCAGAATACACATCTGAAATATTCTCGTCGTTCATGTCCAGCTCCAATGTCGTAGAAATACTGCCATCGCCAAACAACAAAAGGTTGAGATGTTGTTCACTTAATTCATTGATGGCTTTATCAAGATTGATCTTATTCTTTTTTGCAAATATTACCACCTGCTGAAAAACACTTGCATCTCTTTCTTCTCCCAATGGTGCAATGCCACCTTCTTTTATACTCAGATTTTTATCAGGCAATATCTGGTCGAGACTTGCTGTATATACCGCGCCCAATCCTTTGCAATTAGGACACGCACCATAAGGCGAGTTAAAAGAAAAACTATTGGGGGAAGGTTCTTCGTATGAAATGCCTGTGTCTTCGCACATCAGTTGCTTACTGTATTGAACCGTTTTATCAGAATCATTGATCAGCAAAAACATCAACTCCTTTCCTATTTTCAGGCTCTGCTGAACACTTTGGCTAAGACGAACTTTCATATCATCTGTTACGGCCAAACGATCAATCACCACTTCGATGTCATGGATCTTGTAACGATCTACCTGCATCTTTGGCGTAAGATCTTTGATCTCTCCATCCACTCTTACTTTAAGAAAACCTTTTTTTCTAGTTTCCTCGAACAACTCACGGTAATGTCCTTTTCTTCCTCTCACTAAAGGAGCTAGTAATGTTATCTTTTTCCCCTTAAACCTTTGAAAGATATTTTCAACGATCTCTTCTTCGCTGAACTTCACCATCTTTTTACCGGTGTTGTAGCTGTAGGCTTCACCAATTCTTGCAAAAAGCAAACGCAGAAAATCATATATCTCCGTAACTGTTCCTACTGTTGAGCGGGGATTTTTGTTAGTTGTTTTTTGTTCGATAGAAATAACGGGTGAAAGACCGGTGATCTTGTCAACATCAGGTCGCTCCATATCACCAATGAACTGGCGTGCATAGGCACTGAAGCTTTCCATGTATCTTCTTTGCCCTTCATTATAAATAGTATCGAAGGCCAGGGAAGATTTTCCACTTCCACTTACACCTGTAAAAACAACCAATTTGTTTTTTGGAATGGTAAGATCGAGATTCCTAAGATTGTGTTCCCTTGCGCCGAATATTTCTATCTGTTCTTCCTTCATAAAATGGATGCCGAAGGTAAAACAAACAAGACTTTGAGCAGTGCAGTTTAAAATTATTCCTTAAGTTGAAAATTGAGCTGTAGCCTGGCTGCTGCGTAGGAACAAGGCGTACAAGTGTGCGACGCAACGAAGTACAATAGCGTTACTAATGCCGGTAACAAAAAATCATTTTGCCGTAGCTGTCCACTTCAATAAATAAGTATCGCAGCCGAGGTTATTGATATTCATTCTGAAAGTCCCTTCAGCTTTGTTACCGTTAATAGTTGCATCGAGATCAAAACGCCATGCAGTAGACCCGCCATTGGGGGGTTCGGAGATATGACCAGATACTTTGTTGCTGACAATATCGAATGCTCCGTCCGGGCCTGCTGTGGTAGATTCCAGTTTACCGCTGCATCTCCAATAACCAGTGAAAGTGAGGTTCTCAAGTTTTTTACCATCTTTAGAAATATCGAAGCTGATCTTATCACCTTTCATTCCGCCGGTGAGTTCGCCTTCAAAATGACGTGAGGCCGGGGGCGCCGTTTCTTCTTTTTTGGTAACTGTTGTATCGGCATTCTTAGACGTATCATCAACACAAGCTATGCAAGCAAATGTTATCAACGAGAGCATAATTTTTTTCATAAGATACTGTTAGGGTCGGCAAAATAATACAATTCTATTAATGCTGTGGCTTTAAGGACAATGACCATCATCAAGCAACAAGGAAATCAAATTCGGTATCTTCGCCCTCTTATGGAAGAGTTTGCACATGATAAGGTGGTGCCGTTCAAAAAAAGCGAGCTGCAGAAGAAAGACCAGGTGGCAAAGATGTTTGACAGTATTGCGCATAAATATGATTTTTTAAATCGCTTTTTAAGTGTGGGAATAGATGTGTGGTGGAGAAAGAAAGCAATTGCCCAACTAAAGTCGTTGAAACCAAAGCATGTGCTGGACGTAGCTACAGGAACAGGAGATGTTGCAATTTTAACGTATAATATTTTAAAGCCGGAAAAGATAACAGGCATTGATATTTCTGAGGGCATGCTTGAAGTAGGCAGGAAAAAAATTGCGGAGAAAGGGCTCAGTAAGTCGATCGAACTGTTAAGTGGTGATAGTGAAACAATAAACTTTGCTGATAATACGTTCGATGCTATCACAGTTGCATTTGGAGTAAGGAATTTTCAAAACTTACCTAAAGGATTGAAAGAAATGAACAGGGTATTGAAACCTGGGGGGAAATTAGTGGTACTGGAATTTTCGAGGCCGCATAATTTTCTGTTCAAAGGTGTATACAATTTCTATATGAAAGTATTGGCTCCGGGTTTTGGCAAATTGTTTGCAAAAAATAAAGATGCCTATACTTACCTTAACAATTCTGTTCAGGCTTTTCCTGAAAGAGATCAATTCACCAATATTTTAAAAAACGCCGGATATAGCAACACTTACTACAAAACACTCAGCTTAGGAATATGCTCAATTTATTGCGGAAGCAAATAGTTTTAGCGGCGGCGTTGCTATTGATCGTTCTTAGTTCATCAGCTCAATACAAAGAGCAGAATCGCCCCAACCACGATAACTGGCCTTATTATTTTGGGATGACGCTTGCGTATAGTCAGTCGTATCTGCATCCTAATGGCAGGCATCCTAAATTCTTAGCGGATGACAGTGTGTTATTAGCAGAACCGGGCAGCAGCGGAGGTATTTCGTTGGGCTTATTGGCTACGCTTAACCTTTCCCGCAGATTTGAAGTACGGGCAAATCCTCAGCTGATCATCGGAGGATCTAAATTCTTCAGTTATAAACTCACGCATCCTAACGAAGAAGGTTTAACCGATGTAAAAATGACTTTACCCTCCACGATCGTAAGCTTTCCATTTCATGTTAAATTCAATTCTGACCGAATAGATAACTTTCGGGTGTATATGATGGCTGGCGTTAAATATGATCTTGACCTGGCCAGTAATTCCAAGGCAAGAAATGCAGAGAACATGGTGAAGCTGAAGGGCGGTGATTATGGTGTGGAAGCCGGGATTGGCTTTAACTTTTATTTGCCTTTCGTTACTTTTTCGCCGGAGATAAAGATCAGTAACGGGTTGGGCAATGTGCATTCACGAGATGCGAACCTTAAGTACTCCAACATTTTTGACAAACTGCAATCGAGACAGATCGTGTTCTCCATTCACCTGGAAGATTGATTACTTCTAATATTTATTTAACGGATATCAGCTTATTCTAATGCCTGCTTACGGTAAGTTTGTATAATAAATCCCCGCAATGAAAAGATTAGTTGCTGTACTGATTGTTCTTCTACCCCTCGCTGGCTTTAGTCAAAAAAATAATTACAAGGTTGCCGTGATTGGTTTCTATAACCTTGAAAATTTCTATGATACGATAAATAATCCCATTATTGATGATGAAGAGTTTTTACCTGCTGGTCCAAAAAATTATAACAGCGCTATATACTGGGATAAAGTAGGAAGGCTGGCAAAGGTTTTATCCGAAATGGGAGCTGAGATCAATCACGATGGGCCTGCGATCATTGGCGTAGCAGAAATTGAAAATGATACAGTGCTGAAAGATCTTGTGAAGCATCCTTTGCTGGTAAAAAGAAATTACAAGATCGTTCATTATGATTCAAAAGATGTTAGAGGTATAGATGTAGGTTTTTTATACAACCCCAAATATTTTACGGTTGAAGCAAGTGATAAACTTTTTGTGCAGTTACCCGGTGGGAGTAAGGATTCATATTTTACAAGAGATATTCTTTGGGTGAAGGGCAAACTGGATGGCGAAACTGTTCACATTTATGTTAATCACTGGCCTTCGAGAAGAGGTGGGGAAGAAAGAAGTGCACCTGCCAGAGCTGCTGCAGCTTTAGTTGCCAAATTGCATATGGATTCTATTGCCAAAGCAGATGGTTACCAAAAGGTGGTGCTAATGGGTGATTTGAATGACGATCCTACCAGCCCGAGTTTGACAGAAGTACTTAAAGCAAAAGGAAAGATCAAAGATGTCCGAGAAGGCGGAATATTCAATCCCTGGTGGGAGTTATATAAAAATGGAATAGGTACACTTGCCTTTAATGATAACTGGAATTTATTTGATCAGATCATCATTTCCTATCCATGGCTGGATAAAGACCAGAAGGGATTCTTCTTTCATAAGCAGCACATATTTGACAGAGAATATTTGAAAGAAAACCAAGGTAGGTACAAAGGATACCCGATGAGAACCTGGGATGGTAATACGTACAGAGCAGGTTATAGCGACCATCTACCTACGTATCTTGTTATGCTGAAGAAGATTTGATTTACTCGTATATAAAAAGAAAGGGAGATGCAACACATCTCCTTTTTTATTTGAACACATTCGCCAGCCTTACTACATCTTCTGCGCAGCCGAAAGCAAGAGTAAAGCCACTGCCACCATGACCATAATTATGAATGATATTGGTTCCCTGTTCAATCTCAACGCGAACATCTTCACGATAAGGCCTTAATCCTGCCCAATTGCCAATCACTTTTTGTTGCTGTAGTTCCGGGTAAACCTGGCAAGCTTTTGAAAGAAGAAAAGCAATTGTATCCGGCTCTGTTACTTCATCGAAAATATTTTCTTCATACGTTCCTCCTATTATAATGGCATCTTTTCTCGGAACGATGTATTGGGGTTTTTCATTATCAAGAAAGATGGGCAGATCATTCTTCGGCTCAAGCAATGCTACTTGTCCACGATAAGGAATCAATGCTTCATCATTACACAATTGCTTTGCTCCAAGGCCGGAACAATTAATGATGAGATCGTAATCTTCCAGTTCTGTAAAACCTGTTATATTCTTTTGAATGAACTCTATACTATGTTGCTGCAATTTATTCTGGAGATATGGAAGGAATATCTGCGTTTCAATCAAGGGAACTGTTGCCTCATCACCTTCGATATACCCCTTCGGTAAATTTTCTTTGGGAATTGCTTTATAACAATCAAGTGGCATAAACTCTTTCCAGGTTCTGTCAACTTCAGTCACATCATCAGCTACAACTTTTATCAGTTGCTTCATGCTTATCCCTGAAGCCGGATCGGCAGACAACTGCTTATAATATTCATAACTTTTCCTGCACCATTCAATTCCTCTTTTGTCGTTCCTGATGTGATAGGGCAGCCAGAATGCAGCAGCTCTGTTCGAAGTAATATTCGGAGAAAACGCTTTGGCAAACACCGTTACGGTGAATCCTGATTCAGTAAGCTTTAACGCAGAACTCATTCCGCTGATGCCTGCTCCTATAATTGCCACACGTTTCATCGTAAAGATTGTTCCAAGTCGTTGAGAATATCTTCTATGTTTTCAATACCCACACTCATTCTTATTAATCCATCAGTGATACCAAATGTTTCTCGTTCCTCTTGTGACAGACCAAAATGCGTCATCGAAGCAGGATGAGAAATAAGTGTATCAACCGTTCCAAGCGAAACAGCCCTCACGCACATCTGCAACTGGTCTATGAATTTTTTACCAGCCTCTAATCCACCTTTTAATTCAAAGCTCAATACAGCACCGGGGTGTTTCATTTGCTTTTGCGCAATCGCATGGTCTGGATGTGAAGACAGCCCCGGGTAATTTACCTTAGCCACAGCATGATGTTTCTCTAAAAATCCCGCGACCGAAAACGCATTGGAACAATGGCGCTGCATCCTGATCTCTAAAGTTTTCAATCCTACATTTAGTAAGTAAGCATCAAAAGGATTACTGCTTCCACCAAGCAATACATGCCATTTCCATCCCTTGGTTTTCATGAACTGGATATCTCTCCCGATCCAAACACCACCAATAGCAGTTCCGTGTCCATTCAAAAATTTAGTTGTCGAATGAAAGACGAAATCAACTCCGTATTTAAATGGTTGCTGCAGGTATGGAGAAGCAAACGTGTTATCAACAGTAACGATCAGCCTATGCTGCTTAGCAAGGTTTGTTATCGCTTCTATATCCACGCATTGAATAGTAGGATTGGCTGGTGTTTCTATGTGAACGAGCTTAGCATCTTTGTGTTGATGAATAGCTTCCTTCAACAAATTCAGATCTCTCATATCAACAATCACCGTTTCTATCCCTGCCGCATCTAATACTTTATGCAGTAGTTCGTGAGTACCGCCATACAATGAGTAATGAGATATGATCTTATCTCCTTTCTGTAGGTTGCTCATGAACATTGCAGTCATCGCTGCCTGTCCACTTGAAGAAAGTAAAGCTTTCAATTGCAGCGGTTCGTCGCTTTCGTCCTTTAGCTGGAAAGCCTCAAGTGCAGCAATCGTTTCCTCTGCGGCTTTAAACGTTGGATTTCCCCACCTACCGTATATCTTTTCTTTATCCAGGCTCTGAAATCGTTCCATTCCCTGCTGAGCAGTGTCAAAAGTAAAAGTGGATGTGGCGTAAATGGGTACGATATGAGAATAGTCGGTAAACTCCTCGGAAGATGTGTGCATGGCGACGGAACTGATGCCTGATAATGTGAAATTCTTTTTCATCTTAATTCATGTAATTCAAGAAATTCGTTTAGCAATTAACCGACTCAAAAGTAACAAACATGAAGGAGCTATTGGTTTCTTATGCCTCATATAATTATTGGGCAAATCAAAAGCTGATAGAAAAGATATTATCACTTACTGAAGAAAATCAGCATGCAGAAATAAAAAGCAGCTTCAGCTCTCTGTTCTCAACGATCCTGCATATGTGGGATGCAGAAAGTATATGGTGGCAGCGAATGAAGATGCATGAAACTATCGTGGTTCCCAGCCTTACATTTCATCCTACAACACAAGAAGCCGCCACGGGGCTTTTAAAACAAAATAAAGACTGGCATGAATGGGCAGAACAAGCATCGGCCCTTCAGCTTGAACACGAATTCTCTTACCAAAATAGTAAGAAGGAAAAATTCCGGCAGCCTGTCTGGCAAATGCTTACACATCTTTTTAACCATGGAACATTTCACCGGGGGCAGCTCGTTACCATACTTCGGCAGTTAGGAGAAGATAAAATTCCGCAAACAGACTACATTCATTATAGCCGAACAAGAAAGTAATTGTAAGGTTCTTTTCCCTGTATCGTTATTGATAAATGTTAAAATACTTTGAATTAAAAACTTACCTTTTGTTCATCGTACTTAAGCAGATAAATCTTCGATATGAAATACTTTATTTCGGTCATACTGTTATCGATAACTTTAGTTGCCTGTGCCCAGGAACGAACAAAAACAGCAAGCTATACTATGAACAATTCCACAGATAAAAACGTTGGTACAGATACTGCAACCTTCGGAGCCGGATGCTTTTGGTGTGTAGAAGCAATCTTTGAAAGGTTAGAAGGTGTAATCAGTGTAACAAGTGGCTATAGCGGCGGTCATGTAGCTAACCCAACTTATGAAGAAGTGTGCAGCAAAACCTCGGGTCACGTAGAAGTAGCCAGAATTGTATACGATAGTTCAAAAATATCTTTTGATGAGTTACTTGAAGTGTTCTGGAAAACACACGATCCTACTACGATAGATCAGCAGGGTGCAGATAAAGGTCCCCAATACAGGAGTGTCGTTTTTTACCATAACGATGAACAAAAACAAAAAGCAGAGTACTACAAAAAACAGTTGGATGCGTCAAAAGCATACGATGCTCCTATTGTTACGACAATAGAGCCGCTAAAGAATTTTTATGGCGCTGAGAACTATCACCAGAATTATTACAATGACAATCCTGATGCAGGCTACTGCAGGTTTGTTATTCAACCTAAGGTTGAAAAGTTTGAAAAAGTATTTAAGCACAAACTGAAGAAGCAATAATTTTTCAAAACCTTATCATTCATCTGCCTTAATTTCATAGAACATATTCTTTTATGAAACTTAAAACATTATTGGCTGCAGTTATTATCCTGGGTACCACAGATGCATGGTCTCAAACGTTTGGTCAAAAACTTACAGGAGGTATCAACTTTGCTCTGGGTTTTCCTGCAGGAGAATTCAAGGAAGTAAATGATAAAGTTGCAATAGGTGGCCGTGGATATATCATGTATAATCCATCAAGGCAGGCACCGGTCTATCTGGGTCTAGAATTAGGATATCATGTAATGGGATCCCAAACGGAATATTTTTATGCTACCGTTTACGGTTTTTATGATCAATATAAGATCACAGCCAGTAGTAACATTTTTGCCTTACAATTTAAGCTAAGATTACAGCAGCCAAAATTAGTGGCGGTTCGACCTTTTGTTGAAGGAATTGTAGGCTGGAATGATTTCTTCTCAACAGTAAATGTGGAAAGAGAATCTTTCAATGGAAACTACAATACTAACGGAGGTAATTCGTCTGATGCTTATTGGGCATTTACTTACGGGGGCGCAGCGGGGTTGAATATTGTTTTAGATCGTAAACAAAAACTTTTCCTGGAACTGAAGACTGCCTATATGATCGGCAGAAGTGCAAAGTATTTAACTGACCCGCAGATCACTAATACAGGTCAGGTATACTTTACCGAAAAACAATCTGAAACCAATATGGTTCTTCCACAGGTTGGAATTAAGTTTGGGATCTAGAAAGATCAATCTGCATGATTGGCTTCCGCCTCTTTTGTCCATGTTCTTTTCTTACCGAATCCTAACATCGCATCGGTGAACACAACTTTATTTAATTCTATTATCCAAAGCTCACCCGGGACTGCTGCAGCAAAAGGATATTTTCTATAGTAGTAATGCGCTGCTAAAGGATGTTTTTTTTTATCATCCTTACAAAACGTTCCATAGAACTGGATGCCACTCGTTTTTGCAGGAAGCAACTTATCAGGCAAAATACTTCCACTTACGCTGGTATTCTCTAAAGCCTGGATTACATGCTGTGTTGCTGTCTTCGATTTAAAGACAATGAAATTCTGTTCTTCTACGAACACATAAAAGCACATAGCACAATGTGGCATATTATTACAGGACGTTGCCAGGGTCATTACTGTCTGCTCTTTCATAAATGAAGCAATAGCAGTATGCATTTCGTTCAAAACAATATTTTCCATAGTTAAGATTTAATCGCCTTCGTAGATCACACCGCTGGTAGGTGTTTCATGCAGTTCGATTTTCTTCAGTAAAGGCAATGAAGGTTTTAAGTTATCCCATAACCAAACAGATAATAACTCACATGTAGGATTTGCTAAACCAGGCACATCATTCAGCACCTTATGATCTATTAAAGAAATGACAGGTATCAACTTACTCTTTAATTCAGAAAAGTCCATTAGCCAGCCGGTTTCATTTGGAGTACCTTCAAGCCACACTGTTAGCCTATAAGTATGTCCATGCATATGATGACATTTATGATCACCAGGAACATTGGGCAGAAAATGAGCTGAATCAAAAGTGATCTCTTTAAATATCCACATGCAGCAAAACTAATTTGCCTGCATAAGCTGAGGAATGACCTCAATCAGCTATATGGCATTTAACTAAACCAATAAGCAAAAAAAAGCAGGAGCGCTATACTCCTGCTTTAGACAAACTATTAATCTGAATTTACTCTTCGTCATCGAAGCTCATCGCTTCTCTTGCTGTAGAAAGTAATTCGTATTCTTCTTTGTTACCAACGATGAGGTTCTCAAACTCTCTTAAACCTGTACCAGCTGGTATCAGATGACCTGTGATCACATTCTCCTTCAATCCCATCATGTAATCTGCTTTACCATTGATCGCAGCAGAGCTTAACACTTTAGTCGTTTCCTGGAATGATGCCGCAGATATCCAGCTTTGTACACCCAATGAAGCCTTGGTGATACCAAGTAATACCGGTGTTGCTGTTGCTGGTCTTGCATCTCTCACTTCAACCAACTTTTTATCTGCACGGCGAAGAACAGAATTCTCTTCTCTCAGTTCACGGATAGTGATGATCTGTCCAGCTTTCAGTCTTGTACTGTCCCCTGCTTCAGTAACCACTTTCTTGTCAAATATCCTGTCGTTCTCTTCGTTGAATTCAAACCTGTCTTCAAGGTCCTCTTCAAGGAATCTTGTATCACCTGCATCAACGATTTCTACCTTCTTCATCATCTGTCTAACGATCACTTCGATATGCTTATCGTTGATCTTCACACCCTGTAAACGATATACTTCCTGGATCTCGTTCACTACGTACTCCTGTACAGCGAATGGACCTTTGATCGCAAGAATATCTGCAGGAGCAACTTGCCCATCAGATAATGGAGCACCGGCTTTTACGAAGTCTCCATCTTGCACAAGGATCTGTCTTGTCAATGGCACTAAGTATTTCTTCACCACACCATCTTTCGCTTCAACGATGATCTCCCTGTTACCTCTCTTTACATTACCGAAAGCAACCACACCGTCAATCTCACAAACAACTGCAGGGTTTGCAGGGTTTCTTGCTTCAAATAATTCCGTTACTCTTGGAAGACCTCCCGTGATATCTCTCAGTTTACCTAAGATCCTTGGTATCTTAACAAGTACCTGTCCTGCTTTTACAGTATCGCCTTCGTCAACAACGATATGCGATCCTACAGGCAAGTTGTAAATTTTTACATCTTTACCTTCAATGATAACAGTAGGGATCTTGGTCTTATCTTTTGTTTCGATAACCACTTTCTCCCTGTGCCCTGTTTGCTCGTCAGCTTCATCACGGTACGTAATACCTTCAATGATACTTTCAAACTTAATGGTACCATTTTGCTCAGCAACGATAACGTTGTTGAATGGGTCCCATGTACAGATCACATCACCTTTCTTCACAGCCTGGCCATCTTTCACATTCAAAGTAGCACCGTAAGGAACGTTATTAGTGATCAGTAAACGATCGTTCTTCACATCCATAATCCTCACCTCACCTGTACGACCGATAACCAGTTTCACTTTATCGCCTTCATTGTTCACTGAATCAACAGTTCTTAAGCCGTCGAACTGAACTGTACCATCGAACTTAGCTTGCAATGTAGATTCTACTGAAGCAGATCCTGCCACACCACCCACGTGGAACGTACGAAGTGTAAGCTGTGTACCTGGTTCACCAATTGACTGCGCTCCCATGATACCTACTGCATCGCCCTTCTGTGCAAGGTAACCTGTTGCAAGGTTCTTACCGTAACACTTCACACACACACCACGCTTGCTTTCGCAGGTAAGTACTGAACGAATTTCAACTGCATCAATTCCTGACTCTTCAATTTGCCTCGCCACATCCGTTGTGATCTCTTCACCTGCACTGGTGATCAGTTGATCGGTTACGGGATGATATACATCATGCAGTGAAGTTCTTCCTTCAATTCTATCGCTCAAGGGCTCGATGATATCTTCGTTATCTTTTAATGCTGATGTTGCAATACCTCTTAATGTTCCGCAATCTTCTTCAGTGATAACCACATCTTGAGCAACGTCAACCAATCTTCTTGTTAAGTAACCGGCATCCGCTGTTTTCAAGGCTGTATCGGCAAGACCTTTACGGGCACCGTGTGTAGAGATGAAATAATCCAATACGTTCAATCCACCTTTAAAGTTGGAAAGGATCGGATTCTCGATGATCTCAGAACCAGTGCTACCAGATTTTCTTGGCTTAGCCATCAATCCTCTGATACCAGCTAACTGCTTAACCTGTTGCTTAGAACCTCTCGCTCCGGAATCAAGCATCATATATACAGAGTTGAAGCCCTGCTTATCTGTTGCCATTTCACGGATGAGCGTTTCTGTGATACGAGTATCCACTCTTGACCAGATATCGATCACCTGGTTATAACGCTCGTTATTGGTGATAAGACCCATGTTGTAGTTTTCCCAAACCTCGTCAACTTCCACCTTAGCCTGATCAAGCAATTCTTGTCTTAACTCAGGGATGATAAGGTCATTAACATTGAATGATAAACCACCACGGAAGGCCATTCTGAAACCAAGTGTCTTGATATCATCAAGAAACTTAGCGGTCTTAGGCACATCTGTGATCTTAATGATATCACCGATGATCTCTCTCAATGATTTTTTAGTAAGTAATGCATTGATATAACCCACTTCTTTTGGAACGAATTGGTTAAACAATACACGACCTACAGTTGTATCAACAAGTTTATTTACCAACTGCCCGTCCACACGAACATTTGTCTTTACTTTAATTGGCGCATGAAGATCTATCTGGTTCTCATTATAAGCAATGAGTACCTCATCCATGCTATAGAAAGCCTTTCCTTCACCACGTACTTTCTCTGTTTCTGTTGACTTCTTGCCTTTTGAAATGTAATACAGACCAAGAACCATGTCCTGAGAAGGAAGGGTGATCGGTGTACCATTCTGCGGGTTCAAAATGTTGTGAGAAGAAAGCATCAACAATTGCGCTTCCAAAATAGCAGCACTGCTCAAAGGCACGTGTACCGCCATCTGGTCACCATCGAAATCGGCGTTGAACGCTGTTGTTACGAGTGGGTGTAATTGGATCGCTTTACCTTCTACCAACTTCGGCTGGAAAGCCTGGATTGATAAACGGTGAAGTGTCGGAGCCCTGTTCAACATTACAGGGTGACCTTTCAATATATTTTCAAGGATATCCCAAACCACAGCTTCTTTTCTGTCAACTAATTTCTTAGCAGACTTCACTGTTTTTACGATACCTCTTTCAATTAACTTACGAATGATGAATGGCTTGAAAAGCTCGGCTGCCATATCTTTTGGTAAACCACACTCATGCATTTTCATTTCAGGGCCTACCACGATAACCGAACGACCAGAATAGTCAACACGCTTACCTAATAGGTTCTGACGGAAACGTCCTTGCTTACCTTTAAGTACATCACTCAAAGATTTCAATGCACGTCCACCTTCAGCTTTAACAGCGTTTGATTTTCTTGAATTGTCGAACAAGCTGTCAACAGCTTCCTGCAACATCCTCTTTTCATTCCTCAAGATCACCTCCGGCGCTTTGATCTCTAACAAACGCTTCAAACGATTGTTACGGATGATCACACGACGGTAAAGATCATTCAGATCAGAAGATGCGAAACGACCACCATCCAAAGGCACTAACGGGCGAAGTTCAGGTGGGATAACAGGAATATACTGCATCACCATCCACTCGGGTTGGTTAGTGATCCTTGTTTTTGCATCACGGAAAGCTTCCACAACACTCAAACGCTTTAAGGCATCAGCCTTTCTCTGTTGAGATGTTTCGTTTGCTGCAGCGTTCCTTAATGAGAAACTCAATCCATCAAGATCAATTCTTGCCAATAGATCGTGTACAGATTCTGCACCCATTTTAGCGATGAACTTCTGCGGATCTTCATCAGGCAAATACTGGTTGTCTTTTGGAAGTGCTTCGAGTATATCTAAGTATTCTTCTTCGGTTAAAAGATCACCCGGGTTCAGGTTCTCTTTCACGCCACCCTGTATCACCACGTATCTTTCATAATACACAATGCTCTCTAATTTCTTAGAGCTCATTCCCAACAGGTAACCGATCTTATTAGGTAACGATTTGAAATACCAAATGTGAACTACAGGAACTACCAGCTTGATGTGTCCCATTCTTTCACGACGAACTTTCTTTTCAGTTACTTCCACACCACAACGGTCACACACGATGCCCTTGTAACGAATACGCTTGTACTTTCCACAAGCACATTCATAGTCTTTCACTGGTCCAAAGATCCTTTCGCAGAACAAACCATCTCTTTCAGGTTTGTACGTACGATAGTTGATTGTCTCCGGCTTCAACACTTCACCAAAGCTGCGTTCCAGGATCGCATCCGGGGAGGCAAGGCTGATAGTGATCTGTGAGAAAGTCGATTTTGGTCGGTTGTCTTTTTTTATTGCCATGATCGTTGTATACGATTTATGTTTTTTGATTATGAGACGAGCTGTAAACCTTTACGCATCGCCTGTTGTGTCACTCACTTCAACGTTCAGAACATTAAGTGAGCAGGTCAGCAGTCAATGGTCATTAAGTCATTTGAAGAGAATTCTTATTGACTTAATGACCAATGACCAAATGACTATTCGAATTTCAGGTCAAGACCCAGGCCTCTCAATTCATGAACCAATACATTGAATGATTCAGGAACACCGGCTCTTGGAATATTGTCACCTTTTACGATCGCTTCGTAAGTTTTCGCACGGCCGATAATATCGTCTGACTTCAGCGTTAATAATTCCTGTAAGATGTTAGATGCTCCATAAGCCTCAAGTGCCCAAACCTCCATCTCACCAAATCTCTGACCACCGAACTGTGCCTTACCACCCAACGGTTGTTGTGTGATCAAGCTGTATGGTCCGATAGAACGAGCGTGCATCTTATCATCCACCATGTGGTGTAGTTTAATCACATAGATAACACCCACGGTAGCCTTCTGGTGGAATTTCTCTCCCGTTTCACCATCATACAAGTATGTGTGACCCATTGAAGGAATTCCAGCTCTTTCACAATACTGAGCGATCTCTTCTACTGTAGCTCCGTCGAAGATCGGAGTCGCATAACGCTCACCCAACTTCAATCCGGCCCAACCTAAGATCGTTTCATATATCTGGCCGAGGTTCATACGAGAAGGTACACCCAATGGATTCAATACGATATCAACAGGAGTTCCGTCTTCCATGAAAGGCATGTCTTCAGCTCTTACGATCTTAGCAACGATACCTTTGTTTCCGTGACGACCCGCCATCTTATCACCCACTTTCAGCTTACGCTTCACAGCTAAGTAAACTTTAGCAAGCTTTAATACTCCGGCTGGTAATTCATCACCGATTGAAATATTGAATTTCTCTCTCTTATATCTTCCTAACTCTTCGTTATAACGAATGCTGTAGTTGTGCAACAAAGTGTTGATCTGGTCATCTACCTGCTTATCACCAGTCCACCCTAAAGGATTTACGTTCTGGTAATCGATAGTCGCAAGGTTCTTCTGATTGAACTTCGCCCCTTTACCGATCAGCATTTCACCGAAGTTGTTGCTCACACCTGCAGAAGCCTGGTCTTTCAATAAAGTCTGGAGTTTATCAAGCAATTGATTCTTGATCTCTTCAGTATTCTGCTCGTGTACTTTTTCAACTTTTTCCAATTGAGCTTTCTCTCTCACTTTAGCATTCTTATCTTTCTTAGCTCTCTGGAAAAGTTTCTTATCAATTACAACACCTTCTACTCCGTTTGGCGCTTTCAAAGAAGCATCTTTCGCATCACCTGCTTTATCACCGAAGATCGCTCTCAAGAGTTTTTCTTCAGGAGTAGGATCGCTTTCCCCTTTAGGAGTGATCTTACCGATTAAGATGTCTCCTTCTTTAACTGTAGCACCGATTCTGATGATACCGTTCTCGTCAAGGTCTTTTGTTGCTTCTTCAGAAACGTTTGGAATATCCGGTGTTAATTCCTCTTCACCCAATTTGGTATCTCTTACTTCCAACTCATATTCTTCAATGTGAACAGAAGTAAATAAGTCTTCTCTTACCACTTTCTCAGAGATAACGATTGCATCCTCGAAGTTGTAACCCTTCCACGGCATGAATGCTACCTGCAGGTTTCTACCGAGTGCCAATTCACCATCTTTGGTTGCATAACCTTCAGTTAAGAAATCGCCTTTCTTCACCTGCTGTCCTTTTCTAACCGCAGGACGTAAGTTGATACATGTAGCCTGGTTGGTTTTGATGAACTTGGTGAGTGTATATATTTTCAGATCGTCTTCGAAAGAAACCAACCTGTCAAGATCATTTCTGTCGTAACGAACATGAATTTGATTTGCATCAACGAACTCAACCACACCATTTCCTTCAGCGTGGATCTGGATTCTTGCATCTCTTGCTGCTTTTCCTTCTAAACCGGTACCAACGATAGGCACTTGTGGCTTGATCAACGGAACTGCCTGGCGTTGCATGTTCGATCCCATCAACGCACGGTTGGCATCGTCATGCTCAAGGAATGGAATTAACGAAGCACTCAAACCAACGATCTGGTTAGGTGCAACGTCCATATATTCTACTTCATTCTTTTCAAGAATAGGGAAGTCACCTGTCTGACGCGATACAATTCTATCTTCAGCAAAGTTTCCTTTTTCATCCAGAGGAGAATTTGCCTGGGCGATCTTCGCTGTATCTTCTTCTTCCGCACTTAAGAACTCGAGTTCTTTCATATTCACTTTACCGTTGTTCACCTTTCTGTAAGGCGTTTCGATAAAGCCCATATCGTTGATGGCAGCGTGAACGCAAAGTGTAGAGATCAAACCGATGTTTGGTCCTTCCGGTGTTTCGATCGTACACAGACGACCGTAGTGAGAATAGTGTACGTCACGCACCTCGAAACCTGCTCTCTCTCTACTTAAACCACCGGGCCCAAGTGCGGAGATACGACGCTTGTGCGTGATCTCAGAAAGCGGATTCGTCTGATCTAAGAATTGAGATAATTGAGAAGTACCGAAGAACGAGTTGATCACTGAAGAAAGTGTTCTCGCATTGATAAGATCAACAGGAGTGAATACCTCGTTATCTCTTACGTTCATCCGCTCGCGGATGGTACGAGCCATTCTCGCAAGACCTACACCAAACTGAGCATACAATTGCTCTCCAACCGTTCTTACACGACGGTTGCTCAGGTGATCGATGTCATCAATCTCAGCCTTAGCATTCGTTAAACGAACTAAGTATTTGATGATCTCGATGATATCTTCTTTAGTTAATACTTTATGCGTAAGCGGATACTCGAGGTTAAGTTTACGATTGATCTTATAACGACCAACTTCTCCAAGATCATAACGCTTATCGCTAAAGAATAATTTATCGATGATACCTCTTGCAGTTTCATTATCCGGAGCGTCTGCACCTCTCAATTGACGATAGATGTGCTGAACCGCTTCCAGTTCACTGTTTGAAGTATCCTTATTTAATGTATTATAGATAATAGCGTAATCTCCACCAACGTCTTCTCTTTGTAAGAAGATCGTCTTCACTTCCATCTCAACGATCATATGGATCGCGTCTTCATCAAGAAGCGTATCTCTTTCCATAACGATCTCGTTACGCTCGATAGATACAACCTCACCGGTATCCTCATCTACGAAATCTTCAACCCATGTTCTCAATACTCTTGCAGCTAATCTTTTTCCTACATGCTTCTGAAGTGTTTTCCTATCAGCAGGCACTTCATCCGCCATACCAAATAGCTCAAGAATATCTTTATCAGTTTCGAAACCAATAGAACGCAATAATGTAGTTACAGGGAACTTCTTCTTACGATCGATGTAAGCATACATTACATTGTTGATGTCTGTAGCAAACTCCATCCATGCACCTTTGAAAGGGATCACTCTTGCAGAGTATATCTTGGTTCCGTTAGGGTGAATAGACTGACCGAAGAATACACCTGGTGAACGGTGTAATTGAGAAACCACCACCCTTTCAGCACCATTGATAACGAAAGTACCTCTTGGTGTCATGTAAGGAATATTTCCAAGAAACACATCCTGAACGATGGTCTGGAAATCTACGTGCTCCTCATCGTTACAGCTCAGGCGAAGTTTTGCCTTGAGTGGAACAGCGTATGTTAAACCACGCTCCATACACTCTTCGATAGTGTAACGGGGCGGATCAATGAAATAATCTAAGAACTCCAACACGAAAATGTTCCTCGTATCAGTGATAGGGAAATTTTCTTTGAACACACGGAAAAGACCTTCGTTGTTACGTTTGTCCGGTGTTGTTTCAAGCTGGAAAAATTCTCTGAAGGATTCTAATTGAATGTCGAGCAAATCAGGTGCATCAGCCAGGTGTTTTGTTTTACCGAAGCTGAACCTGTTGTTGAGTTGTGTTGTTGACATAATTATTTGTAAACCGGTTATTTGCAATAAATATTTGGGAGAGAACCTACAGGGTTCCCGTTGCATGCTGTTTGGCGATTTCAACACTTTGGCGCCTTGCTGAAATGCCCGATTGCTAATTAGCCCAAATTATAAAGGACGGCAAAAGTAAGGAATAGGGAAATTCGCCGCAAACAAATTTTGAGCCATAACGTTTTTTTTACAGGTAAAATTGAAAGGTGTGGGGAAGATTTTACCTACATACGGTACGTATATTATTTTTCGTTATGCATTTCAGACCTAACCTGTTGTAACCTTCTTTTATTCTAGGCCGGGTTTGGCTCGCCTCTGGGTTTGGTTTGCTTTTGCCTCCGAAAGCCTGAAAGCCGGCATAAGGCCGGAATATCTCTATTAGATCTCCGGGTTATTACAGAAACAAGGGGCATGCAATCCTGCACCAGGCATGCCTCGTCTATGAACGTAAGGTAAAATCCTTAATTATCAACGGTATTGAGCAATGGTAGCAATCAAGGCAGACTTACAGGGAATGCCAGTGTAGATAAGGTTTGATATTTGCCGTTTCATTTCACATGGCACTTATTGAATTCTCATCTAAAGGTTTATGTTGCCCAAAAGGAGGATTTTACATAGATCCCTGGAAGCCGGTGGAAAAAGCCCTCATCACCCATGCCCATGGCGACCATGCCCGCTGGGGAAGCAAATCTTACCTCTGCCATCATTATACAAAGCCACTGTTACAGGCTAGATTGGGTGAGGGTCATTATGAATCAATGGAATGGAATGAAACTGTTAACATAAACGGAGTAAAGGTCTCATTTCATCCTGCAGGCCATATGATCGGGTCTTCACAGATACGTGTCGAATATAATGGAGAGGTTTGGGTGTTCAGCGGAGATTATAAAGTAGAGAACGATGGCATCAGCGGCCAGTTTGAACCCATTAAGTGCAACACTTTTATCACAGAATCAACTTTTGGGTTGCCTATATATAGGTGGAAGCCCCAACCCGAGATCTTCGGCAATATGAAGAACTGGATATTGAAGAATAAAGAACAGGGTAAAGCTTCGATAGTCCTTGCATACAGTTTGGGTAAGGCCCAAAGGGTTTTACAGCCATTAAGTGAAGTGGCAGATATTATATATGCACATGGGGCAGTTTATAATATGCACCAGGCTTTGATCAATGCAGGGTGGAAGTTGCCTCCACTTGAACGCATCACTCCTGAAACACCTAAAGAAAAACTCAAGGCATCCGTTATACTTGCTCCACCGAGTGCCGATGGTACTCCCTGGTTAAAACGCTTCCAACCTTATGCAATTGGCGTATGCAGCGGCTGGATGCAGGTACGGGGTAACGTACGCAGAAAAAATGTTGACGGCGGTTTTGTGATCAGTGATCATGCGGATTGGGATGGATTACTTGAAGCAGTAAAAGCAACTGGCGCAAGTAAAGTATTTGTTACTCATGGTTACCAGGCGGCTTTCAGCAGGTATTTGAATGAAATAGGAATTGAAAGTGCTGAAGTGAAAACGGAGTATGGAGAGGAGGATGAAGGCCAATTGGACAATGAAAACCAATTAGCAAATGAGTCAATTAGCAAATTAGCAGATGGAGAAAAGGAATTAGCAGATAATGTAACTACCAAATTAGCGAATGAGGGAGATGCAACTGTAAATAATGAGTGATGCAATTGAAAATACCAATGAAACATCTGCGGCAGGCTTTAGTGAGTTTGCATCGCTGGTATTGCTATTGGGGACCTCTACAAAAACAAATGAAAGACTTGAAGCGATCGCAAACTATTTCGCTACCGCAGATGATAAAGATAAAGTTTGGGTGATCGCTCTGTTCACCGGTCGAAGGCCTAAACGTGCCGTCAATTCAACACAGCTATGGGAATGGTGTGGTGAACTTACTGACCTGCCTACATGGTTGTTTGCTGAATGTTATCATAGCGTGGGCGACCTGGCGGAAACGATATCATTGGTGTTACCTGAGAATATAGCTGTCAGCGATCAACAATCAGCTTTTAGCCACAAACCGCTATATTATTATCTTGAGACGTTAATTGCAATCACTAAAGAAAACGAAGTAATTAGAAAACAATTCATTCTTAATGCATGGGCAGAGATGAATCAAATAGAACGTTTCGTTTTCACAAAGCTCATTACGGGTAATTTTCGAATTGGTGTTTCGCAAGGCTTAATGGTGAATGCACTGGCTAAGACCACTGGCATGGAATCATCGATTATCGCCCATCGCATCAGTGGCAACTGGGACCCATCTGCAACAACATTTGATGAATTGTTGACTGAGCATGCTGCTACAACAGATTATTCTAAACCTTATCCATTCTATTTAGCATATGCATTGCAGGATGAACCGGAATCACTTGGTGCACCTGGCGAATGGCAGGCAGAGTGGAAATGGGATGGTATTCGTGGACAAATGATCAAAAGAAACAATGAGCTGTTTGTATGGAGCCGTGGCGAAGAACTTATCACTGACAAATTTCCTGAATATGCATTGCTGAAAGATCTGTTACCCGAAGGTTGCGTTCTGGATGGCGAGATACTTCCTTACAATGGTGAAATGCCTTTGCCATTTGCTGCATTACAAACCCGCATTGGCAGGAAGAATATTACAAAGAAACAACTCAGCGAAGCACCGGTTGCGTTCTTTGCTTATGATGTGTTGGAATATAATGGCGAAGATTTCCGCAATCAGCCAATGGAGATTCGCAGGAAACATTTAGAAGAAGTTATTGAAGCGATCAATCACCCTACACTTAAATTATCGCCGGTCATCACTTTCGACACCTGGGAGAATCTTGCTGAAACAAGAAGCATGGCAAGAGAAGTGGGTAGCGAAGGACTGATGCTAAAACGAAAATCATCCATTTACCAAACCGGAAGAAAAGTAGGTGATTGGTGGAAATGGAAGATCGATCCATTGGTGATAGATGCCGTAATGGTGTATGCACAAAAAGGTAGCGGGAGAAGAAGTAATCTTTACACGGATTATACTTTTGCCGTAAAAGATGGTGATAAGCTCGTCACTTTTACCAAAGCTTATAGCGGGCTTACCGATAAAGAATTTGCACAGGTAGATGCATTTGTAAAACGCAATTCACTGGAAAAGTTCGGGCCTGTACGTACTGTAAAACCTGAACTTGTTTTCGAGATCGCTTTTGAAGGCATTGCAGCAAGTAACAGGCACAAAAGCGGTGTTGCATTACGCTTTCCAAGAATCAACAGGTGGAGGAAAGATAAGAAGGTAGATGAGATCAATACGTTGGATGACCTGAAGGAGATGCTGAAGACCTATGGCAAGTAGTAGTGGATAGATGATAATGGAGAGTAGGGATTAATTAAAAAAACGTTAAAGCACCCAGCCTCACCCAACGCTTTCACGTCTATTGCGGGTATCTCTATAAAATAAATATCATGACAAGTAAATTCAACCCAATTTTGCAATCACCCATGAAAAGCATTTTCTACATACTCTGCCTCGCTGTAGTACTATCTTCCTGCAGCAGCACGCCAAAATTGGCCGTACCTGATAAGTTCAAAGAAGTTTCCGAAAGAATGCACCTGAAAGGTGTGAACAATTGGGTGTTCAATCAGAAACTCAGTTTTGGGAAATATAACACTACCAAGGTGAAGAGAGGATGGTCTTTCGCTACCGAAGATCAACAATACAATCTTGAACAACGCTTAATGAAACTCTATGGTATCGATCATTTCAATACCGTCAACAAGGAAAGAAATAAGTACAGATTCACAATAGAGGATGATCGTTCGGAATTGCAGGTATTTTGCCAGGAGAAGATGAGAACCGAAGCAAAAACGATCCGTACCGGGACTAAAATACTAGGGGATCTTTCCCGTACCGATAGGAGTGAATACCATTTTACAGCAGCAATCCTTCCTTCAAAAGACAGTACTCAATCTCCATGGGAGTTAGTATTAACGAACACATACGATCGGTCAAAGGATACAGCCCGTCGTTTGTTCGATATCCCTAAAACAAACTTTGAAGGTTATGTAACGAATGGAAAAGAAGTGATCACCATCAACCCTGTTCGTGTGGCGAGTATTATCTCAGCAAAAGGAAAAGAATCTAAATTCCCTGTAAAGATATTAAGCGGATATGAGTTACGTATCGATGACGGGGTAATCGCAATCATTGATAAACTGGACAATAATCTTTGGATCTACAATGAACTGGAAGAACCGCTGCGGCTGATCGTTGCTGCTACATGTTCAGCACTTTTACTGAGACAAATGGAGGGCACAAGAGAAATCTGATAATGGTTGCGGTTGCAAATGATATCGACATTATTGAAGGCTGCATCGCCAATAAACGTACTGCACAAAGACTGCTGTACGAGCAATTCTATGAATTTGCTATGACCATTGCACTGCGTTATTCCCGTGATGAAATGGATGCAGCTGATATCGTGAGCCATGCTTTTGTAAAGGTCTTTAAAAGCATTCGCAGTTATGATAGCGCCAAAGGTTCCTTGCATGCCTGGATAAAAAGAATAGTGATCAATGAAGGGTTGGATCATATTAAGTCAAGAGAAAGGTTTAGCGAAAATGTTGAACTGGAAACCATAGCCGAGCCTGCTATCAATAATAATGTGCTAGCGCAGATGGGTGCTGATGAGATCATGAAGATCGTAGCTAAACTACCGCCTGCAACCCATGCTGTCTTTGTGTTGTATGCCGTAGAAGGCTACAATCACCGGGAAATTTCCGAGAAGCTGGGTATAAGCGAGGGCACATCTAAATGGCACCTCAGCGAAGCCCGGAAACATTACAACAAAAACTAGCACACGCCAGTTAATAAATGAACCAGAGAACTACATACGAATTAACCATAGCTGAAAAGCTGCAACAGGTTTCTATACCTGATATGCGTGAAGCTATCTGGTCTCGTATAGAGGATCAACTGGATATTGATATGCCTGAAGATGATCCCAATGGCCCTGATTCACCCGATACATGGAACTGGAAAATCTTTACCCGCAAGTTTGGAATGTTTGCCGCTGTTGTAGCAGTGGTCACAACTGTTTTCTTAATGAATAAAAAATCGACTGAATCCTCTTTACCAAAAACAAAAACACCTGAAACTGTATCACCGCAACTCTCAACTCCCGGCACAGATAAAACCAAACCCCCTGGGCAAACAGTTATTCATAACAACAGTCCTTTAATTAATAATGCCGATACTGGCATTTCTGTCGTAGTAAACGATTCTGTATTTAACGACCCTGTTGTAAATCTTCCGCCACCGGTAATAGATACTACTCCTAAAACTGTTATTCCAGATAATACAAAAATTGCTGTAATACCCCAGGACACTACCAAGAAGAAGTCGAAAGGGTTTAAGGGCATCACAGAAAATGATTACCGCATCAATCTAAAAAAAGATAGTATTCCTTAAATAAATATTGGTACAAGAAAATATTAGCCGGTTTGTTGCCGGCTTTTTTATTGTGTTCATACGTGTATTAAGGGCACCTGCAAAACTTTTGTTAAGGCGAAATTTTTACCCAACGCTTTTATGTTGATGAAGGGTATTACTATAAACAACCCGATCACCAAATAAGTGATCCATTTTTAAAAACATAAAAAACAAACAACATGAAAAAGTTTCTTACCCTTATCGCAGTAGTTACTATCGGCTTCGCAGCAAAAGCACAGTACACTCCCAAAAATGCACTCAAGGTTAACCCTATTTCAGCCATTGTAAAAACAGGTAACATCAGTTATGAAAGAGCCATTGCCAAAAATCAATCCTTCCAGTTGGGTGCATTTTATTCAGCTATAGGTTTAGATGATCTTCAATATCGTGGATTCGGCATCACACCTGAATACCGTTTATACCTTGGCGGTAAAAACGAAGCACTCAATGGCGGATACGTTGCACCATTTGGTCGTTACCAACAATTCACTATAGGCGAAAAATCAAGTGATGGTAAAGCCAAGTTCGAGACGCTGGGTGCGGGATTTGTATTGGGATATGAAAAAGCATCTGCGAGTGGTTTTGTAATAGATGTATTCGTAGGCCCTTCATTCAGCAACATCAAATTCAAGGCTGGCAATGAGTCTGATTATGAACTAAGAAACAATTTTAAAGGTTTCGGAATAAGATCCGGCATCAGTGTAGGATTTACTTTCTGAGATTAAATAATATTCAGAATAAGGAAGTCCTGTAAGAAACCTGGACTTCCTTATTTCTCATTTCATGTTTCTTATTTTTTTATTCTCTAAGGATTAAATTCCACTCCCGGCCGCAGCACCCATTGAAATATCAGCAACAAGATCGCCAGTAAAAGAATTGGTAACATCAGTACTTTATCGTTTGCAGTATTTCCATGTGGAACAACCTTCTTTACACGCCATGCATTTGCAAATATCCATGGTACCGATATCAGTGTGAGCATCATCGGTGCCATTGCCCTGTCAAGAGGCGGAATACGAAATGGAAATATTAATGCTAAACCGATCACACCAGCCATCAGTGCTATCTTGAATGCGTAACCGAATTTTTGCTTCGGATGTTGCAAGTACTCGCCCGATGGTGCCATGCTTAATAAAATTTTTGATCCCACCAAACTGATCATTACTGTTAACACTGTACATACCACGAACAAAACATACCCTGTGGTTTCACTCCACCCAAGGTAAGTGAATGCCTGCCCGGTATCTGTGTCTCTATCCATTACTGCAGTTGCAAACTGCGGCAACGATTGTATTAATCCCTGGTATGCCATCCAGAAAATAAATAACCGAAGCCAGCTTCTGCCAGGCTTCATTGCAAAAAATAAAATAGATAACAAAATACCTGTAATGAATATTGCAAATGCACCGTATCCCTGGGCAAGTGCATCTTTCGGATGATCATCGAACCAGTTATGATTGTTGTGATACAATACCGCTCTTAACCCCAACCAGTATTTGCCTAACGCTAAAAACAATTCCTGGATGAAAAAAATGATGTTGAAAGCGAGTGCATACAACACTGCTGAGTTAATGGCAATTGTCCAACTGGCGTTCACTTTTGCATATGGTTGTTTTGATTTTGAGCTACTGAACCATCCCCATAAGGCAAGGACGATCCACCCGCAGAAAAGACACATGAGTAATGCATGAGTAAGCCACATAAAGAATTATTTGAGGGTGATGAAAGTGGCTGAAGAAGGAGAGTGTAAGATAAGATACAAGGGCAATTATAAGTTACCGTTTACATAATTGGACTTCCTCCCCTGCTTCTCTCAACAACTTCACTGCCTTCTCTGTTAAATGATATTTGTTCTGCTCAGTCCGAACGATCAACTTTCTTCTTTTCATTGAAGCGATCATCTTATTTACACCGCTATCAGTTAACCCGGTACGATTGCGAAATATCGCATACGATGGTTTCGGCGTTTCTGCCAATAACTTCAAGCTTCGAGCAAAGTTCATCACACCACTTACAGGCACTTGCGGCATGCCACTTCGCCTCAACGCGGCATCCAGCTTATAAATATCTGCATGCTGCCCCAGCCTGGATAATACAGTAGAGTCTATCATCGCTGGCTTTGTGCTATCTGTACTACTCTCAGTCCAGCTCTCATTACCCAGGATATTATTTTTACACTCTGTCCCATGTAAATCTCCACCCGGGATCGTTTCACTTCCCTTTATCCCATCTTCATTTCCACCTAGGATATTATTATTCCTCTCTGGCTCTTGTAAATTTTCACTTGGGATAATTTGGTTACACTCTATCCGATGTAATAATTCACCCCGGATATTATTCTTTCCCTTTAGTACCAATAAATCCTCACCTCTATCAGTTTTATGTTGCACATAATTCTGCGAAACTTCATCGCGGACATAACAATGCTGTTGGGAAGGGGTATTCATCTTCAGCGATTGCAATTCCTGCTGTAATTGTTGATTCTTTTCTATCAATACGGAAATAATCACATTCAACCTGCTGATCTCAGCCTGCAGCGCGGCAGTTTCAGTGTTCATGGCTTAGGGGTTTATACCATTTAAAGATACGAGCTCATTACTATGTAATTCAATGTTCAGCCAAATGAAAATTTCGGCTAGTGGATCACTCCCTGATACATTTGCGCAAACCCTTAACCATGAAACTGATTGCAACCCTCATCTTGCTCAGCTATACAATTCTGCCTGTTATTTCTTCCGCACAAAATGATACCACTTACCAATATCTTGATGAATCGTTGAATCCTGTTGCCAGTGACGTGGCAACGTATACCTGTAATATCTATCCACAGCTGGCCAATTGGAAAAAGCGGGTTTACCATAACGCTTCAGGCAAGCTGTATTTGGATGCATGTTATTCTGATGCCCGGCTCACACAGCCCTGCGGCACATGGATGTGGTACAACAAAAACGGAACGCTCATCGAAGAACGCATCTATGATAACAGCAAGTTGAAAGATCATTACCAGTATTACAACAACAGCAACATACGCATGCATGCAAACTTTAAAAAAGGTGTGTTACACAAAGCAGAAGGATGGGATAGTGCAGGTAATAAGTTACCTGGCTTTGTGTACATGGCGGCGGCGGCATTCAAGGGTGGTGTTGATGGATGGAGAAAATATGTGACAAAGCATATTGAGGCCAACCCGCCTGTTCGTTTTAAGTCAGGATCTGCCGGCGGTGTTGTGCAGGTAGCATTTACTGTTGATATAGATGGAAGCGTTTCTGATGTTAGTGTGAAAAAGTCCTCAGGCTTTACCGAGCTTGACCTGCATGCAGTAACTATCATACGCAATTCTCCCAAGTGGTCACCAGCAATTCAATATAATGAGAAGGTGAAGTTTCACCAGGTACAAACGATCACGTATAAGAAGTGAATTTGTTTCTCCCGCTCAACTCTTCACATCAGCATGAGGATACATATTAGCATCATCCTGTATGCCACGACTTTCCCCTATGACTTATCTTAGCATTCTATGAAAACTGTGTTGCTATTTTTTTTCGCTTTGTTATGTATTGCTTCCGATGCTCAAACTGATACTGCTGCGCCTGTTAAAGTTGACTATACTACCAAAGTGTATAAGCAGGGTGATGTATGGAAGAAAGAAGATCGTTGGATCAGTACAGGAGCCCTTGCTTTTGATGGCAGCTTCGCAGACTCTGCTTTGATAATGCCAACGGGTATTTGGTCGTGGTACAACAAAGAACAGGTTCTTATTATGAAGAAAGAGTTCGATAAGTATCAACTAAAAGATCATTATGTGTACTTTAATAATGGCAAACAAAAGATGCATGCAAGTTTTGTAAATGACAGTCTCACAAATGTAAAAGGCTGGGATTCGCTGGGTAATGAGATACAAGGCTTCATATATCAGCAACCTGCGTCTTTCCCCGGAGGATTGAGTAAATGGAGAAACTATCTTATAAAAGCGATCAATACAAATACACCGAAAGATTTTAAGAAAGGTAATATCGAGGGAGTGGTACAGGTGTCATTTATCATAGATAAAGATGGTAATCTCACTGATGTTGCTGTGAAAAGATCTTCTGGCTATACAGAATTAGATGAGCATGCATTGAACGTTATTCGCAACTCTCCTAAATGGATCCCCGGTATTCAATATAATGAAAAGGTAAAATACAGGCAGATACAGCCAGTGGTGTATAAGTTGGTAGATAAATAATATTCAGCAATGAGAATGAGTTTTGCCATACTGGTAGTATTAGCGATAAGTTTTGCCATAGAAGCAAAAAGCCAAACATCTCATACTAAGGAACTGGAGAAAGATTTCTTTTACTTACTGGATAAACCTGCAGCAACTTTTGTTCCCGGCTTGATCTGTATGGAGAATGGCATGATCACAGGATCAAATTTTAAAAAGCCCTATACTGATACGTTAGGTTTTACTGAGTTTCAATAATGATATAGATCATGCCTGATGATTAGGCTACATTCTTCTGTGATAACAGTCAAAACGTATGTCGTTAACATGTAACTTGGCAACTCAAAATAGTACACATGCCTGAGGATATAGCAACCCCTTTCCTAAAATCCGGTAAAACCTTCATTTCGCGAAAACTTGAACATGCAGCACTCACAGATCTTTTAAAGAGAGCCTATTCTGCAGAAAAAGCAGCAGCCTACGCATACCAGGGCCATGCAGGTTCTGTTTGGAGGAAAGCAGAAAAGCTAGCGATAAGGCAGATAGAGGAAGACGAATGGAATCACAGAAAAGAAGTTCTGGAGATAATGAAATACTATAACATACCGGTTTCAAAATGGTATGAGTTTAAATATGCAATTACCGGCAAGGTGATCTCCGGCAGCTGCTATTTAATCGGATGGTTTATGCCTTTCTTCTTTGCAGGCAAGTTAGAAAGTGGCAATGTGTGTGAATACTTCCGAATGAAGCAATATTTTAATTCAATGGGTATTCATAAATGGGATGTGATCTTGTACGAAATGGGTATAAAAGAGAAAGAGCATGAAGTATACTTTCTTGAAAAAATAAAACAGAGTAAGGTCCTCCCTTACTTTGAACGGCTGTTTAACTGGGGGCAAAATAAAAGCGCAAATAATATTGACCTTGACAAAAAGTACCCCGTAGAACAGTCAGATGTATACTGTAACAAATAGCTAGACCCTGCAATGATCTGCCTTCCAGTTTTGAATGGACTGCTTGATCGTTTTACTGCTCATATTTTCCCTTTCCGCTTTTTCAGCCAGTGCCGGAAACTCTTCATCACTTGCAAAACGCAATGCAATGATTTGCGACAAGCGAAGATTCCTGCTTAATGGTTTTCCAGTTAATTGCTGGTGTCGCAGTTTTTCTTCAAGCAGTATCACCCTGTCTTGTGCCCGTAAAGCAAATCCTCTTGAAAATAGCCAGATGAGCCATAGTATCAGTACCATTATAGCTATCAGGGATGCATTATAGAGGCGATGTTCATCATCGAACGATTGAAACAAATTTCTAATCGCACCAATCGTTGTAATCAGTAGTAAGCCCCCGGTAACAAAGTGATGTACGGGATCCAGCCGGCGATGATTTTTATAATTCTGGGCCCATAGTTGTCTTTTATTTTAAGAATGTGTTTGCCTGAGCCGTGTAATTAAACTTTTAATTGCTTCCGGTGCATGAGCAACATATTGAACATCGCCTATTGCCTGCTCTGTTTCAAATCCCCATGATACCCAGATCGGTCTCACTCCTGCTTTCTTACAAGCTGCTACATCCCTGGCTTCATCACACACATACACCAGTTCATCTGCTCTTATTTTTTTCTTACTGACATATTTTTTTAGTGCAGATTCTTTACTAAATAATTTGCTGTAACAATACACATCTTCAACACCATAGATCTCATTATGTTCGAGTAACAAGCGAATACTCTTTTCTGCATTAGAAGAAATAATAGCGATCTTGAATCCTGCTGCCTTTATTTCCTCAAACATTTTTATAATGCCATCCACAAATGGAATATCGCCAAGTTCTTTGCTGTATAATTTCCTGAATGATCTCACCAGGAAAGGCAGCTTCCATACAGGCACTCTTAATCGCTTCATGCGCTCCGTCATCGAGAGTTCCTTCAGCTCCGCAAGATTATTGAGATCGATCTTAGTAAAGCCATGTTTTTCTGCCAATTGATTAAAGCAGGAAATAAAGACCTTGCTGGAGTCAACAAGTGTTCCGTCAAAATCAAAAGCTACATGCGTGATCATTGAAAATAAAATTAGTGTTGTTTGATGTAGAGAAACGGGCAACACTCCCAAAAGAAAAGTCCCGGTATTAACCAGGACCTGTTATTTATTCTGCAGATTCTTTTTTCTTAGCCTTACCTGTTTTTGGCGTGAGCATCAAAAACATTCTTTTTCCTTCCAGCTTCGGTAATGTTTCCGGCTGACCAACTTCTGCAAGTCGTTCAGCAAATTTCAACAGCACCAACTCACCTCTTTCTTTGAACATGATCGCTCTTCCTTTAAACTGCACATAAGCTTTCACCTTATTGCCTTCTTTCAGGAATTTCTCAGCATGTTTCGCTTTAAAATCAAAATCATGATCATCAGTACCGGGAGTAAAACGAACTTCCTTCACCTCACTTTGCTTGGCATTCGCCTTCATCTCTTTTTCCTTACGCTTTTTCTCGTAAAGGAATTTCTTGTAGTCGATCACTTTACAAACAGGAGGATCTGCATTTGGCGATATCTCTACCAAGTCTAATTCCTGTTGTTGTGCAATGCGTCTTGCTTCCTCTATCGGGTAAACGCCTACTGTTACGTTATCGCCCACAAGTCTTACCTGCGGAACTCTTATTCTATCGTTGATACGATGCTCAGGCTCTGGTTGCCTGTTAAACCTGGGGTTGAATCTTCCACCCCCTCCTCTAAACGGTACTGCCATTAAATGTTGTTTGGTGAGTAATTGTTTTATGTTTTGTAAATATGATACCAGCTTTCCTTCTTCGTGGCATCTTCGTTGCGTCGCAATCACTTCATCAGTTGTGCATATGGCATCGAAGACCTCCTAAAAATAGGCTATTCTCCCGATTTACGTTCTCTAATTTCTTCCAGGATCGCATTCAGAAACTCATCAATCGATTGAGCGCCAATATCACCTTTACCCTGTCTCCGCAATGCTAATTTATTCTCATTCATTTCCTTCTCGCCTACAACGGCCATGTAAGGGATCTTACCTATCTCCGCTTCACGGATCTTCTTACCGATCTTTTCATTTCTATCATCGATCTCTGCTCTTACACCTGCTTTCTTCAATTTCTTCTGCACTTCTTTACAGTATGGAATGAATTTCTCACTGATTGGCAAGATCTTCACCTGCAAAGGCGCTAACCAAACAGGGAATTTACCGGCGTAATGTTCCAATAAAAATCCAATGAATCTTTCATGTGTTCCCAGTGGTGCACGGTGAATGATCAGTGGTGTTTCAGAAGTATTCTCTTGCGTAGTGTATTGTAACTTAAAGCTCCTGCCCTGGGAGAAATCCACCTGGTTAGTAGCTAATGTAAATTCTCTTCCAATTACACTCCATATCTGCACATCTATCTTAGGGCCATAGAATGCAGCCTCATCCTGTACTTCAATGAACGGAATTCCGGCTTCAGTCATTACTTCTCTCACCATCGCTTCAGTTTCCAGCCACAGCTCCGGTTCATTCACATACTTTATTCCCAGCTTTTCTTTCGAGTGAAGTGAGAGCCTCATTACATATTTATCAACTCCAAATATTTTGAAATACTTAATATACATGTCGTTCACCGCCCTGAACTCAGCTGCGAACTGCTCTTTAGTGCAATAGATATGTGCATCATTCATGTGCAGGCAACGCACTCGCATCAATCCGAATAATTCACCACTTTGCTCGTAGCGATAAACGGTTCCATATTCTGCAACGCGGTAAGGAAGATCGCGATAGCTTTTAGGTTCCGCCGCAAATATTTTGTGGTGATGCGGACAGTTCATTGAACGCAGGTAATATTTCTCTCCTTCCATTTCCATCGCAGGATACATGCTATCTGCGTAATAAGGAAGGTGACCACTCGTTAAATACATGCTTTCCTTCGCGATATGTGGTGTCACTACTCTTTTATATCCAGCCTCTTCTTCTGTTTCTTTTGCTAATTTTTCAAGCTCTTCAATGATGATCGTTCCGTTGGGCAACCACATGATCAATCCCTGCCCCACATCATCATCCATTGTATAAATACTAAGCTCTTTACCCAGCTTACGATGATCTCTCTTCTTTGCTTCTTCAAGCATCTGCAGGTATTCATCCAGTTCCTTTTGATTAGGGAAAGTGATACCATATACCCGAGTGAGCATTTTATTCTTCTCATCGCCTTTCCAGTAAGCACCGGCAATGCTCATCAGCTTAATGGCCTTGATAGATCCTGTAGTTGGAATATGCGGACCACGACACAAATCAGTGAATTGACCCTGCGTATAAAAGGTGATCTCTCCATCGGTTAAATTTTGAAGCAGGTCGAGTTTGTACTCATCGCCTTTCTCTTCAAAATATTTTACTGCTTCTGTTTTTGAAATTTCTTTACGCTGGTAAGTATTGTTTTGTTTCGCCAGCTCATTCATTTTCTTTTCTAATGCTTTCAGATCTTCTTCACCGATCTGTTTTCCGCCCAAGTCCATATCATAATAAAAACCTCTGTCGATTGCAGGGCCCACCCAGAACTTCACACCGGGAAACATACTCTCTACGGCTTCGGCCATCAGGTGCGCCGAAGAATGCCAGAAGGTTGATTTACCATCGGTATCATCCCATGTTAAAAGTTTTAACGCAGCATCCTCATTAATAGGTCTTGTTGCATCCCACACCTGTCCATTCACACTAGCGGCTAAAACTTTTCTTGCCAGTCCTTCACTAATGGATTTTGCAATATCCAAAGCAGAAATACCTGCTTCATATTGTCTTACAGCTCCGTCCGGAAAAGTAATATTGATCATAAATGCTTATTCTTCCTTGTTTTGAGGGAGGCAAAAGTAACGAATGAGCAGCAGACTTTTACTTGTGAAAATGATGTCACTTAAGCAGAAGATGCGGTTATCACTATAGGGCATGATGTGCTATGCGAGATATCCAGCCAAAGTGCGGCAGACCGTGAAATACAGCTGCTGTTATCCGTAAGCATCCCCTAACCATTGGTAAACCTTAACGGTTTATTATCAGGGTGTACTATATTGCAATCTTAGATTTGTGGTAGATGAGGATGAAATTTACGTTCGTTATAATTCTACTGAGTTTTTCCGTTACCCTGTTTTCGCAACAACCGCAAAAGAAAACAGGCCAATCAACTTATACCTCACCGAATAAGAATAAAACTTCTCCTTCTCAAAAGATCACACCCAAACCAAAAACAAACAATAGCACTGCAAGTAGTGTAAAATCTAAGGATGTTCTTGCAAGGGCCGCATCGCCAACCAATGAGACTAACCTCACCGGGGTGTGGAGGGGATACTTTGTAACAGGTATGGGGTTTTTCCAGGAGAGATATAAGTACGAGATACAGTTGGGCCAGGCTGATAATAACGGGATGAAGGGTGTTACTTATTCGTATAAGACTACGGTTTTCTATGGTAAGGCTAACCTGAGTGGAATATACACGCCTTCTACAAAGAACGTTGTAATAAAGGAGACTAAACTTGTTGAAGTGAAGATCAGGGATATGAGTGAACCCTGCTTAATGACATGCTACCTCGAGTATTCCAAGATTGGTGGTGTTGAGGTTTTGGAAGGAACGTATACCAGCATGACGCTTAAAAATAAAAGTGATTGCGGTAGTGGCAAAGTATATCTTGAAAAAGTTCCTGAAAGCGATTTCTATAAAGAGGAATTTGTTACCGCTTATGAAAACAGGAAAAAGAAAATCATTACCGTTACCGAAAAACCTAAACAGGAAAAGGTAGTTCCAAAGAATGATAATCGCATTACGGTAAAACCGAAAACAGACAAGTCAAAGATCACTGAAAAACCCAGAGTAGTAAAAGTTGATCCTCCTACAGTGAAGATCGACTCTCCTGCAGAAGAAAGAAGAATCACTGTTATAGAC
>JAEZDC010000113.1 GCA_023429825.1 Bacteroidota bacterium | reverse complement strand
GTATACGAGCCTTTCCTGATACAGGAAGGATTTTTACAACGGACGCCTCGTGGAAGAGAAGTTACTTATAAAGCATATGAACATTTGGGAAAAAAACCTAACAAAGGAGATCAACCCAACCTATTTGCTTAGCATTCTATTCCGCATAAAAAAAGCCACGAGTTGTCGTGGCTTGAATATTTTAGCTTCTTATACTAAGGTGCAACCAATCTGAACCCGTTACCGTGAATGTTCACTATCTCGATATTGGTATCTTCTTTCAGATACTTTCTCAATTTAGCGATGTACACGTCCATACTTCTTCCGTTGAAATAAGTATCGCTGCCCCAGATCTTTTTCAAAGCTCTTTCTCTTGGTAAAAGATCGTTCTTGTGCTCTGCAAGCATTTTAAGCAACTCGTTTTCCTTTGGAGAAAGTGTTTGCGTTCTTCCATCAACGATCAATTGACGAAGCTTCGGATTGAAATGATATTTACCTAAATCAAACTCAATATTTTCACTTTCTTTTGTCAGCTCTTCATTACGCTTCAGGATCGCCTTGATCTTCAGCAGCAACACCTCACTGTCAAAAGGCTTGGTGATGTAATCATCCGCACCCAGTTTATACCCCTGGATAATATCTTCCTTCATCGTCTTTGCACTTAAAAAGAACAAAGGAATATCAGGATCAACATCTCTTATTTCTTCAGCCAGTGTAAATCCGTCCATATTAGGCATCATCACATCCAGCAGGCATATATCAAACTTTTCACGCTGAAACGCAGCAAGGCCAAGCCTTCCGTCTCTTTCCAACGTTACATCGTAATCGTTCAATTCAAGGTAATTTTTCAGAACCATACCCAAATTCTGATCGTCTTCACAAAGCAGAATTTTATATTTCTTTTTTTCTTCCATGAGTTCTTTGTTTATGTGAAATAAAGATAATCGAATTTTATAATTGCATGAGATACAACGAATATTTTGTTAAAACGACTGTACAAGGATTAAGCCAGTATTATTATTGACCCTAAGCCAGTGCTACTATTAACCTTCTGTTGCGTCGCACTCTTGTACGTTCTGTTCTTTACTCAACAAGCTTCCTTCCACAAATCACTTTAACTTTTGAATGCTTCTCTGCAACGCATAAGAGAAATTAGACTGTTCAACATCTGCAATAGTTTATACAGCCGCTTTCAATCACACTTGATTTTTTGTTGCTATTTTGTCTTTATAATCTTTCATATGGCGCAAAACTTTATTGATGTTATCAAGACGGGATATTCTTTTAAAGGCGAGAACGTAAAGATCGGTGTAGGCATGAAGAATGGAGAAATAGTACATGGCGCCGACATCTTTCTTCCGTTAAAAACAATGAACCGTCATGGATTGATCGCAGGCGCCACCGGAACAGGAAAAACAAAAACACTTCAAATGCTCAGCGAAGCCTTGAGCGATAATAGTGTACCTGTTCTGCTAATGGATATCAAAGGTGATCTCAGCGGTATCGCAACAGCAGGAGAAGCAAACGAAAAAATAAATGAAAGAGCAAAGCTGTTAGGAATAGACTTCAGGCCTTCCGCTTATCCCGTTGAGCTTTTTACGTTGAATAAAGGAATAGGTGTTCAGTTACGAGCAACTGTAACCGAATTCGGGCCTATCCTCCTTAGTAAGATTCTTGGACTTAACGATACACAAGCTGGAATAGTCGCAATGATCTTCAAGTATTGTGATGATAGCAAATTGCCATTACTCGATCTGAAAGATTTCATTAAAGTACTTCAGTTTGTAAGCAATGAAGGAAAGAAAGAACTGGAAGCTGCTTATGGTAAAATATCTACTACATCAACAGGAACCATACTCAGGAAAGTAGTGGAGCTGCAACAACAAGGTGCAGATATTTTCTTTGGAGAGAAAAGTTTTGAAGTGGAAGATCTGATGCGTATTAACGATGATGGAAGAGGAATGATCAATATCCTTCGTGTAACCGATATGCAGGATCGTCCAAAACTATTTTCCACTTTCATGTTGCAATTATTAGCAGAGTTGTATGCAGTCTCACCCGAAGAAGGTGACCTGGATAAACCAAAGCTGGTAATGTTCATCGATGAAGCCCACCTGTTATTCGAAGAGGCAACTGATGCTTTGCTCGATCAAATGGAAACTGTGATAAAGCTGATCCGCAGTAAAGGAGTGGGCATTTTCTTCTGTACACAAAACCCACAGGATATTCCAGCTTCTATCCTCAGCCAACTCGGTTTAAAAATTCAACATGCATTAAGAGCATTCACTGCAGCCGATAGAAAGACCATTAAACAAGCTGCAGAGAACTTTCCTGAAACCGAATTCTATACAACAAATGAATTGCTCACCCAGATGGGTATTGGTGAAGCGCTTGTTACTTTATTGAACGAAAAAGGTATTCCAACCCCATTAGTTCATACGATGCTGGCTCCGCCCAAAAGCCGTATGGGTATTCTCACGGACCCTGAACTTTCGGCTTTAGCTGAAAAAAGCAAATTGTCAGGCAAGTATAGCCAACCAGTAAATAGTGAAAGTGCCTACGAGATACTCAACCAGAAACTGCAAATTGCCGCTCAACAGGCCGAACAATCACAGCAACAAAAAACCGAAGCTAAAGCGGAACGAAACACTGGAAAAGAAAAAACCATCTTCGATAACCCTGTAGTAAAACAGGTGGGAAGAACAGCCGCAAGTGTGATAACCAGGAGCCTGTTAGGTGCGCTCGGGTTAGGTGGAACTACTAGGAGGAGAAAGAGCTCGCTATGGTAATCAGCAGGTTGAGCTCTGGTAACTTCATACGAAGTCCGAGGTTACTCCCTACTTACTCTATAGTTGCAGCAATGCATATACATGGTTAATCCATGGATATTCCATGTATATCCCATCCATATTTCAAGGATATTCCGGCTATTCTTTAGATATTTGACCTTAATGAGGGTTAGAATATAGCACTTAAGCCTTCCTCAGATTATAAAAAACGCTTATTAATATTTCTATAGTCTAAAAACTTCGAATTTTATTTCCCATTTAAGCTGAAAGCCCTTACTTTTGCCTCCCGATTTTTTCGGGTTAAATCATTCAGTTATGAACCAGGCAGTTCAATTTGTACACGAGCAACTTACTTCTAAGAAGGAGTTTCCTAAGTTTAAAGCAGGTGATAATATCACTGTGAATTATAAGATCATTGAAGGTGGTAAAGAGCGTATCCAAAGCTTCCGCGGCGATGTTATCAAATGCCAGGGAGTAGGTGCAACTGCTACTTTCACAGTGCGTAAGATTTCTGATGGTATCGGTGTAGAAAGATTATTCCCTTTCTTCTCTCCTAATATCGATTCAGTAGTGTTGAACAAAGTGGGTAAAGTACGCCGGGCTAAGTTGTTCTACCTTCGTGAAAGAAGCGGTAAGAGCGCAAGGATCAAAGAAAAAAGAATGTAATTTTTATAGAATAAGATTGAGCGGAAGTTTCGAAATAAACTTCCGCTTTTTTATTGTGTCTTAATACTCTTATAAACATTATGGTAAGCACATCAATTGCCTTACCTTTGAAATCTAAAACCATTGTATGGGTATCGGAACTTCAGAAATCATTGTAATCCTGATCGTAGTGCTTCTTTTATTCGGTGGAAGAAAAATTCCTGAGCTGATGAGAGGCTTGGGTAAAGGTATCAGGGAATTCAATGATGCAAAGAATAACGTGAGACGAGAGATCGAAGAAAGTCCTACAGAGGAAAGAAAGCCTATTTCAAAAGCTACTTCAACACCAGAATAATCGAATTTCCTGAGACTTGTTTCGCTTTACATCAATTAAGGATTATCATAACGAATTATTGAACGGCACTACCAGTTGTGTAGCTGCCGTTCAGCATTTTATAGAGGCAATAAAAGCAAATACTCATCTCAATGCCTACCTCGAAGTGTTTGAAGATGAGGCCTTGGAAAGAGCCCGGCAGCTAGATACTGAAAGGGCCACATCCATTATAAGAGGCAAAATGCATGGAGTAGTTGTTGGGTTAAAGGATGTCATTTGCTACAAAGGTCATAAAGTCTCCGCAGCTTCAGGGATCCTTAAAAATTTTATCTCTGTTTACAACGCAACGGTAGTTGAAAAGCTTCTTGCTGAAGGAGCCATCATAATAGGCAGGCAGAACTGTGATGAGTTCGCTATGGGTAGCAGTAACGAAAACTCGGCTTACGGCCCGGTCAAAAATGCGCTTGATACTAATAAAGTTCCCGGTGGGTCTTCCGGAGGATCGGCAGTAGCTGTTCAAGCTGGGCTTTGCATGGTAAGTTTAGGGAGCGATACCGGCGGCTCGGTTCGTCAACCAGCTGATTTCTGTGGTATAATTGGTCTTAAACCCACGTATGGGC
>JAEZDC010000034.1 GCA_023429825.1 Bacteroidota bacterium | reverse complement strand
ATCATACACGCCAAACAGTGTAGCAGGCGTTTTAGTAAGTGCTTCTAACGCTTTTGTCTCACTTAACCCGTTTTGAATTGCTTTACGCAGATTAGCAAGGAAATCATTTGCTGCAGTTCCTGACGTAGTAAGCGCAAAGTTCACCCCTGCTTTTTCAAGGAAGCCAGCGTTAGCGGGGGCAAGTTCCCAATGCTTCAGGTCTGCATAAGCCACCACTCTTGCATCATTTGGATCTTCTACATCCATGGCAGTAGGAAAGTTCAATGGAAGTATAAATGTGGCATTGAGGTTTTTGATATCATCTAATCTTTGATATTCGTCGCCACTTCCTTTGATAATATATTGTACTCCGAACTCTTTTGCAATTTTCGCTGCTCTTTGTGCATTCCATTTATTGCTTACCTCGAATATCTGCGGGAGGTTTTGATTGTCATTCCATGCTGCAAGACTTAAGTTCACACCTTCGCCTGCAGGACGATTTTTATACCATTGTGCATCCATATAGGTTTGACGCAATAATGATATCACTCCCATTAAGCTGCCCGGATAATCCTGCGTAGATGTTCCTTTATCAAAAGAGAAATGATTAGATGCTCTTTCTTTCAGTATTACCATGTTCTCTTTATCACCGGCCAGCGTTACAAAAGTTCCGGTTCCTCTGGCAATACCATCGTTTTGGTGAGTGAGTACTGAACCGAAGCCGAGATTTCTTAGTTCTCTTGCTTTAGTCTCATTCACCTGGAAGAGACGACTTCCTTCGGTTTCAGGCTTTATGGCCTGGTTCCAGTTATAAGCACCTTTTGTGTTTGATACAGTTTGCGGTAGTGTGTTTCCAAAACCACCAAAACTGCTGCCAGCTTGCCTTTGTGGTGTTGCGATGCCATAATCAGAATAAGCATCAATAAAAGATGGATAAATGAATTTACCCTTACAATCGATTGTTACTGCTTCTTTGGGAATGGTAATGTTATTGCCAACAGTTATGATCTTTCCATCTTTAATAACCATCGTGGCATTTTGCAAAGTGGTTTGTGCATCTTTTACAATAGTGGCATTGGTAAAAGCATAAGTGCCGGAACGATGATCGGATACGCCAGCAATGGGATAACTTTCCTGGGCATGTAGCAACGAAGCATACACCAGCCCAAGCAATAGGAGCTTTAGTTTTCTCATAAGCACTTGATTGTTTTGATAGAAGCTAAAGCTAATTCAAAAGCGCAATCCAGTTGCAGGATTGGTGAATTTTTCGGTAAAGGGTGAATTTTTATCGCAGAATCTACCGCCTGACAAATGTCATCAGGAGTTCATCGTTGTTATAGAGCTTCAATGTATGTTTTTCAATCTCATATCGATTACTCTTTACAAGGATGTCTATGAATTTTTCTTCATTATACCCGATGCAATCCATTTTAGTGGTGAAGATGTCTGTAAACACCACCATATTATCCTTCAAACGGATCATTCCTTTCATGATGTTACATCCAGCATTACCCGAGAAAGCATAATTATTAAGGTCAACCTGGAGAAATGGCACTTTTTTCCATGTAGTGTCACCGGTTGAAACCTGTTGTAGCATCCATTCGCCTTCTAAAGTCGGCTGATGTAATACAGAGGCACAACCCGTAAATACTTTATCCTGGTAATACAATAATGCTTTATAATCGTAAATATTGGCCCCGAAACCGTCGGTGCAAAAGCCCGGATAAAAAACAGCCTTTAATTCTCCCGTATTGTAGATAATGCTATCGCCCGCTAAAATCGGTTTTGTAAGATTAAGCTCTAATGGCATTAACAATCCGGGTAGCGTTACCTGCACTTTTGTTTTGTGATTGATATCAATGCTCCATGAAGGCTCGTTACCAAAGGCAACAAAATCCAGTTCGTGTAGAAGGTCTTCATAAATTTTGCTGCTCACCAGGTTTTTCTTGATGAGTTTGGCAGAATTGCTTTTTGAAGGTTTTCCTCGTTCATCGAGCATTACGAGTTGGTCCCCATCAATCTTATATTCCATCACACCGGAATCTTTTCCCTTTAGCACCAGTTTGTTGAAACTCGCTGTCCATGACCCGTAAGTGATCAGCGGATTTTCTGATTCAATTGAATCAGCCATTTTAAATGTATTATTTGTATCCAGGATGATGATCTGGTTAATGCCGGGTGCGGCATAGGTTATCCGATATTGAAGCGTTTGCTTAGCGGCTGTACGTTTTTGTGCGGTACATACCAATGCAGTAAAGCTTACTGCAAAGAGTAAAATTCGTCTCATGATTCATACAATTCGTCTATTAATTAAATCCCAATCGTAATGCTTACTGCAACAAGGAACTTGCCAAGCAGTTAATGAATCCTGAAAATTTGAAGAATGGAGATTAAAATATTGATAGAATACACTGATCCAGCCATTTTTTCTTTGCCTTCAGCCGGTTAAGTTTCCTATTGAATCGTTTTCTGTCCTTGTAATATAATAATGCAAGCTTTACCTGCTGCAGCCTGCAATAGCAGAGATAATAAAGTCCTGCTTTCTTGCTCAATCCACACGTATAGAAATGAATTTTTCTGAATGTGGCATTTTCTTTAATCGCCAATTCGTAGTAATGAGTATACACCTGGGAGATAGCAAGTTGAAATGCTAACAGTTTTTCTGCATAAAGCTCTAATTCGTTTTGATCGAAACATTCTATTAGGGCCTGCCACATGTCACCATTAATATGGGCGTTTATTCCCAGTAGTCTGTATTGAAGGGGATAAAGACGATCGGTGTAATAAGCCTGCCACTCACTGGAATTTGAAGGCTGAAGAAAATAATCGGCAAACTTATTCTGAAACCTAAGAGTTAGTCGGGACGTGACTTCATCCTGGGATTGCAATTGATTATTTATGCTTTTGGTTGTTTGATAATATAACTCAGCAAAAAAACATGATCTATTTACAGATCGTAAATCATCCAGGAGGGTACATGTCAAAGTAGGGGAAGACATAAACTAAAATACCCATCGACAGCAAAAAGCAAATACCGTAAAACACTTATATATTTTTTTTATTGTGCTCACATTAAAAATAAAAAATTTAGCCGATTAATACTAAAAAAATTAGTGTGCATAAGTAAATTCTCCTACCTTTAGTGTCTCATTATTTTTGAAAGCCTAAAACGAATACTTATGAGCAACGTAGAAAAATTGAAAGCGCTGAAGCTAACCATAGATAAAATAGACAAGGATTTTGGGAAAGGCAGTGTAATGATGATGAATGAAAGAGCTGATAAAGAACTTGAGGTAGTTTCTACCGGTTCTATTGGTTTAGACACCGCTTTAGGTGTAGGTGGTGTACCCAAGGGAAGGGTTATTGAAATATATGGTCCAGAATCTTCTGGTAAAACCACTATTGCCACGCATATAATAGCCGAAGCGCAAAAGAAAGGTGGTATTTGTGCAATTATAGATGCAGAACATGCATTTGATAGTTCCTATGCCCAGAGATTAGGTGTAGATGTAGATAATCTTTTGATATCTCAACCGGATTATGGTGAACAGGCTTTGGAGATCGCAGACCGTTTGATCCTTTCCGGTGCTTTAGATGTTGTGGTAGTTGACTCTGTGGCTGCATTGGTTCCAAAAGGGGAATTAGAAGGGGAAATGGGCGATAGTAAAATGGGCTTGCAGGCAAGATTAATGAGCCAGGCACTAAGAAAACTCACAGCGACTATTAGCAAAACAAATACAGTATGCATTTTCATTAACCAATTGAGAGAAAAGATCGGGGTGATGTTCGGTAACCCTGAAACAACTACCGGTGGGAATGCATTAAAATTTTATTCTTCAGTGAGATTGGACATTCGTCGTGCGGCACAGATCAAAGATGGCGATGAAGCGGTTGGAAACAGGGTGAAGGTAAAAGTGGTTAAGAATAAAGTAGCTCCTCCTTTCCGTTCGGCTGAATTTGATATCATTTTTGGAGAAGGTATCAGCAAAGTGGGAGAGATCATAGATATGGGAGTTGAGCTGGGCATTGTAAACAAAAGCGGAAGCTGGTTCAGCTATGAAAGCAATAAACTTGGCCAGGGTAGAGAGGCTGTGAAACAGTTACTACTTGATAATCCGGAGCTGTCCAATGAGATTGAAGGAAAGATCAGAGCAAAGATCGCAGAAGTGCAAGCGAGTTAAAATCATAATGGGTTAGTAAGTAAAAAGTCTCGTCTGGTGGCGAGACTTTTTTATTGATCAATACTTACCTTCATTTTGATGATCAAATTAAGACGGTGGTACAGGGAAGATGCTCAACAACTTGCAGCCATTGCCAACAACAGGAATGTATGGATCAACTTACGAGATGCGTTTCCTCATCCATACACCGTGATGAATGCTATCCAATGGATAGAGAAATGCGCAACAGAAAGTCCTGTTTTGAATTTTTGCATTGACTATGGAGGAAAAGTAGCGGGCAGTATCGGCATTGTCCCCAAAGAAGATGTTTATCGTAAAACAATTAAGATCGGATACTTTATCGGCGAGCCTTACTGGAACAAAGGGATTACAACAAATGCGGTCGGTCAAATATTGCACTATCTAAAAAATGAGTTTGATTTGATAAGGATCTATGCAGAAGTATTTGAACATAATAAAGGCTCAATGCGGGTTTTGCAGAAGAATGGCTTTCATCTTGAAGGAATAAGAAAAAGTTCCGTGATAAAGGATGGAAAAATAATCGATGATTATGTATGGGTTAAATTATTCACCTAACTACTAATTGTTATATGAAAACAACTCTTGCTCTTTTCTTTTCATTAAACACATGCTTTTTGTCGGTTGCACAAGACACTATTACCAAAGCCGACATACATGTAGCACAAAAGTTTGTTGATGTTGAATTCACACAAGTGGAGATCGACTCAATGTACGATGCTGTTAGAGGAAACATCAATGACATCAAAAAAATGCACAAGCTTTCTTTAAACAATAATGTGCCGATGAGCTTGTGGCAAAATCCTATTCTACCAGGGATGCAATTTTCTACTAAGCAGGAGCCAATTAACTGGAATATTCCTGCAGGAATAGCTTTACCCAAAAACGAGAATGAGCTTGCTTTTTATTCTATACTTCAATTGGCATCACTCGTAAAAAACAAAAAAATTACGTCTGTTAAGCTGACTGAATTTTTTTTAACCAGGTTGAAAAAGTTTAGCGATAGCCTTCAGTGCGTGATCTCATATACTGAAGATATCGCTATGCAACAAGCCAAAGCTGCAGACGCCGAGATTGCAAAGGGAAAGTATCGCGGACCTTTACATGGCATCCCTTATGGCTTGAAAGATCTTTTTGCGGTGAAGGGAACTAAAACAACCTGGGGAGCTGCGCCTTATAAAGAACAGATTATAGATGAAGATGCTTACGTTTTTGAAAGATTACGAGATGCGGGCGCTGTGCTGATTGCAAAGTTTACATTAGGCTCATTGGCTATGGGAGATAAATGGTTTGGTGGAAGAACAAATAACCCATGGAATTTACGCTTTGGCTCGTCTGGTTCATCCGCCGGATCTGCAGCGGCAACTGTTGCAGGATTAGTTCCATTTGCAATTGGTACAGAAACCTGGGGGTCTATCATTTCGCCTTCTTCTACTTGCGGAGCTACGGGTTTCAGGCCAACATTCGGAAGTATTGCAAGAACAGGTGCAATGACTTTAAGCTGGAGCTTAGACAAAATAGGCCCTATCTGCAGAAGTGCGGAAGATGCTGCGGTTGTCTTTGCATATATCCACGGCACCGATAAGAAAGATGCCGCTGCAGTAAATATGCCTTTCAACTTCAAAAAGGTAGATATTAAAAAGCTGAAGATAGCTTATGCAAAAAATTATTTTGACAGGATAACTGATACAAGTAGAAATGAACTAAAGGTGCTATCTGCATTGAGATCAATGGGTGTTGATCTGATCCCGGTGAACTTCCCTGACAGTGGCGTTTACAATGCAAACCTCATGAGCATAATTATCAGCTCAGAATGTGCTTCAGCTTTTGACGAATTTACCCGAAATGACATCGACGATCAGCTTACGCATCAAACCAGGAACGATTGGCCTAATGAATTCCGCAGTTCAAGATTTATTCCTGCTGTAGACTATATTAATGCTAACCGTCACAGGTATATACTCATGCAAAAGATGTATGAAGCTTTGAAAGATATAGATGTTATAATTTGCCCGACTTTTAGTGGAAGCCAGTTGGCTATCACCGGTCTTACAGGTTATCCCGCCGTGGTTGTGCCGAATGGTTTTAATAAAAGAAATAACTTGCCTACAAGTATAACC
>JAEZDC010000128.1 GCA_023429825.1 Bacteroidota bacterium | reverse complement strand
TACTACAGCATATCAAACAGTTGTTGTAGATGACATTACTGCACCAGTTAAACCAGTCATTGCAACAGCAACAGGAGCGTGTTCGGTAACAGTAGAAAGACCAACTACTACCGATAATTGTGCAGGAGAGATCATCGGGACAACATCTGATCCATTGACCTATAGTTCACAAGGAACTTATACGATCACATGGACGTTCGATGATGGTAATGGAAATGTGACTACAGCATATCAAACAGTTATTGTTGATGATATCACTGCACCGGTTAAGCCAGTTATCGCAAGAGCAACTGGAGAGTGTTCAGTAACAGTTGAAAGACCAACTACAACCGATAATTGTGCAGGAGAGATCATCGGAAGAACATCTGATCCGTTGACATATACTGCTCAAGGAACTTATACGATCACATGGACATTTGATGATGGCAACGGAAACGTTACTACTGCAGATCAAATTGTAATAGTGAAAGATGTTACTGCACCTGTTAAACCAATCATTGCAACAGCAACTGGTGAGTGTTCAGTAACGATTGAAAGACCAACTACAACTGATAACTGTTCAGGAACGATCACAGGAACAACCACTGATCCTTTGACATATACCGTTCAAGGCACTTACACGATCACATGGACGTTCGATGATGGTAATGGAAACGTTACTACTGCAGATCAAATTGTAATAGTGAAGGATGTTACTGCACCGGTTAAACCAGTAATTGCAACAGTAACGGGAGAGTGTTCAGTAACAGTAGAAAGACCAACTACAATAGATAACTGTTCAGGAACGATCGCAGGAACAACCGATGCCCCTCTGACTTATACCAGCCAGGGAACCTACACGATCACATGGACATTCGATGATGGCAACGGAAATGTTACTACTGCAGATCAAATTGTAGTAGTGAAAGATGTTACTGCCCCTGTGAAGCCAGTTATCGCGACTGCAACAGGAGAGTGTTCAGTAACCGTTGAAAGACCAACGACTACCGATAATTGTGCAGGAGAGATCACCGGGAAAACATCTGATCCGTTGACATATACTGTACAAGGCACTTACACGATCAGGTGGACATTCGATGATGGTAATGGAAACATTACTACAGCATATCAAACAGTTGTTATAGATGATATCACTGCACCTGTTAAACCAGTTATTGCAACAGCAACTGGTGAGTGTTCAGTAACAGTAGAAAGACCAACGACTACAGATAATTGTTCCGGAATTATCACCGGAACAACGAACGATCCGCTCAGCTATACAGGTAAAGGAAACTATGCAATCACATGGACATTTGATGATGGTAACGGTAACACCACTACTGCAGTACAGGCAGTGATCGTTACTGATGATGTGAGGCCAACCATCACTGCCCCGGCTACTGTGGAAGTATCCAACGACCCGGGCAAATGCGCTGCAACAGTGTTGAGCCTTGGTACACCGGTAACAGGTGATAACTGCGGCGTAGCCTCTGTAACGAATGATCATCCATCAGCGATCTATCCTGTAGGAACAACTACAGTTAACTGGACGGTGACCGATGTGAATGGTAATACTACAACAACTGCTCAACAGGTGATCGTGAAGGATTCAGAAAAGCCGATGATCGCCGGTACTCCTGCAAACATTACGGTATATACCGGTGAAGGAAGAAGCATATGTGGCCAGGCAGCTACCTGGATCGCTCCAACCGCATCGGATAATTGTACAGCCAATGTATCGGCGAATGCGACACATCAACCCGGTGCTGTATTCCCGGTAGGAGAAACAACGGTGACCTATACATTCACTGATGCAGCAGGCAATGAAAGCACCACCAGCTTTACTGTAACAGTAGTGGATGATACAAAGCCAGTGATCACATGCACCGCTTCACCTGTATTCCATTGTTATTCCAATACAGGATCGTATACTGTACCGGCACTGGTTTCTACAGACAATTGCGGCATTGGCTCTGTTTCTTACGTGATCACAGGTGCCACTACCAGGAGCGGAGAAGGCGCTGATGCCAGCGGAAACTTCAGTGTAGGTACCAGTATGATCACCTGGACGGTGACAGATATTCATAAGAATGTGAGTGAATGCACTACCACGGTGGTGATCAATCCTTCGGTGAGTGTCTCTATCGCAGATGCATACGCGGTGAACCCGGGTGGTAATGCGAATACCGTGTATATCGGTTATGGGCCTTCATCCATTACATTGAACGCAGCACCAAACGGAGGTACAGCGCCTTATACTTACCTCTGGTCAATAGGTGCCGTTACACAAGCCGCTATCGTAACACCGCCACAGCAAGCAGGCACCTACACCTACACCGTAGTGATCACGGATGCAAAAGGATGTGCCGCTACTATCAGCAAAACGATCATCGTAACAGATGTACGTTGCGGTAACAAAATGGAGAAGGTGCTGGTATGCCAGCAAACAGGAAGCGCCAGGAACCCATGGGTGCAGATATGTATCGCTCCGCAAGCAGTGGCTACACATTTGGCAAACGGGTCAACACTTGGCAACTGTAACACCTATGCGAGAATGGCACCAGCATTGCCGATCGTAAAAGCAACGGCGGTGAAAGCATACCCTAATCCAGGCAATGGTGTGTTCGAATTACAGTTGATCGATTTTGCTGCAGGCAAAGTGCAGGTGCAGATCATCGACAACTTCGGTAAGATCGTAGACACAAGAGCTGTAACGGTGAGTTACCAACGAGAAGATGTTTCATTCAACCTCCGCCATGTGGCTCCCGGTGTGTACCAGGTGAGAGTGGTGAGCAGCGAAGGAGTTACGTCCACCAAGGTGGTTATTGCACGATAATTTGTAATGATGATATAATCTAAAGGAGCCACCTGCGGGTGGCTCTTTTTTTATCCAGAATATTTTGTCAGTTAACAGGAAGCCCAGCAACCTGTACCATGGGGTACAATTACAAACCTCGGTTAGCAACTAAGCGGACTTCTTTTGTTTTATACTTTTTGTCGTGACACTAAAACTAACAAAAAAGTAAGGCCGACCTGATCGTCCGGGCGTTCTGCCGTGCCACGCCCCCAGGACGGCTGCTGCCTTGATTAGTGAGGTCCGATCTATTAAGAGAATCCGCAAGCAAATCTATTTCTTCAAGGTCTCGTTCTTTGTGATCGGGTGGATTTCCCAGTTAGTTCTTCGCCAGATATTCCCCGCATTTATTACACATATTAAACGCCGCATCTTCATGTTCCATATTGTAAAACAAAAAGCCATACACTCTTATTTAATGTTTTTCTTCATGTACTTTTTATATTCCTGGACAAGGCTCTTGCGCATTTGATAGCAATGGGAGAAAAAAGAACAAAAAGAATATGGTTAATCTCATATTCTTAGTATTTAACAGTTAACATTAATTAGCTGCTTTTTTAAGATTATTAAAAAGCCCCAGGTTTAGCCCTCCTAGTGCAAACATCTCCTTTGGGTTAGTATAGGTTAAAGTATTGCCGTTAAAGTTTCCACCAAAACGAAATTGAAATGTTACCAGATCGCTTATTTTATAATCTATGGCAGTTGACCAACGTGTAGTATACTTTTTTGTAAAGCTTTCAGGGAGTTCGGTTGCCAATCTGTATATCCATTCACCAGAAAGACTGAAGTTGTTATTCGTATACTGAAGCTTTGCACCGGCATCAAAGTAATTAGAAATATCAACAACATCTTTTTGATTATTGAATGTATAACGTAATACACCGATAAAGTCGAACAGTTGCACTTTGTCATCCTTGGATTTAAGTTCCCACCGCCATGATGGTGTAAGCCATAAAGAAGTTTTGGCATGTTTTGTTTGTTTAAAGCTGTTCTCCTGGAATACGAATGCCTGTCCTGCAGCAAACTCCAGTATAAACCCTGTTTTTGTAAAAGGGAGGTTGTGGGTATTGATCTCCGCTAGCTTTTTCTCTGCCTGCGATTTGTATATGTTATATTTAGCCTGCAGGTAGTTACTGATCACTTCAGTAGAACTGGAGCCAAAACTTACCTCTTTCTGTAAAGCATCTAAGATGTCGTCCATAAAATCGGAAACATAGGTATATGACAGCAGTGGATCTTTCAGGATATTATTTTTCCACCCGGCTGTTTCACTCTGCAGAAAAGCTTTTAGTTCCGCTTTAGTGTCCATAGATTGAATGGCTGAAATGAGATCATTAACGATCAGTTTTTTAGCTGAAATGTCATTCCATTCCTGCAGTAATTTTATATTTCCACGTTTAGGCTTTCCTTGTGCTAACATGAACCGTACCCCTGTGGCTATCCCTGTTCCAGGTTTCAGAGCACCGAAAACTACCGTGTCACTTTGGGAGGTCGCCAAGGAGAAACTCATTGTTCGAAAAATGTTATTGAAAACAGATTTTGATTGCACCAGATATTCAACCGGCCTGAACCGGATTGAGTCCACCCCCTGGGGATGTTTCCAATAATAAGGTGTAAACTCAAAAGCTACATTCGGTTGAAGCTTTCCATTAACTACTGCATTTTGAAGGCCGCTTATAAATTTAGTAGGCGATCCCGGCCGTTGTATATTATCCGGTTCCACTCCAAGTAGTACATAAGCGGGAGAGGAATTCAGCTTCAGGCTTTCAAAAGATACTTCTTTCTGTGCCTGTAATTGCAATAATAGCTGAGTAGAAAAAAAAGTGAGATAGATTTTCCTGAACATTATTGTAGTTTGAATCTTATTAATGAATTGAAGTCGGTGGTATTACCGTTTTTTCCTGCCACTTTTTCAAAACACTCTAGTAAAGTGGCTCCAGCCTTTATGGTGAGCTTATATTTTACATCCGGTGGTATGTTACTGGGACTGGTGGACCTGAATTTATTTACAGATGACCTTATGCTGAGCTTTTTATTATTAACTGCAACAGCGGTTTCTATAAACTGGTCTATAGGCTCTGGCGTTTTGGGTGGATACTTATCTACCCCTGTGAGAAAAATGCTGTGAGTAGAGGTGAACTGCCATCCATTCTCCATTAGTTGTACATCTATCGTTATGTTGATCATTTCATTTGCATACTGCTGATCGATGTAAAACGGAGTTTCCTGTGCCAGCGCATCTACATAAATTGGATTTTGGTTAGGCATATATATTTTTTGGTGCCTACTCTTTGTTAAGGATTTTCGGCTTACTCCTTATATTGATTTATCTCTCTCTGAAAAGTTTTGGCGCATCAGGTAGCTCCGCCAGGTCAAGTTCCAGCAGCGTATTTCCATCGTCGGTGATCACACCTACCGTAAATGCCCCCCATGCCTGGATGCTGTCATCAATTGCTTTGCCCTTAGTGAACTCTTCCGGCTTCATGGCATACACCGACGGGTTGAAAGAATCGTGCAAATAAAAGATTACCTCGCTGTTCAATGGCTTAGCTGCATCTGTACTTTCTACTGTCAAGCAAACACTGAAATAGGAAGTGGAAGGGCCTGGTGTAACAGTGGCCGAAAGTTTTCTGCCATTCCTTTCTGCCATTCCGCCAAACCGCCCTTTTTGCGGATCCTCTGGAAACATTACAGGGGGCAGCGTAGGTATGTTCGTTTGCGTTTCTTCTGCTACCTTCTTCTCTTCCTCCTCTGCGTTTATCCTGTTCTGGGCAGTTAGTTTATTCAGTTGTTTGTTATTGATCTCCTGGTCGGCATCAACGATTATAAAGGAGTAATCAGTTTTTGTCCAGAAGTACATCATAAAAAAGCCTAGCAGGAAAAAATAGCAGATGATGGAAATGGCAATATTTCTTCCCCAATCACCGGCACCGAAGTTTGCCTGAAAAGCTTCACCTACCTGCAGCACTTTTCCGGGGATACGGTACAACTGTGTCAAACCAACACCCACAATTATCTTGGTGAGCCAGTCACTGATCTGTACCAGGTTGTCGTTGTATTTTATTCTTGCCCGGGGGTCTTGAGTGATGCTGGGTATTCCAAACAAGAAACCAAGGAAACCACCGCCAGATAAACTGGCTCCGGCTATAAGCACACCGCAGCCTAATGAAGACATAAACTGCCCCCATTTATCCAAATCGTTAATGCTCTTATAAATGCTGATCAGGATGAGCATGACCACGCCGGTTGCTATGGCAACAAGAATGCTCGTCCACAGACGAACTTTTTTCTCATCTCTTTGGGGCTTTACCATATAAAGGGGTTGTGTATAGAAACTTTATTTTTTCACCCCACCACTCCAAAACCAATTCCCTTCCTCTGTATAATACCAGCGCTTATTGCCATTCACATCGTCTCCATCGTCTACATACCCGTCGTAAGCAAGCTGTATACCCGCATCTACCAGGCTCACCGCCTGCGCCGATTTTGCAGGAGCTTTGCGGATGTTCAGTTTGGTAAGTGTTGTCACTTTTCCAAACTCTTTCATTTTGGTATGTGCATTGGCAACAAATGCTACAGGCTGCCCTGCAGCCATCGCAACAAGCCTCGCCAGGTCTACTTTATGGCCCGGGCAGGTCTTGACAGAATATATCTCGTGGTGCCCCACAATATGATTGCGATCGACAGGAATATTCCATCGCTTACAGATGTCCCTGATCATTTCTGCACTGGCATTATACATAGCTTCCGTCCATTCACTGTGCTGATTGCCTTCATGTTCTATTCCTACAGTATAATAGTTGGGGTTAACGTATACATTAGTGCCCGCCTGCTTGATACCTTTCCATGAAGGATTGTTCACCCGCCCGGCATGATAAGCCGTATCGGTTTCCTTTACATAGCGGTGCACTTCCCCGGTTTTACCGATACCATAATGCGCACTCACCCGGGAAGCCGGGTTCTGAAACCAGCTATCCGTACCGGTAAGGGTGCCTTCCATAATATGTATCACTACGGCCTCAGGCCTGTATTGCTTTCTGCCGGCAGAGAAATTCTTTGCATGGGCAGGTACTTCTTTAATATGCATGTGTGGTTATTTAAGGGTGATAGATCATCCCATTTGCGGGAACGGGTTCTCGTCAGTAACAGTATCGGCTTCGTCCGAAGCAGGCTTTACAGATTTGTTTTCTGTTGTTTTCAGGGCAACATAAGTAGCAGCGCTCAGCCCAAGCAATATCAGGTTGTTCTGGCCCAGTTCCGGGAGTATCCTGCCCAGTTCAGCTACTGTCTTGTTGGTGGCGGAAGCATCCATATGTTTCAGCACATAGCCCAGATACCAGCAGCCGAATGCAAGGTTAAAAACGATGGTCTGAAATCGATGGATGCTTACCCCGTTGGCATCGGAGAGTATATCAAGAAAAAAATTCTGTCCCCCTTCATCCTGGTTGCGTGTAACAGTTTCACTCGTCTCTTCGTTCACGTCAATAACACGGGCAGTAGCAATGGTGGTGGCGCTGATACCAAGTAATATCAATGTATCCTGGTTCAGGTCAGGCGCCGAGCCATGTACCCATAAGATCGCAATAAAAGAAGACAATATAATTACGCTCCACCATGCCAGTTGAACCCTCGCCCAGCTGAAAGGTTTACGGGAGGAATTGCTAAGGTCTCTCAGCATATGGTACCTGGCTTCAAAGATGACAATACAGAAGGTGAGGGCAAGAAAGGGCGCCCAGAATTCGATCAGCATATAGTTTTGGTTTTTGATACGTTTTGGAGGCACACAATATTGGCTCTCACCTGCTTTGCATCAGCAATGATGCATCACACGCATAAGCGTTATTGGTGCTGTAACAGGTATCATGTACCTGTACCGATCCTCCACACATTTCCGCCTCCAAATTAGTAGCAGCCATTCAATGGCGCAACGGTATTGATACCGTATTTCATTGCGCAAAATGCGCAACCCGGCAGTGTTTTTACTGTTTATCTGTACTGCTTTAAGAAGTAATAATTTAACTACATCACTCTGCCAATTAACTCATCTGCTAATTTGCTAATCAGTCAATTTGCTAATTAACCCATCTGCTAATTTGCTAATCAGTCACTCTGCTAATTAACCCATCTGCTAATTTGCTAATCAATCAATTTGCTAATCAACTAATTCCCCACCCACACCCTCAACAACCCCACACCCACCACCAACTTCCTCTCCACCACCGCAGGATGTACACCGTACGCCTCAGCCATCTCCGCAATACTCTTCTGAAGTACGTAGTGATCATAGATAACATTGGTTATACTATCCGGTAAAGCAGCCACCGCGGCAGCCAGCTCAGCACCGTGTGATGCATCGCATACACCATACACATCCTGGTATAATTTAGTTAACATGGTAAACAGGTATTAGTGGAACAAAGGATGATTGCAGCCACAGGCATTGCAGAAGACATGCATTGTCTACAGGAGACAACGCACCAACGGCGCTATGGGCAGGGTTGTATCGCAAACTGGACATTTGCAAGAGTGATTCTGTATCACTCTCTCTTATACAAGATAACTCATTTGTGTAAATAATGTCTATTAAGTAGACATACTGTCTACTTTTATATACACGCCAGTGCTTTGTTTTACACCCGGTGGCTACGCGGAAAAAGAACATACACCGGGGGCAGCTGTTGAAGGCTGCTGTGGAGTTGCAGAAAGCAAACAGGGAACTCATCGCCCGCAAGGCAGGCTATGCACGCCCTACCTACTATAAACACATAGAAGACAAAAACCTACCTTTTCATATCCTCGCCGCCTATGGCCGGGCACTGGGCCACGACTTCAGCGAAGACCTGCCGGAAATGCCCAAATATCTCGCCGGAGAACACCAGGGCGATTATGGCGATAAGCCTACACTCGAAGAAGCCATCCAGCAAAGAGATGCATGGCGGGACAAGTACTATGCATTGATGGAGAAATATTATAAGCTGGTGGAGGAAAAGATGCGGAGGTGATTAAGCCGTACAAATAAGAAATACAGCTTTTTTTATTCGGGCTCAAATCACAATTTGATTTTCCACTGTAGGTCATTTTATCTGTGCTTCGGCTACTAATCGAGCGAAACGGTTCTACTGCTGTCTTTCATGTAGCCCGTCATGCTGATCACTAACTTGTATTTGTCCAATTTCAGCTTCTCAATATGAAAACTGCCTTTGTTGTCTGACAGTGCTGTTTTAGCAGTGGCCCCTGCAGTATTCATCAGCAGCACCGCAGCGCCTTCCAGCGGCCTGTCGAGAGAGTCTGTGATCCTTCCTGTGATACTACCTAAATCCTGTGCAAATGCAGTAGCACTGCTTATGATAAGACAGAGGATGAGTGGGGTGATTCGCAACATATCTGATATTGAAAAATTAATTGAAAGTACATATACGAAAGTTAGTGTAGAACGTATAATGATGAACGGCCAGATTTGCTGAACCGCGTACACCAACGATAGTGTGTGTTGGCTGGGGTACCAAGATATTTCAACAAAGTGCCCAGCATGTTCAGGGGATTTGAACGGTGCGGATAAAGAAGCGATGCAGGAGTTCAGGATTGCAGCAACTAGTGTAAAGAGCGCACCTCAGATACGTTATCCACCGGTATTTCGATCGTGTATTGCGTGCCTTTTCCCGGCGCAGCTTCTACAAACATTTCTCCATTCAGTATCTCTACCCGGCTGAGGATATTGCGCAAGCCTCCGCCTGCAGCAGTTTGCTTTACCTGCTCATGATCGAAGCCCACACCATTGTCTTTTATCGTAATGAATAATTTTGATGGTTCTAAACGATAGTTGATGTGGCACTCTGTTGCTGATGCATGCTTGATACAGTTGTGCAATATCTCGTGTATCACACGGTAGAGATGCACTTCCATGTTGGGTGGCAAACGCCTGTCGTTATTAACGTTCAGTTCAACCTTCATCTTACCACTGTTGTTGATGGTATGAATGAAATCTTCCACTGCCACCAGTAAGCCGTGCCGCATCAGTACCGACGGAATTAGGTTGTTGGAAATTTCCCGGATGCGCTTCAATATCGTGTCCAGGTGCGTTGTTGCTTTTTGGATAACGGTTGCATCCGTTTCACTGGCAGCATCCAGCATACTTATCTGCAGCTTTACACCTGCCAGTAAGGGGCCGAGGTCGTCGTGCAGGTCACTCGCCATACGTTTACGCTCTTTCTCCAGCGTGGATACTTCAGCTTTTAGTTTTTCTTTATAAAGCTGCACGTTCTTCTTGTGATGCTTAACTATAGTGATTATAAAGAAAGTAATGATGACTGCCAATACGCCTGCAGCGATCAGTATAGCAATGTAAATTTTTGTTTCGTGGGAATCCATAGCGTGGCTAATGCATACATGATGTTTGCAAACAAATTAACGAATACTAGTACCAAAAACAAGTTGTGATAAAACCATTCACTGAAATCGATCTTTATTAAATAGAATACTTCAACTGTAGCACTATAAGAGAAGTAGATCAGAAATGTGAGGCATATAAGGAATTTTGAATTGGTAAAGAGATTCCTGGTTTCTGAAAAAAGTAAAATATTGATCTGGTTGATGCTGAAATAAACGGTAACAAATCCAGCTAAAATGATAAAGGCAGAATTGAATTCTAAAATCGAATGAATAAATAAGTTGTCTATGATCCACACCGATGTAAGGCTAACGGCTAACCAGATATGTACTTTTTTCTTTCCAGGTAGCCAGGCATGAAATAGAAGCAGTATAAGATAAAATTCTATCAGCACATATATATTGCTGTTGGGGGCATTTGTTCTATAAAACTTACTGGATAGAAAAGAGACTATTTCATTGAGTACTGAAAGCCATATCAGGTAGATAAAGGGGCGGTAAGACTTAAGAATACGTTGAAAGCGTACCGCCCCGATCACTGCGGATATAATCACGGTTGAACCAAGTATTACTTCGCTGTAGTAGCCCATTACTATGAATTCAGTGGAGATTCAGGAGGACAGTCAACAGGGCATCGCGTACTTCTCTCCATGATCTCGCCATTCTCTGAGTTAGGATCATTCGGCAAAATATCTTCATCGCTTGCGTTCACACCTACCAGGATAGCATGCACTTTAAGATTTTCATCCATGCCATAATAGATCCTCAGCTTCTCGCACTCTGGGTGGCTCAACAAGGTTTCTAACTCTGTTTTATCAAACGTTTCGCAGATCGGCAGTATGCCCTGGTTTTGGTAATTACGGTCTAAGATAGTTTCCTTATTACTACGAAAGACAGCCGTCATTTCCTGGGCGGTTGTTTGCGAAATTTCATGACTCATAATGTGTATAGTTTTGGTACCTGCAAATATCTCTTCTCTGGCAGGTTGCCAACAAGCGTATTGATACCTGAAAAAACCGTAATAATACGTTTGTTTATGCGGGGAATAATAAGTAAACACCAGAATAGCGCATGTACATAAGAGGAGTACAACATTTTAAACTGTGTGAAGTATGTATTCATGCTGTGTATGTCCCGACCTATGTAACGTAACGCGTATTCCGTAGAAAAGAAAAACGTGTCCTTGTAATTACATAAATGATCATTTCCATGCGATCATTATACAGGCATCATCAAACCAACTTACAATCTTATTACAATTATGCTGTTGATCATCTTTACCTGCGGTGTTGATGTTATGACAAATGCTTATCAGATTAGAATGTGATTAGAATGCCATTCAGTGAAATTGAAACATTAACTGATGCGCTACCTTTCTTTTACAACAAAACAACCTGCCATGAAACTTTTTACCTTGTTCGCTATCGCGTTGTTATCTTACTTACCCGCTTTTAGCCAGCCATCAAATGACAATTGCAGCGGAGCTATTACCATTACCGCTACTACTGGCGATAACTGTGGTACCGCGGTAAGCGGAACCACTATAGGTGCTACAGCTGATGCAGGTATCCCTGGTACATGTACCGGTACAGAGAATGATGATGTCTGGTACAAATTCGTAGCTACCGCTACTTCTCACACTATTGCTTTTACCAATGTGAGCGGTGGGACTACCGATCTTACACACCAGGTCTTCTCAGGCACCTGTGGCAGTTTAACGCTGCTCAATTGCGAGGATCCTAATACAAGTTACATCCACGGGCTCACGATAGGGCAAACGTATTACGTACGAGTGTATACCTGGAGCAGTTCGGCGACAACTACCTCCAGTTTCGACATCTGTATATATGGCGTGCAGCCACCGCCGTCAAACGACGAGTGCAGCGGAGCGATCTCACTCACACCATCTTCATCCAGCCTTTGTTCGAGCCCGGTATCGGGAACTACCGAAAATGCAACTCCGTCTTCAACCGCAGCACCGTCATGCAGTGCCGACGGCATTAACGATGACGTGTGGTATTCTTTCGTGGCTGCTGCCACCACGCATACCGTGAAAATATCAGATGCTACCAGTACCACGGCAGTGGCATTATACAGCGGTAGCTGCGGCACACTCACGCAGATAACCGGTGCCTGTGCCAGTACTAACCTATCGGTGGCCGGGTTAACGCCGGGTACCACTTACTTTGTGCGGGTATATAGTACCAGTACTTATTCTGCCAACTTTTCTAATTTCAACATCTGTATAGCTGTACCACCTGCTAACGATAACTGTGCAGACGCTATTACTTTGAATGTGTCTTCTTCCAATGCCTGTACTTCTCCCACACAAGGCACAACTGTAGGCGCCACCGCCTCCACTGAAACAGCGCCTTCATGCAATGCCACCGGAACGAATGATGATGTATGGTACAAGTTCGTTGCTACCGCCACTTCTCACACAGTGACCCTGTATAACGAAACTTCTACGTCCGCTGTCGCATTATACAGTGGCAGTTGCGGAAGCCTCACGCAAATCTCCGGCGCCTGTGCTACAACTACGGCAGGAGGCATTGTAGTGAATAGTTTAACTGTTGGAAATACATATTACCTCAGGGTGTATACCACCAGTTCCACGGCTACGATTTTTGGTGACTTTACCATTTGTGTTGGTGTATTGCCCACCCATAACGAATGCAGCGGTGCTATTTCATTAAGTTCAAATTCTGCCACCTGTTCTGCCACGGCGGGAAGTACTATTGGTGCAACGCAGTCTGCAGATGCTGCGCCGTCATGCAGCGCATCAGGAAGAAACGATGATGTCTGGTATTCTTTTGTTGCAAATAATACTACACAGATCATCTCGGTTTCTAATGCCAACACTACTACTGCAGCTGCGATCTATAGTGGTGCGTGCGGTAGCTTAACACAGATCACCGGTGCGTGTGCCAGTGGCGGCACCACAGTAACGGGTCTCACAGTTGGTCAAACGTATTACGTGCGGGTGTACTCAACTTCCAGTACGTCTACCACATCCAGCACCTTTGATATTTGTGTTATGGTACCACCACCTCCTCCTGCCAACGATGAGTGCACGAATGCCGTGACCATATCAGGCGTTACCAACGGAACAACGGTGGGTGCTACCCAGTCAATGGCCCAAGAGACCTGCGGTACGGCGACTGCCAGCGCTGCTAATGACGCATGGTTTAAGTTCACTGCTACGGCTAATGGATCTGCAGTGATAGATGTAACGAACGTATCTTCTACATTCGATGCCGTTTTAATGGTTTACAGCGGCACGTGTGGCGCATTAAGCAATATTGGTTGTGCCGACGGGCCAGGTGCGGGAGGTAGTGAAACAACTACACTAAACGGTTTAACGGCTGGAACCACTTACTATGCAAGAGTGTATGGCTTCAATGCCAATGACGGAACTTTCTCTATCGGTGTATCAGGTGCTGCAATGCCGGTTACGATCTCTGAATTCAAAGGAGAAAGAATTAATAAGAAGAACATTCTTAAATGGACGACCGCCTCTGAGTTTAACAGTGCCGTTTATGAATTGCAGCGTTCCATAGATGGAATCAATTTCAGCCTGGTGGCCAGTACAGCTACCAAGGCACCCGGGGGTACCAGTAACACATCTTTATCGTATGAGATTACAGATCATAAAAGCCCAGCAAGTACCAGCTATTACAGGTTAAAGCAGATCGATAAAGATGGAAGTTCCCACTATAGTAGCGTTGTGATGCTGAAGGGAGAGAAGATCACGGGACTGCAGTTGGGTGCAGTGTTTCCAAACCCTGTAAAAGACAATCTTAATGTGACCATTCTTTCAGGAACAACCAGTAGTGTAAGCCTCGTTATAACGGATGTTGCAGGCAAACAGGTAATGTCGCGGCTGTTTACGGTTTCAGGGGGTGAAGTGATGATTCCGTTGAACATAGCAGCCTTATCACCGGGTACTTATGTATTGCAGGCGTTATCGGGAAATCTACAATCAAAAGGGTTAGTGATTATAAAACGATAAAACTAAACATCAATCATAACAGGTACGTTTAGTTTAGAGGTTGTATTCTTACAACCTCTTTTTTTGTTGCAAGATGGCCTGTTGCACCGGGTTGTTTGCTCATTGACTACTGTTTCAATAAATCACTCTGTTCTTAAGTTCTTCACAGGGTTAGAAAACGCAGCCTTTACCGCCTGGAAACTCACTGTAAATAATGCCAGCGCCACTGCAAGCACCCCCGCAACTGCAAACATCCACCAATTGATGGTGATGCGGTAAGAGAAACCATCCAGCCACTGGTTCATGAAGTACCACGCCAGGGGAGAAGCCACCAAAAGAGAGATGAGCACGAGCTTTACAAAATCTTTTGAAAGCAGTACTACCAGTCCCTCCACAGTAGCACCCAAAACTTTTCTCACGCCTAACTCCTTTTTCCTTCGCTCCGCAGCAGAAGCTGCTAAACCCAGCAACCCGAGACACGATACAAAAATGGTTATGGCGGTAAATAAAGTAAGCAGTGTTTTTAGCTTGTCCTCGCCTTTATACATCTTACCGAAGCTTTCATCGAGGAAATTGTATTCCATAGGATAGTCAGGGCTGTAGCGGCTCCATATTTTCTTTATCTCGCCGATAGTTGTTTCGATATTTGAGCTACTTATTTTAACCGCTACTTTAGAATAGGCCTGCGGGTAAATCTGCAGCACTGCAGGTTCTATTATTTCGTGCAGGCTTTTGTAGTGAAAATCTTTAACCACACCAATCACGGGTCCTGTCTTTAATGAGTCGGGCTTTCTCCATGTAGGCCATGACAGCGTTTTACCAAGAGCCTGTTGTGCATTACCTAATCCCAACTCACGAACCGCTGTCTCATTGATGATGTAAGCGCTCACGTCGCCGCCGATATCTTTTGAAAAGTTCCTTCCCGCCAGTAACTGTAGCTCGAGTGTTTTAATATAATCTTCATCTACCATCAACTGTATGGCTTTTGTTGGCTTCACTCCGGGCTTTTCCTTTACGGTCATTAAGCCATCGCCATAGTTATCACCCGGGAAGCCATAGCCGACAGATACCGATGTTATGGCCGAATAACGCATCAACTCATTCTTAAAGCTTGCATAATTCTTTTGCAGGTTCTCACCCTTCATTGGAAAGAACAGGACCTGTTCTTTCCGGAAGCCAAGATCCTTATTGTGCATATAACCGACCTGGCTGATCACCACAATGGCGCTGATGATGAGCAACACAGATAATGAAAACTGTATTACCACGAGGCTGTGTCGGAGCCATGGCGTACGCCCCGGCGCAGTGCCTGATACGACGTTGCCTTTTAAAACTTTCACAGGCTGGAAAGCAGACAATACCAGCGCAGGATAGAAGCCTGCAAGTATCCCTACTACTAATGTAAGCGCTATCAATGTGAGCCCGACCTGCGGATCACTGAGCAGGTCAAATACGATATTCTTCTCCGTAAAGTGATTAAGGGATGGTAACAGGAGATAAGTGGCCATGATAGCGATAGCCATACTGATAATAGCAAATAATATAGTCTCACCAATAAACTGTGTTACCAGCTCTTTTTTGCCGGCGCCAATACTTTTTCTCACTCCAACTTCTTTAGCTCTTTTCAGTGACCTTGACGTGGCAAGGTTGACAAAGTTGAAGCAGGCGATGAGCAGTATGAAAATGGCGATGATAGTAAGGGCTTTCACATAGGTGATGTTACCCCGGGTAGACATATCGTATTTAAAGTCGGATGAATAGAGATGCACCTGCCCGAGTGGCTGGAAGTACGGTTCATTGATATCCCCTTCGCCTTTGAGGAAAGGCTTTGCATAGTTTTGGAATTTTGCCTCGAGCTGCTCTGCACTCGTGCCGTTCTTTAGTTTCACATACGTGTTGAAAGGATACCATTGCCAGCTTTGCATCATGTCGGCAGGGATGCCTACCGAGTTTAGAGAGACCAGGAAATTAAGTGGTAAGTGGAACTTCTCGCTATTTTCCAGCACACCCTGTATAACTCTTTCGTTTTTGGAGAGCGTAAGGCTTTTGCCAACAGGATCTTCTTTACCGAAATATTTCTCAGCCATAGCAGCGGAGATCACAATAGACTTCGGGTCACTGAACACTTTTTCCGCTGATCCATAACGGAAATGGAGCGGAAACATCTCAAAGAAATTACTATCTACAATGAACCCGTTCTCTTCGTATAATTTTTTATCATTTGCTTCGAACAACCTTGTTGAGTTAAGGGCCATCACACGAACGGCACCCTCCACTTCCGGAAAGTTCTGCTTGAGTGCCATTGCAAATGCCGGCGGGGCCGTGGCTATGATATTGTTGGCATCTCCCTGCGTCTTTTGATAAACGCGGTAAATGTTTTCAGAACCGGGAACGAACGTGTCGTATTCCTGTTCATCTTTTACAAACAAGCCAATAAGCAGGCAGGCGGTTAAGCCAAGAGTAAGTCCGGCAATATTGATGAATGAAAAACCTTTATGGCGTGCAATGTTCCTAAAACCTGATCTCAGGATATTCTTGAGCATGTTAGTCTTTTACAATTGAGAGGAGCTTTCCGGGGTGGTGCGACTAATAAAGTGCCAATCACCCTGCTTACTGGCATTCAGTTGTTTACGCCTGAACTGCATCTTCAGAATTGTTCGAATGCGATACATAAATTGTTCGCTATCGATACAGGCTGACTTGATATGAATATCAATAGATGTGAAAGAATAAATCCCGGGCACATGTATCCAACTAGCTTTATTCCTGCGTCTTTATTTGTTTACAAATGCGAAACAGCGTATCCACAACTGCTTCATTAAAGCCATGCGCTGTGGCAGGAAGTAAAAAATATTGCTTGTGCGGAGCACGGATCTTATCAAAGTAATTCCTGGTTGATCCCGGATCGGTTAACAGGTCTTCACTGCCCTGTATGAAATATACCGGTACTTTAAAATGTAAATGTTGTTTCGGGAAGTTGATCGTAGCGCGCATAGAAGGGATATTCAATCCGGCATCGCCCATATAATTCACGAAAGAGTAATCATCACCGTTCTCACGATGCAGGTTGTCTGTTGCATTGTCATACGCGGCAGCAAGTGCAAACCAGTGCGCAGGTGGAGCAACTGCGTTTTCCCGTTCGTATTTTTTCACCACCCGCAACAGTGTACCCATTTTTTTGGCTTGTGTATATGGTGGTTTCCCGATCTCATCCAGCATAGCCTGCGACCTTGTATCGCCAGCTTTTACAGCCATCGTATATACCTTTTGATACAATGCGGAGTCATCAGACGGATCAGTGACCTGCGCATGACCGATGTAGGCATAGAACAGTTCCGGTCTTTCAGCAACCATCCTGGTGCCCGGTACAGATCCCCACGAAGTTCCAAACAGAATGAGCTTTTGTTTTGAAAGGTATTTCAGCAGGTACTCGGTTAAGCGTATTCCATCATTCACCATCTGATCCACTGTTAACAGGTTCGACTGCAGGAATGACGGCGTTAATTCTTCAGGTGCAGTTTTTCCAAACGTTCTTCCCGTGCCGCGCTGATCCCATTGAATAAAAAGAAAATCGTTTTTCCATTTAGCGAAAATGGTGTCGGCATAGGGGCTCATTGGGCTGCCGGGTCCGCCATGCAAAAACAAGATAGCAGGCTTTGATGCATTTCCTTTTATCGTCATCCAATGTTCAATGCCATTCACTGAAATGAATCTTTGTTCATCAACCAGGTTTGTTTCATTGACTTTTTCACTGGTCTTATGTTGAGCAGGAGCAAAGAGTGGTGAAAAGAAAAGAATTACAAGTAAAATGCGGATCATCCGGCAATGTATAACAATCATTATTGAGCGATGCTTTTTTATTGTACTTTTAGCTTCATGTATTTTTTACACTAACTAACTTGCTTAAACGATTGCTATGGCTTCAACTAATCTCCCGCTACCTGCAGCGGGTGCTGTCCGCAAACCAAGATTAAACTTCTGGCAGCTCTGGAATATGAGCTTTGGCTTTTTCGGTATCCAGTTCGGGTTTGCTTTACAGAACGGCAATGTCAGCCGCATCTTTCAAACGCTGGGTGCAGAGATCGATGATATAGCCATCCTGTGGATCGCAGCACCGGCTACCGGTTTACTTGTGCAACCGATCATCGGGTACTTAAGTGACAGAACCTGGCATCCTTACTGGGGCAGGAGAAGGCCTTTCTTTTTTATAGGCGCCATACTCGCATCGCTTTCTTTAATGTTAATGCCTAACTCATCTGTGCTGTGGATGGCGGCCTCATTGCTCTGGATACTGGATGCATCAATCAATATCTCCATGGAGCCATTCAGGGCTTTCGTTGGCGATAAACTGCCTCCGTCACAAAGGACCAGTGGCTTTGCATTTCAAACTTTCTTTATCGGGCTGGGTGCGGTGATCGCTTCGCTGCTGCCTTATATCTTCACCAATTATCTAAACATCAGCAATACTGCACCGGAAGGTATCATTCCTGATTCAGTGAAATATTCTTTCTATATCGGAGGTGTGGTTTTTCTTGCTGCGGTGATGTGGACGGTATTCACGACAAAAGAATTTCCGCCAGACGATATAAAGAAATGGGAAGAAGAAAAATTGCGGTCTAAAGGAATTACACATGGTTTCAAAGAAATAATACAAGGTATTGGGTCGATGCCCAAAACGATGCTGCAATTAGCCATCGTTCAATTCTTTACCTGGATCGCTTTTTTTGCGATGTGGATATACACTACCGCGGGTGTTGCACAAAATGCATACGGCGCCACGGAGACTACATCGAAAGACTTCCAGGATGCCGGTGATTGGGTGAGTGTGATGTTCGGGGTGTACAACGGTGTATCAGCGCTTGCAGCATTTTTATTACCCGTGTTGGCGACAAGAATTGGAAAGCGGATGACACATATGATCTGTTTAGTATTAGGCGGTATAGGTTTAGTACTCATTTTCTTTATCAAAGATCACAATCTCCTTTTGCTTCCCATGATATTCGTTGGTTTAGCCTGGGCCTCTACACTCACTATGCCCTATGCGATCTTAGCAGGAGCATTGCCTGCAAACAAAATGGGATTCTATATGGGTGTGTTCAATTTCTTCATTGTGATCCCACAGATTGTAGCGGCATCTATACTGGGATTCTTTGTAGAGAACGTCTTCGGTAACCAGAGCATCTATGCATTGGTAGTAGGTGGTATTTCAATGATCATAGCCGGCATTCTCAATTTCATCGTGAACGAAAGGAAGGACGATGTTGCAGATGATATCGTTGATAAAGTAATTATTTCAGAAAAAAGTCCAACAACATACTCATGAGAAAAACATTCAGTTTAATTATCGGGGTCGTTATTTCTATTTCATCAATTGCACAAACTCCTGACGTATATCCATCTCATTGGTGGGTAGGGATGAAGATGAATAAGATACAGTTGATGGTCCATGGAAAAGATATCAGCACGGGAAGTGCTGCAGCATCTGTGAATTACCCCGGTGTACAGATCACTAAAGTGCATAAGGTAGAAAGTAAGAATTACCTGTTCATCGACCTTGCTATTGCACCCGGTGCAAAGCCCGGTAAAATGAAGATCGCTTTGAAGGGGGCGGGAAACCCGGTGATCGATTTCGAGTTGAAAGGAAGAAGAAGAGGTAATGGTACAGCTTTCGCACAAGGATTGACCGCTGCAGATTTCATCTACCTCATCATGCCGGATCGTTTCAGCAATGGTGATCCTTCCAATGATAAGATCGCAGGATTGAGGGACCAGACACTCAATCGTGATTCTATCTATCACCGTCATGGCGGAGACTTACAAGGTGTTATCAATCATCTCGATTATTTAAAAGAACTCGGCGTTACAGCTTTATGGATGACACCGGTGATCCAGAACGATATGCCTGAGCGGACCGAACATGGTTATGCATTCACCAATCACTATAAGATAGAACCCAGGCTGGGTGGAGAAAAAGCATACAAGCACCTCAGCGATGAATTACACAAAAGAGGTATGAAGCTGGTGCAGGACGCGGTGTATAATCACGTGGGCAGGGATCATTTTACTGTTACCGATCCACCGATGAAAGACTGGCTGAACCAATGGCCGAAGTTCACTCAAACCACTTACAAGGATCAGCCCATCTTTGATCCCTATGGTTCGAAAAAAGATTTCCAACACATGCAGGATGGTTGGTTCACTACGCACATGCCGGATATGAACCAGAAAAACCCATACACGGCGAATTATATGATACAACATGCCATCTGGAGTGTGGAAGAGTTTGGTGTAGATGCATGGCGGATTGATACGTATATCTATAATGATCTGGAGTTCATGAATCGTTGTAACAAAGCTTTGATGGATGAATATCCGAAGATGTTCATGTTTGGGGAGACGTGGGTGCATGGCGTACCGAGCCAGGCGTATTTCACAGAACATATCATGAATACGAAGTTTAAAAGTAATCTGCCGGGTGTGACAGATTTTCAAACGAACATGCACGGTATCCTTCCGGCGTTGACTGAAAATTTTGACTGGACAGCAGGCGTGAATAAACTCTATACCACCCTGGCATTCGATTACATGTATAAGAATCCGATGAATCATGTGATCTTCTTAGACAATCATGATAAGACAAGAGTGCATACCTACATGAAGAATGACGTAGCTAAAACAAAGATGGCCTTTGCATGGTTGCTTACTTCAAGAGGTATTCCACAAATGTATTATGGTGGTGAAGTGTTGATGACAGGTGATACACATCCGCATGATGGTTATGTAAGATTGGATTTTCCCGGTGGATGGGAGGGAGACACAAAGAACGCTTTCACCGGTGCAGGATTGACTGCCGATGAAAAAGATATGCAGCAGTACGTCCGCACACTGGCAAATTACAGGAAGCGTTCATCAGCGATAAAAAGCGGGAAGATGATGCAGTATGTACCGGATGATGGATTGTATGTGTATTTCCGGTATGATAATAATTCAACAGTAATGTGCGTGATGAATACGAGTGATAAAGAAAAAGTGATAGACCTTACAAAGTATGCCGAGCGAACCAATGGATTCACATCTGCAATGAATATTGTAGATGGAACGATACTGAATAGCGGGTTCAAAATTCCGGGAAAGAAATTGTGGGTACTGGAATTGAAAAAGTAATTGATGCCGGCATAAAAAAAGACCTTGAAATTTATCAAGGTCTTTTTTTATAGTGGAGGTTCTTTACAACATAATACTCCAAATATTTCGGTGTCCCCATTTACCCCAATCCTTCGTGGCTTTTTTCAATGTCGCCTGTAAGTCGTTGTAGTTTGTTTTCTTTCCTTTTTTTGGCGCTGCCAGGTCGGTTGGTTTTACATCTATCAACTCAAGCTTGGTTGCAAACCATGTGGTGTTGATCCTTGGTATGGCAATACCCAGCACCATTCCCGGTAACCCGTTAAAAGATTCAGGTCCGCCCGGCACCATGATCTGTTCGGTATAAAAAGCGAATATGTACACCGAATCGAGTATTCTTCCTTCGGCTTTGCGGCACTCAAATCCTGCGATGGTTCTTGTATCGTTAGTGATCTTCCATGTTATTTTTCTCAAACTGTCCTGGATGAGGTAGGTTTCTTCAAATACCGCTTTCTGACTGGTGGTCTGCTGTGAAGAAAGATCCGTATATATTACATTATCATTTGACGGACCAATGATCCACTCAGGTACTTTAGGAGGCACATCCTCTTTACCGGGCTTGTACAATGTTTTATCTCCATCAAAGTACAGGTTGAAGAAATAGGATTTGTACTGGGGTAATCCTTTCTTTAATCCATTCACCCACATATTGTCTTCACCTTCATTTCTTGCGTCTATTTCTTTATGCAGGCTTATTTTCTTTTCAAATTCAATTCTGCCTTTAGTAATAAATTGCTGTGCCGATACAGTGTATACAGAAAGCGTAACAGCAAATAATATAAATAGTTTTTTCATGTCTGTCTTATTTTCCTCCGGGGGTTAAACCAGCAGGAGATTTAGAAAAATTCCATACAAAGCTGAGGGTAAAGTAACGGCTGAGTGTTTCGTAAGTATCTTCTCTCAGTGTATAACTGGTAACCTGCCTTGAAAAACCCCTGTTCTGATCCAGCATATCATAACCGTTCAAACGGATCGCACCTTTATCATTCTTGAGGATCTTTCTTTCGATATATCCATTTAGAAGAACTATGTTATTGTTATTATCAAACGCATTGATCTTCTCCCTGAAGTTGGCTTCTATATCTGTATTGATACTCAGTTTCCATGGCAACTGTACGTTTCCATATAAGTATGCTGCGTATGTTTTGTATTTGGTTTGAAAGTCTGGTCGGCTGCTGGAAGTTGAATTTGTAAAGGTGACGTTGAAGTTCGTATGGATACTATATTTCTTCTCCTTGCCTTTGTTCAAAGAAAATCCAAACCTGTGCGATTGGTTCTTCGTCGTATTTGGCTTCCCGTTGATGAAGTTATTATTGCGAGAGATGTTAGGGCTGTAATTGAATGATACGCGGATATCCGGCTTATTCCACTTAAAGCTGTAATCCGCCCACATATTTGCATTGTAGTTACCATCTACATTAATATACTTCAAAGTCCTTACACCTGAAGTGTCGATCACATCGCTGGTAGTGATGGCATTGGCAACAGTATTCAATGATGCACTGATCCAGATGCCTCTTTGCTGCAATACTTTATAACTGTTAAAGCTGAGATTAAAGCGCTGGCGGAATTCCTGTGTAAGATCAGGGTTACCTATATAGGTGAGTAATGGGTTTGTGTTATCCCGTATAGGCTGTATTTGTGTAATGGTAGGCTGGCGTGTATTTCCGTTATAATTAAAGCTCAGCCTGCTGTTGGGGTTGAATTTGTAAGCAATATTTCCTTTGGGGAAGAGGTTAAAGAAGGAATAGGTGAAAGATGAATCTTTCAGCATATTCATTTGTTTGTTGTCTGTGAAAGCAACATCCATTCCTGCATTCAATACAAATTTCTTGCTGTTGTAGCTGATGGAACCACCACCAAGATTTGTTAGAATATTGAATTTATAGTGATTACTGAAAGTGTCGTTCAACTGGCTGAATTTGCCAGAAGCATCTTTATCGTATGAAAGCCTGCTCGAGTTATTATTGTTTACCGATAAGCTGTAATTCAACTGAAGGAAAGTATTCTTGAAAAGTGGTTCAGAGTAGTTGATCCTTGATGATACATTCAGCGTAGCCATCTTATTCAGTTTCATCTGATCTACTGTATCCTTGTCGTAAGTGCCCAGTTTGTTCAGTCGTAGTGTCTGTGATTGTAAATAACCTTCAGTTGAATTCTCGGTATTCCGCAAGTCGAAGTTGATAGAGAACGTACGTCCTGCTTTTTTAAATTTCTTACGGAACAGAATATTCGTGCTGAGATTATTGTTTTCGCCTTCACTGCTGTTCTTTCTCTGGTTGGTATTAGTGATCGTTCCGAATTCGTTTACCGATTCGCTGGTATAGCTGCTATTGCCGACAGTAGTACCCTTGCTTCCTGATAAAGTAACCTTTACAGAATGGAAGCTATCTATGTTCCAATCATAGGTGCCATTGATCGAATGACGTTCGCGGCTGCCAAAGCTGTTCCTCTTTTCGTTGGTAGTAAAAATATTGTTTGGCAATAAAGACTGGGATATCGTAGCACCCCCGCCAACGTTGTTCGTTTTACCGTAACGGTAACTTCCATTCACCTTATGTGCATCGCCTTTGTATTTATTTGAATAGTTCAGACCTGCGCTCCAACTCTTTGGTAAACCTTCACCCCAATACTGTCCTCCATCAAAGCCATCGTCACCACTGTTCCACATCATGATACCACCATCTGGAGTTACTTCGGTATTCATTCCGCCAGAATTGCCATAGCTGCCCTGCTCGTCCCAGTTCAATCCTGTTTTACCCGTGCTGCTCATGATACCATAACCACTCAGCTTCCTGTCTTTTCTGAACTTGTTGAACATCGCCGTGTTATTCCAGCGGTCATCTGTGCCCGCACCAAGATCAAGTTTGCCGAAATATCCTCTCTTCTTATCATCTTTCAAAGTAAGGTTGATCGTTCTGCTTCTTTCACCATCATCAATGCCGGTAAAAGTGGCCTGGTCGCTCTTTTTGTCAAACACCTGCACTTTTTCTACAGCATTGGCTTGAATATTTTGCGTGGCAATAGTAGGGTCATTACCAAAAAATTCTTCACCATCTACCAAAACCTTATCTACTTTTTGACCTTGTGCTGTGATGTTACCATTCTTATCCACTTGTATTCCGGGCAATACTTTTAAAAGATCTTCAACAGAGGCACCTTCTCTTACATGAAAACTATCGGCCCTGAATTCAAGTGTATCACCTTTCATTCTTATGGCTGCGATCTTCTGCCGAACAGTTACATCTGCCAAAAGATTTGCTTTCAGCAGCATCCTGATCGTTCCAAGATTTGTTTCGGGGGTTGCAGACAGATCAACCTCGTCTACATAGTTAGCATAAGTAGGATGTGTTACCAGCACTACAAATTTTTCTGCAGGGAGATTCTTCAGCTCGAAACTCCCATCCGCTGCGCTCCTTGTAAAGCTGTGAAGCGTTGAATCTTTTGCTCGTAGTACAGAAATAGAAGTATACTGGAGATTCTTTTTATTGATCGTGTCGTAGATAACACCTTTTATTGTACCTTGACTGAAGCTGCATATGCTTATAAGCAAAGCGGCGATCAATACAGTTAGTTTTGTGTGCATGGGAATGATTCTAGGAATAATTTCGTAGCGAAAGTCCCTGTTATTTTTGGTAATGCTACGACCGTTCATCCAAATTTGAGGTTAAGGAAATCTAAATATATAAGTGTAACATGGCAAAGGAAATAAAGGAAAGGAAAACAACTAAGAAAAAGGCAATTAAAAGTTCAGAGTTAAAACGTTACGAAGACATCCATTTTGTTGATACTACGAGGCCCGTTTGGAACTATTCTTTGTTTGATGAAGAACAGATAAGGAACTTTCAGAACGGTACACATTACAGCCTGTATAAGTACTTCGGTAATACCATACTTAATGTGCTGGATACACAGGGCGTGTACTTTTCTGTATGGGCACCCAATGCAACCTATATCTCCGTGATCGGCAATTTCAATGATTGGAATCCCGAATCACATTCATTGTTTGTTCGATTAGATAATTCAGGTATATGGGAAGGGTTTATTCCAGGTATTCAAAAAGGTGAATCCTACAAATATCATATACATGGGTATAAAGGAGCGAAGCTTGACAAAGGAGATCCTTTTGCTCATTTCTGGGAGACAAGACCGAAGACTGCATCCATAGTCTGGGATACGAATTATGACTGGAAGGATGAAGAATGGCTGAAGAAAAGAGCAAAAACAAATTCGTTGAATGCACCTTGCTCAGTATACGAGATGCACCTCGCCAGTTGGATGCGGCCTGATAAACATGATGAGGAATCTTACAATTCATATGAGTATATCAAGGAAAGATTGGTGCCTTATGTGAAAGAGATGGGTTTTACGCATGTAGAGTTGATGCCTGTTATGGAACATCCTTTCGACGGAAGCTGGGGCTACCAGGGAGCAGGGTATTTTGCGCCTACCAGTCGTTTCGGCAGTCCGCAGGATTTTGCTGCGTTGGTAGAAGCGTTACACAAAGAAGGAATAGGAGTGATACTCGATTGGGTGCCTTCACATTTTCCTTATGATGCACATGGGCTGTTCATGTTCGATGGTACGCATACTTACGAGTATGCGGATATGCGAAAAGGATTTCATCCTGATTGGAATTCGTACATATTCAACTATAAGCGGGGAGAAGTTAAGAGTTTTCTCATCAGCAGCGCAAGATTCTGGTGTGAGCAGTTTCATGCCGATGGACTAAGAGTAGATGCTGTGTCATCTATGCTGCGATTGGATTATAGCAGGAATGAAGGGGAGTGGGAGCCTAATGAATTCGGTGGTAATGGCAACCTTGAAGCAATTGCATTCATCAAAGATCTGAATGAAACTTTATACAGGGATTTTCCAAACGTGCAAACGATCGCTGAAGAAGCAACGGATTGGCCGGGTATCAGCAAGCCCACATTTGCAGGCGGGCTGGGTTTTGGTATGAAGTGGATGATGGGCTGGATGCATGATACGCTTCGATATTTTAAAAGAGATCCCTACGACAGGCAGTTCCACCAGGATGAGCTCACTTTTAGTATGATGTACTACTATGATGAGAATTTCATGTTGCCTTTAAGCCATGATGAAGTGGTACATGGTAAAAGCCCGATGTTGTATAAGATGCCGGGAGATGAATGGCAAAAGCATGCGAACCTGCGTTTATTGTATACTTATATGTTCACTCACCCCGGTGCAAAACTGTTGTTCATGGGTAACGAATTTGCACAAACAGCCGAGTGGAATTACAAAAGCGAACTGCAATGGGAGCTGTTGCAATTTGAACCGCACAAGGGAATGCAGCAGTGTGTGAAGGATCTGAATCATTTGTATAAAACACATCCTGCACTTCACCTTAAACAGTTTTCGCAGGATGGTTTTGAGTGGGGCGAATTGAACCACCGTGCAGAGTCTGTGATCACTTACAAACGTAAATGCGGAAAGACAAAAGAGGATGTGCTGGTGATCCTGAACATGACACCTGTTCCACGCCATGATTGGGAAATATACGTAGATGGTAAAGGTGACTGGAAAGAGATATTCAACAGTGATTCAAAACAATATTGGGGTAGTGGGAATGTTTATAATCCTGAAATTCAATCAGAGTTAGTTGATAAAAAGCAAAAACGTTACAAACTCAAACTGCACCTGCCACCTTTAGCTGGTGTGATCTTAAAATAACTACATCCTTTCAGGTACTTTAATTCCTAATAAGCCCATACCGGTTTTAATTACCTGTGCGGTGAGCTGCGCTAATTGCAAACGCAATTGCTTTTTCTCTTCACTTTCTGCATTGGCTATCGAATGTTCTGTATAAAAAGAATTGAATGTCTTTGCCACGTTATATACATAGATAGCGATCTTGGAAGGATCATATTCATCAGCAGCTTCTTTGATCACTGCTGAGAATTGTTCTAATGCAACGATCACATCTTTTTCTAATGGAAGTAATGGTGAACTGGCTGTCAACGCTCCACTGTCAACAGTGATCTTCCTTAAAATGCTTTTGATCCTTGCATGCGTGTATTGAATGAACGGGCCGGTGAATCCATGAAAGTCTATACTCTCTTCAGGATTAAATATCATTTTCTTTTTAGGGTCAACTCTTAAAAGGAAAAACTTTAATGCCCCTAATCCGATCGTATCGTATAGTTCTTTCAATTCTTCAGCGGTGAAATCTTTTACCTTGCCTAATTCTTCTGTTTTTTGTTTGGCAATATTCACCATTTCATTCACTATATCATCCGCATCTACAACAGTTCCTTCACGGCTTTTCATTTTACCTGTGGGTAGTTCAACCATGCCGTAGCTTAAGTGATAAATTCCATCAGCAGAAGGGAAGCCCAGTTTCTGGGCGATCAGCTTTAATACTTTCATGTGATAGTTCTGCTCATCACCGATCACATAAATGTACCTGCTGGCTTCGTACTCTTCATGACGTTGCACCGCGAGACCGATATCCTGCGTGATATACACTGCCGTGCCATCTCTTCTTTGAACGATCTTCCTGTCCAATCCTTCATCTGTCAGATCTATCCATACACTTCCATCGGCATCTTTTACGAACACGCCTTTTTGCAATCCTTCTTCCACCAGGTCTTTGCCTAATAGATAAGTATTGCTTTCATAATAGATCTTTTCAAAATCACTTCCTATCCGTTTGTATGTTTCTCCAAATCCATCATACACCCACCGATTCATTTTTTGCCAAAGGGAGATCACTTCGGCTTTCCCGTTTTCCCAATCAACCAGCATCTGCTGCGCCGCTTTCATAATAGGGGCCTCTTTTTCTGCCTCTTCTTTTGTTCTTCCTGATGCAACTAAGGCTTCTATTTCTTTTTTGTACTGATCATTGAACTTTACATAAAAATCGCCAACGAAATGATCGCCCTTAATTCCGGTACTTTCCGGCGTACTATCGTTACCGAACATCTGCCATGCAATCATGCTTTTGCAGATATGTATGCCACGGTCATTCACGATGCAGGTCTTCACCACATCATTGCCATTGGCTTGTAGTATCCCGGCAATGCTCCATCCCAGGAAATTGTTTCTCAGATGTCCGAGGTGCAACGGCTTATTGGTATTAGGTGAAGAATATTCCACCATCACCTTTTCATGGGTGTCCGTCGTTAAGCCATATGTTTCGTTACTGTGATTTTTGTTGAGAAAATGTATCCAATGATCAGCGGTCACCGTAAGATTCAAAAAACCTTTGATCACATTGTAAGCAGCAAACAATGAAGTATTATTCTTAATCAGATGATCACCAAGTTCATTTCCTAAAACATCCGGCGACTTCTTCAGTTGTTTTACAAATGCAAAAAGCACTACTGTATAATCCCCTTCAAACTCAGGCTTTGTTTCATTTACCAAAATATCTTTTGTATCTAATTCCAGGGCGTACAGGTCTTTTATTGCCCCAACTGCAGCCAGTTTTATTTCAGAAACAACACTCATTTACCTTATCATTTTGTGCGGGCAAAACTAACCAATATGGTCTACATTTGCCGCCGTTTATGCGAAAGCTTCATAACAATATCAGAAAGCTTGTACTGGGTGTTGTCGATTTCTTTTACCCGCCGTTCAGGCAACTGATGCCATTACAAACATTTCGCTATGCAGCTTGCGGTGGCGGTAATACTGCGTTGAATATTTTTCTCTTCTTCTTATTTCATAATTACATTTTCAACAAAGAAATACTTGACCTGGGATTTTATGCATTGAAACCTTATACAGCAGCTTTTCTTTGTGCTTTTTGTATTACGTTTCCTATTGGTTTTTACCTGAGCATGTTCGTGGTTTTTCCGGGAGCTACTTTAAGGAGACGGGTACAGTTTTTCCGGTATTTTATGGTGGTGATCGCATGCATTATACTCAACTATTTCTTTTTGAAATTATTTGTTGAAGTATTCGGTTGGTATCCTACACCATCTTTGATGATCACTGCAGTGATAGTGATCGCTTTCAGTTATGTTTCCCAACGATATTATTCCTTTAGCCGGAGAGAGCAATTGAAATGATCTCATTTTGGAGCGGCCACGAAAAAGAACTCTTTACCATCCAGGTAATATTGATGGAACTGCTGTTTTGTAAGTGAAGGGTGATTATTGTAAAACGATTTCAGCGTATAGATGTTATAGTAAAGATTGTGATCGATAAAGTCGTACATGAGATTGTCATCATAGCCGTAGGCCTCACTACCTGCTTTTCCAAATTCAAAAAGTATAACCGGTTTGTTGCGGTGGATAGTTTTAATGGCACCCTGTAATACCATCAGCTCTGCACCTTCCACATCCATCTTAATTAACGTGATATTTTCAGAAGCAGGAATGATATGATCCAGCAGTTCTGTTCTTACTTCAATGACCTTATCTTCTTCCGGCTTATCGTATTTTCGTTTGCGCAATCCGCTATAAGCCATGTCTGTAACCACCAGGTTGAAGCTGGTCTTACCTTGAATATTGCTCAGCGCATAATCATAAATATGTGCAGCGCTTCCAAACTTTTTTTTCAGATGGTGAAACAATTCTGGAATGGGTTCAAATGCCCAATGCCTGGCCTGGGACGCTGTTCTTAAAAACTGTTGCAGGATCCGGCCTTTGTGTGCGCCTATATCAATACAAACGGAATGGCTCTGGCAAACTTTTTTAATGATAGATAAGGTAAGCCTATCGTACTGCTCATTCCTGGTAAGTGCGATAGGAAAGCTGTAAATAAATTCCTTTGCAAGCGTTTTGAACAAACCCATTGCGTAAAACTAAATGTAATAAAACAAAAAATCCTGCTCGTGAGCAGGATTTGAAGATCGGCTTTTTAATTTGTTATAATGTCTCTAAGTAAGCTTCTATCTGTGCTTTGGTCTTCTCTACCGGGCTTAAACGGATGGCCATATTCGGAGTGACAGTAACTGTTTCAGTGCTCAGGTAAAGTTTGTTATCAAGTTTGCTCAGCGCAACAATTGTAACTTCTTTACCAACGTATACACTGTTAGGTGTGGTAAAGATGCGGTTAGCAGCATCCGCATTCATTCTTAATACAATATCCATCGTTTTAAAAACAACATACACTGCTGTGTTTGTATTAGTGTATTGAGATGACGCATGCGCGGCCAACCTTGTTCTTGTTTGCGTAGTATCACTAAAATAATCACAGTTTACCCATCTCAGGCGTGTAGGGAATAATGTATAGCCGCTTTGACCAAGGCTGTCAACAAAAATGTTTAAAGAATTTGCTGCACCGTTTTGTGATGGTGTTGGAGCAGGCTCCCATGTAAAGCTATTTTGTCCCCCCGGAACATTTGCATTCTCATTCCCATAGAACACTTTCATATCATTGGAAGGACTGGTCATGCTGAACTTGTTACGCATCCTGATATTGTAAGAAGCGCCTGGTGTAATTGAAACTTCACTACCATTATATGTCGCTTTGATAAATGCTGAACCACCAGTGATAAGTGCTCTGTCGTGGCTGGATGTAGGCCTTGCAAAACGAATGAAATCTCCTTTTTTGGCCAGGTGGTTTACCTCGATCTTGATCTTTGCATTCGATGGAAGAGTGGCGCCACCGGGTCCCTGGCAAAAGTGAGGCGGTACCTGGATCTTGAAGCTATCTGTGAAAAATAAAGTACCACCCATTGTAATATCTATGGAATCAACCAAAGGGTCTTTGTCGAACAATGTGTCTAATTGTAAAACAGCTGCATTAGGTGGAATGACATTATACCAGATCGTATCTTTTATTTGCGTAGTAGGATAAGGATAGAATTGATCGGAATTTTCTTTTGAACATCCTGTCATCATTACCCACACCAGGCATAAAGCTGTAATTAGTTGTTTCATTTTTTTCAATTCTCTCATTGTAGATACAGGTAAGGTTATTTGCGTTGCCCCTTGCCTTTTAATTTATACCTGATACCAAAATTCAATCCTGCCGTAGTGAATTTTTGTGTGTAGCCGGAGTTGTTTTGCATATTAGATATATTGTAGCGTACATAAGGCTCTACAAATACATCCGTCTTTTCATTAATAGGTTTTATCACGCTGAACCCGGCATATACACCAAGCCCGATACTTTGTTTTTTAAAACCTCCGCTCTTTGCATTAAGTGACACTGGCTGGAAACTAGTGTCTAATGACTCACCGGAATTCCATGAAAGCAGGTTAAGGATAACACCTGCATTTACACCGTACTTCAACTTTTCATTACCGAATTCATAACCTAAAGTGATCGGCACTTCAATATTCCTGTAGCGGTTGAATGTTTTCTTAACACGGTAGCCTATTTGTTCCACTACACTGGTATCAGTTAAGTATAGCGTATCACCCGGAGCCCTGATCACGGTTCTGATAGTTATCACGGTCGTCAATCTTCTTTCGCTTTCTGTTCTCTGCTGGAATTTTTCATTGATCTGTGAATACTGTAATCCTGCTTTCAGCATTACATTACTGCTGAGGCTTTTGCTAAGGCGGAAACCTGCAGTGTAGCCAAGTTGTTGTGATTCGGTGCTGTCTTTGATCGTGAGGAAATTACTTGCAAGATCTTTTCCATTCACCGTTTTAACTGAATAATCAGGTGATGCATAAACTTCCAGGTACAGATCATTTCTTGTCCAACGTGTAGGAGGGCAGTCAACACTGGTTAACCTGATATTCGACAAGCTCCCTTGTTTGCTTTCAAAGCCTGATATATTTTTCAGGCTAAATAATTTACCTGCAACAAAGGAACTGCGATAGTCTGCTTCTGCATTGGCGCTGGAAGCTTCATCAATGACAGTGACCTGTTTTAATAACGGATCATCGATAACGGTTAAGCTATTCTTCTTGTTAGATGAAGAACGCTTCAGGTAAACGTTATTATTTTTAGTTTGATCATCTTTCAGACCTCCTGCTGGTGTGATGATTTTGGCGATACCAGGCTGGTTATCTTTATTTACTCCTGTATTGCTATCTCTTCCGCTGATATTTAATTTATCGGTACTGGTATTTGAATTGTTGTCATCATTTTCAGCAATACCATCTTTCTCATTATAGTTTGAAGAAGGAAGGTCTTTATCACCTGTTTGTAACTGGTTCGTTGCCGTTGTATTGTTAGTATTATTTGTAGAATTACCTGTAGCATTTTCTATTTCACCTGCCGGGGTTACTGAAGAAGATTGCTGTTTGTCATCACCGCTTACATTGTTATATACAATATAGCCACCTCCCAATCCTGCAAGGATCCAGATGAGGCTCATCCAAAACAACTTTGGCAACGCAAATGGCTTCCGGTCTTTATCTTTTTTCTCGGCGATCTTTTCCCATAGCCCGGCCGGCACCGAACTTTTATGGTCGGAGAGTTTATCTCTCACAAATTGATCAAACATTCTATCTGTCATACTATACAGCAATTTTCTGCAGGTTTAGTATTTGGTTTTGCAGCATCTTCCTTGCCTTCACAAGCTGGCTTCGGCTGGTGCTGGGTTGTATTTCTAATATCTTAGCGATCTCTTCATGGCTGTAACCCTCAATTACGTTCAGGTTAAACACTACCCGGTAACCATCCGGTAACTGGTTGATCAGTTTCATCAATTCTTCTTCACCTAAATTGGAATAAGCGTAAGGTTCTAAACGCGGACTTGTTTCGCTGTTGTCGGTCACTTCGGTAAAATTCAGACGCTTTTTTTGCAGGTGCTTCAGCGCAGAATTCACAATGATCCTCCGTACCCAGCCTTCAAACGAACCTTCGAATTTGTATTGGTGCAAATAACTGAATACGCGAATAAAGCCATCCTGCATCATGTCTTCCGCCTCCATGGCATCATGGGCATAACGCAGGCAAACGGTCATCATTTTACCGGCGAGCTGCTCAAACAGCATGCGCTGGCATTTCTGATCACCTTTGATACAGCCTTTTATCAGTTCATATTCAGTCAAATGGGCCCAATTTAGGTTGACGTCGGGTAAGTAGATACCGCAAATTTCGGTTTCGTTGCCTGAATTTAACGTTTTGCGGGTGGGTTTTATTGGTTAACGGTAAACTATCAGCAATCAGCAGTTAGCGATCAGTTTTCGCCTAACGCCTAATACCTCCTTTCTCCCACCTACCGGCTCACCTACATATTCCTTGGGTTCTTCCACTGCTTTCCCAATCGTTCAATTGTTCCATCCACCCTTTCCTTCCTCGTTTCTTCCCGCTTCGCAGTAACGATCCATTCTATGAATTCTTTCTTGTTAGTGAACGACAAACTCTGGAAGAACTGGCTCTCTTTCTTGCATTTCTTCAGCGCTGCAGCAAGATCGCCTGGCAACTTTACTTCTTTGGTCTTTGGATTTACCCAATTGAATATTTCTCTTACTTCGGGCTTCTTTGCCGCCTTCTTTTCATCAGCCTCTGTCTTCAAACGCATTCCAAATGTGCTCCATGTATCATCAAACGATATCAGGCTAACCCATGTAAGCTCATTGTGTTTCAGCAATTCTTCCCAGCCTTTATCCCTAGTCAGGTCAGTCTGGATTTTAGATGTGCCTTTTGGATAATATATCCAGCAGATCACATCCTTTTTCAACAGCTTCAACACTTTGCCCAGCTCTTTGTCCATCTGCGCTTTGTTCATCACGAACCAATGAATTTGGTTGTATTCTTTCGCCTTCTCCGCATCAGAAACATTCTTTGGAAGCCCATCAATTTTTTTAATGAAGTCTTTTGGCGCATTGATGGTGAGCAGACTATCACCTTCTTTTATTCTCAATTTTTGCGCAAGTGTATTGGGCATGTGGTTTTGGTTTGATGCGATAAAAATAGCTGATGTTATGGCTCAATACTTATCGAATCTTGCTAACATGTGCTCCACCCTTGAACCTATCTATATGGATGCATTTCCCGTAGATATCCCGCCTTTATCCCGCTATTGACCCGTATTTGTCACCTATCTATAAAAAGGCGGAATATCTACGGGAAACCTGGGTTTTAAATCGATAAAAGCGGCGCATAAGGGGTGGTTAGGGGCTTGAAAGACACTACATATGGCTCTAGCCTCCAACCTCCTGTCTACCGCCTCAACCCAGCCTGCCAATTTTTCACTCCCAAACCCCATGGCATGACTGTTGACACTCAATAGCGAACTAAAAATTCGAGCATACATCATGGGAAAGATCATTGGAATAGACCTCGGTACAACCAACAGCTGCGTAGCAGTTATGGAGGGTAACGAGCCGGTAGTAATTGCTAACGAAGAGGGTAGAAGAACCACGCCTTCCGTAGTGGCATTTTTGAAAAATGGCGAAAGAAAAGTGGGGGACCCTGCTAAAAGACAGGCGATCACTAACCCGCAGAACACTATTACGAGTGTAAAGCGTTTCATGGGCCGTCGTTTCGACGAGGTGACAGAAGAGAAGAGCCACTGGAGCTATAAAATAGGACAGGGTGACAATAATACAGTCAGAATAGATATAGATGGCCGTTTGTATACGCCACAGGAAATTTCGGCAATGGTGCTTCAGAAAATGAAGAAGACTGCCGAAGATTATCTCGGACAGGAAGTAAATGAAGCGGTGATCACCGTTCCGGCTTACTTCAATGATGCACAGCGCCAGGCTACCAAAGAAGCCGGTGAGATCGCAGGTTTGAATGTACGCCGTATCGTTAACGAGCCAACTGCAGCAGCGCTGGCTTACGGCCTTGATAAAAAACATGCGGATCAGAAGATCGCGGTGTTCGACTTAGGTGGTGGTACGTTCGATATCTCTATCCTGGAATTGGGTGATGGTGTATTCGAAGTGAAATCTACCAATGGTGATACGCATTTAGGTGGTGATGACTTCGATAAAGTGATCATGGACTGGTTAGCTGAAGAATTCAAGAATGAAGAAGGAATTGACCTTCGTAAAGACCCAATGGCTTTACAGCGTTTGAAAGAAGGTTCAGAAAAAGCAAAAGTGGAATTGAGTTCTTCTACAGAAACAGAGATTAATCTTCCGTATATCACAGCGGTTGACGGCGTACCTAAGCACTTAGTGAAGAAATTAACGAGAGCTAAGTTCGAGCAACTCTCAGATGCTTTATTACAAAGATGTTTGAAGCCTTGCGAAGCTGCATTGAAAGATGCTGGATACTCTACTTCTCAAATTGATGAAGTGATATTGGTGGGTGGATCTACACGTATACCTAAAGTGCAGGAGATCGTTGAGAAGTTCTTCGGTCGTAAGCCGCACAAAGGTGTTAACCCTGATGAAGTAGTTGCGATCGGTGCTGCTATTCAAGGTGCGGTATTAACAGGAGAGGTGAAGGATGTGTTGTTGTTAGACGTTACCCCGCTTACACTGGGTATCGAGACATTGGGTGGTGTATTAACGCCCATGATCCCTGCGAATACAACGATACCAACGAAGAAGACAGAAGTATATTCTACAGCCAGCGATAACCAACCGGGCGTACAGATACACGTATTACAGGGTGAGCGTTCCATGGCGAAAGACAATAAGAGTTTAGGTGTATTTAACCTTGATGGAATTCCACCAGCGCCAAGAGGTGTACCGCAGATCGAAGTAACATTCGATATTGATGCGAATGGATTATTACATGTGAGTGCAAAAGACAAGGGAACCGGTAAAGAACAGAAGATCCGTATCGAAGCAGGTAGTGGTTTGAGCAAAGAAGAGATAGAGAAGATGAAAAACGAAGCGAAGGCCAATGAAGCATCGGATAAAGAAGCAAAAGAAAAGATCGAGAAGCTTAACCAGGCAGATAGCTTAGTGTTTCAGACTGAAAAGCAATTGAAAGAGTTTGGCGATAAGATCCCTGCGGATAAAAAAGCACCGATCGAATCTGCACTCACTAAACTGAAAGAAGCACACAAGAACCAGGATATTGCTGCAGTAGATGCGGCGATGGCTGAGATGAATGCTGCATGGACTGCTGCGAGTGAAGAGATTTACAAAGCACAGCACGCACAGGGTGGCTCACCAACTGATGGCGCTCAGCAGGGAAATGCTGGCGGTCCGCAGGGTGGTGGAAATCCAGGAGATCATGTAGAGGATGCGCAGTTTGAGGAAGTGAAGTAAATTTTCTTTGCGAGCAAAGCGAAGCAATCTAAATAACGAAGCCCTTGCAGAGATGCAGGGGCTTTATCTTTTCAACTCATTAAGAAGGATCGCTATTTTACGGGTGTCGTCATTTAGAACCTTCCAATCACAAACCGATCTGAAAATTGCCTGAATTCCGACCTGAGGATGATAGCTAATAGTTAATCGCAGATTTCCAACATTATCTGTACAGTATTTTTTTAGTTTTATTTTATCAGCCATGTGGACCAGAGAATTGCACCAACAATATAGACTGTCTTTTTGGGCTCCGGTTATGTAATAAGTTTAGTTAATGTGTTATGTTTCCAGATATCTATAGAATCACTTTTATGATATAACTGGATTTGTTCGGAATCCATTTGAATCGTCAATGATAGCCACGAAAAATTCTGCTCAGCTTTTTTGTGTTTGGTACTACAGGTTATCAAAAAAACAATCAAACCCAGAGAGATTATCATTTTCGTCATTACAATCAATTGAGTAAGTTCAAAAATATGCTGCTAACTTTGAAATAATTAGACCTTACTAACCTCTAGCCCTACATTAGTAGACGCAGCTCGTATTCGTTTCCATACTTTTGCGGATGTCCAATTCTTTTTCAGTCGAGAACATTCTCTCCGCTCTCGATATAGACCAACTCAACGAAATGCAGCAGGCTTCTTTAGAAACCACTGCTCAACACAATAACGTTATCATTATTTCTGCAACCGGTTCCGGTAAGACCATTGCTTTTCTATTGCCTATTTTACGATCGATCGTTCCCGGTTTCAAAACCACACAGGCAATGATCATCGTTCCTTCCAGAGAACTGGCATTGCAAATTGACCAGGTGCTGAGAAGTATGCGTACTGGTTTAAAGATCACTTGTTGTTATGGCGGACATAAGCGTGAGATAGAAGAAAACAACCTGATTCAAGCACCTGCAATTATCATCGGTACTCCGGGAAGGTTAGCTGATCATATCCGCCGCGGTAATATCACTACCGATAGTATTCATACTCTGGTATTGGATGAATTCGATAAATCGCTGGAGATGGGTTTTACCGAAGAAGTGTCTTTTGTAATAGGCTCGTTGAAGAATCTGGAGAAAAGAATTCTTACTTCTGCCACTGAAGCTACAGAGATACCTGCGTTCATCGGTGCAGTTGATCTTGTGAAACTTGACTATTCATCTGATGAGCCTGTAAGCGAAGAAATACTCAGCATAAAAAAAGTTTTGTCGAAAGAAGAAGATAAAACTGAATCCCTTTTCAAATTACTCTGCCACCTTGGCGATCGTTCAAGCATCATATTTTGTAATCATCGTGAGTTTGTTGAGAAGACCAGCGCATCACTTTCTGAAAAAGGTATCACCAATACGTTTTACCATGGTGCAATGGAACAGAATGAAAGAGAAGTGGCGCTGGCAAAGTTCAGGAATGGCAGCGTGAACTTTTTAGTTACGACAGATCTTGCGGCAAGAGGTTTGGATGTTCCCAACGTTCGCTATGTTATCCATTTTCAAATGCCGGGAAGCGAAGACATTTTCACGCATCGCAATGGCAGGACAGCAAGGATGGATGCCAGCGGAACGGTGATCATGATATTAAATGATAAAGAGTATATCCCGCCATACGTTACTTCTACCGTTGAAGAAATAGAGTTGCCATCAGAGATCATTTTACCTGAGAAACCTAAATGGACAACCTTATTCATCAATGCGGGCAAAAAAGATAAGATCAATAAGATCGATATCGTAGGATTCTTATCTAATAAAGGTCAATTGAAAAAAGAAGATATTGGGTTGATAGAGGTGAAGGATTTTTACTCCTTCGTCGCAGTGCGACGAAACAAAGCCAGCCATACTTTGCAGTTGATAAAAGAAGAGAAGATCAAGAACAAGAAAGTAAAGATCGCTGTGGCTAAATAGTCATCTATAAAAAAAAAGAACATCCTGTTATTAGCAGGATGCCCTCAAAACCTAACACATGAAAAAAACTACTTAATCAGTCCCGGACTTGTCATCTCTCTGAACATTCTTTTCCAGGATCGCTATATATTTTACTGCATCTGAATTATCCGGATCGTATACCAGCAGCTTTTTAAAGTATTCTATCGCCGCGGTATAATCCTTTTTTTCATTAGCTGTATATGCTGCGATATATCCATAGGCTTCTATGAGATATCTCACATTGGTGGCATTAGCAGTATCCTTTTCCGCAATGGTAATGGCGTTTTGATAGTGTGGTATCGCCAGTCCCAGTGTCATCGAAGTGTCTATCGCTGCATTACTCCTGGCTCTCCAGTAAGGTCCAAACACATGATCAGGATATTTGCTAACGTAGATGCCGAAAACCGAGTCTGCAAAAGGATACTGCTTTGCCATGTATAGTGAAATGCCCCAGTTGAAAAGATCTACGTTAGTGGCATTTGCATTCGCTGTATAATAATTGCCCAGCCATTCAGCCTGTTGTGCATAATCTTTTTTTGCTTTGTAGTGATCAGCCAATTTTTTATAATACTTCACGACAACCGTTGAATCTTTCATGTAAGGCAATGCTTTTATATAGTAAGCGGTAGCTGAATCTTCATTCCCCTGCACTGATTCGTACACCTCCGCCATCATTTCATAATCTTTAGCCAGGAAAGCTGTATCTGCACCGTTAGTAAAGTACTGCTTCATGTAAGCAATAGCAGAATCGGGTTTATCCATTTCCTTGTATGTATATGCCAGCAGTTTGTTGAGGCGATTGCCTGCATCAGGCTGTTGTTTCAGCTCATTGATCTTAGCTATCGCTTCAGGATATTTTTTTGTGAGATATAACAAGTCTGCAAGCTGGTATTGATCATTGCTCGTTTTATCTGCAACGGCCAGGTATCTATTATAATACTCCAGTGCTTTATTCAGATCAGAATAATAATAATGATAATAGAGGTCGTACAAAGCAGGAGCGAAGTTGTGATCTGCGGCTATCGCATCATTATAATACTTAAGTACGAGCTCCGTATTATTCTGCGAAGCGAATATCTTTCCTAATCCATATAATGCCGCAGCATAATTACTGTTATGGCTGATCGCTTCCTGGTAAGCTTTGTACGCTTCGGAGCCGTTCACCAAGCGATACCATGCGTCACCCAGGATAGTATGTAACTCCGCATTTTTCTTATCTCTTTTTATGGCTTTTTCTACTATTGATATGGCATATTGCTTATCGCCTTTGTTACTATATACATTCGCTCTGGCGATTGCAGCGAGTATATTTACATCTTTACCTCTTGTGGCATCTATCGCCTCTTCATAATACTTTTTAGCCTCTGCATCTTTTCCAGCAGCGAGTAAAATGTTTCCATAAACAATATTATACCACGCATCTTTTTTGATGCCGGCGGGAATTTCCTGTAAAAGTGTGCTTAAAGAAAGGCTATCTTTTTTGTTAAGGTATACCTGGCTGAGCCAATACCAGTGGGCTGGATTATTTCCATCGGACTGGATAAGTGCCTTTGCAGCGGATTCCGCTGAGTTGTATCTTTCATATTGCAGCATTTGCTGCACCCCGGGAGCTTCCTGTGCTACAAGGATCATTGGGATCCATCCAAACATTAAACAGAATAATTTTTTCATAGTGCTATTTATAAGAAAGCAAATTCCTCATTTTACATTAGTGTGTCGTTAAGCAGGAATTAGAATGCGATTAGAAATCGTTATTATAATTATAAAGCTCCTGAAGAACAGGAGCCTTATTTCCTAACAAACACCAATCTTTCTCTATCTAAAAATCCCAAACACTAAAACTCAAGCTTTTTTCCATTCGGTTGCACGCTCAATACCTGTAACTGCGTGGCTGGCCTTAATATGTCAGTAATATCTTTTTTGCTCATCCATGTAGTGATCGTAGCTTCCGATTCAGGGTTTACCACCAACATATCGGCTTCTACCTTTTCTGCATAATTTAATATCGCCATTGCCTTATTGTCAGAATGTACTCTTGAGTGATGGAGCATACACTGCAGTTTATACCGGATAGTTCTCATGACATGCAGCAATGCTGAACCTGCAAAATCATCACGTCGATCACTCTTATGCGTAATAGTGAGGAGATGTACGTCTAACTGATTGTTCAGGCTCAATGCTGATAACAATTCTATTTTCCTTTTTGGAAAAAAATCGCTCACCGGTATTACCACCGTTTTCAATTTTTTGTTTACCGCTCCTGGTTTTACAGTCAGCACAGGGCAGTTAGTGGACTCTGCAAGATTTGCAGAGAAAACCGTATTCAAAAAAGGCAAAAACGAATGGTGATTATTCTTGCCGATGATTATGAGATCCGGTAATAAAGCTTTTGCAATGGTAATGATAGCGTCTTCTACTTTATTGCTCACCACAACATGTATCTCTACCTGGTTAGCCGGTAACGATTGCCAGATGCATGCCTTCAACTGAAGCAGTTTCTCTTCAGCATTCTGTTTGTTTACAGCTACGGGGATACTCATGTCGCTCGCCCCAATAGGAACCTGCCTGAAAACATTCTTCTCCAGCACATGCAAAAGATGGATCACTGATCTGCCAGGCACGGCCATTTCAATCGCCTTGTTCACTGCTACCTTAGTATTAATGCTAAAATCCACAGGTACCAAAATGCTATTGAATGCGGTCATAATACACTCTCTTCTAACTGCAAATTATGATGCCGTTATTAGTGCTCTATTAACATCATATTAGAATGAGATTAGAATGTATTCGCAGTTTAACAGATGGGGCAATGATCAATTTAGCGCATGATGATCCGGGGCAAGTGGTAAAGTGATCACGAACCTGGAACCTTTGCCAGGCGACGAAAATACATCGATCATGCCGCGATGCAGCTTTACAATGTTGAGTGCAAGTGACAGACCTAAACCAAAACCTTCACTGTTCCTGGCTTCATCCATTCTATAAAAAGGTTCGAAGATCTTATTCATCTCCGTTTCTGAAATTCCTTTTCCATTGTCTTTGACCTGTATCAACACTGCATCTGGCTGAGAAGTTAAAACCAATTCGGCCTTATTGTCAGGAGAGTATTTACATGCGTTCAGTAAAATGTTTTTTATAGCAGTGAAGAGGAGATCTTCATTACCATAGACCATCAGCCCTTTTTCATCTTCAGGTAATTCGTTGAAAGAAAGCACTACCGAATAATCAGGACTTAGTTTCTGCAATTCCGCAGGCATTCTTAATAATACTTCATCTATTCTTAATGCGTTCAATTCAAGACCGCCGGTGTTGCCGGAGGCTTTTGCAAATTCCAATAAAGTTTTGGTGAGCCTGCTCATGTGCCGAACATCCTGGTTGATAGATTCCATCACTTTACGATATTCTTCTACCGCTCTATCTTTCTGGAGATATACCTGTAGCTGGCTGGATATTGATGTAAGGGGAGTAGACAATTCATGAGATGCATTTGAAATGAACCTGCGCTGTGTTTCGAAACTTTCCTGTAACCTGTTGAGTAACCTGTTGAGTGTATCGGCCAGGTAATTCCATTCGTCTTTTATTTTTCCGGAAGGGATCCTCCTGGCCAGGTTTTGTGCAGAGATCTCATTCACCTGGTCGGCGATCTTTGTTACAGGAGATAGCAACCGTGCAGAGAATACATACCCACTGAAAAAAGCGATAATGACACCACCTATACTGCTGAAAAGAAGTAATAAAGCAAGTTGATTAAGGTTATTGATACCCAACTCGTCATACGCTGCGGAAAGAATGATAATGTTATTGTTCGTACCGGTAAAATGGTAAGTGATGATATCCTGGTTGCCTTTTTTAAAGTAAATCGATTTTTTTTCACGTGCATCTTTGATAAGAGATGCATTAACAGCAACAGTATCAGCATAGGCATCGCTGAAGGAATAGATCCTTCTGCCGTTTTCATTATATGCCTGGACAGATTTGTTTTTGAGCGCTGAAGCCGTAAGAGAATCGATCCGTTCGATAATGCTACGTTCAAATGCACTCCTGCTCAATAGCCTTGCGGTAGTTATCGCCCTGTTGGTGAGCCTTGTTTTAATGGCGCTTATACGGTTAGTGTATGATATGTAGTACACAGTGCCTGATACGAGTGCCAGTAGCAGTACAGTGAGAATCGTAAACAGGAATGTTATTTTCAGGCGTACCGGCATGCTATTCTTTTAACACATAACCCATCCCAACCTGTGTTTGAATGAGTTTATGGTCATATTTTTTATCCACTTTATTTCTAAGGTAGTTGATGTATACATCTATCACGTTGGTATTCGTATCAAAATCTATGTCCCATACGTTGATCGCAATATCGGCCCGGGAAACCACCCTGTTCTTGTTTCTCAATAAATACTCAAGCAACTGGAACTCTTTTGCAGTAAGCGTAATAAGCATGCCATCTCGCTTTACTTCTTTGCTGTCCAGGTTCATTTCCAGGTCATCTGCTTTCAACACGTTGCCTACGGGGATGTTCTGGTTCATTATTCTTTTCAACAACACCCTAACTTTCAACAAGAGTTCTTTGAATTCGAAAGGCTTTACAATGTAATCATCTGCACCTGCATCATATCCTTCTATCTTATCATTCAGGCTGCTCATCGCAGTCAGCATGATCACGGGCATGTCGTTGTTTCTGTTCCTGATATGACGGCAGAGATCATAACCATTTATACCGGGCAAATTAATATCGAGAATGATGAGATCGAATTCACCCGAATCAAACAAACGTTGGCCTATTCTACCATCGTAGGCGACAGAGACTGTATACCCGTTCTCAGTTAAACCCAGTTTAAGCGTATCTGCGATCTTGGGCTCATCTTCCACTAACAATATTCTACGTTCGTCCTGCACAAGTATTTTTTGGCAATTTACATTCACTTCTCTTTTGATCGTTAAAATTGTCTCTTTTAAAAGTCATTCTAATAGCATTCTAATGCTTAAACAGATCTGCAGGAAATAGTTTTATACAATATGCGAAATTTCCTTACAAAGTTATTTGATCTGCGAGAAGGGTCTGATTTTAAAAGTAGTATTGATGCAATAAGCCTTGGCGTTTCATTGCGGGGCTACAATTTATGGATGCTGGGTTGTTCATCCATCCTGGCCTGTATAGGACTCGATACAAATTCTACAGCCGTAATTATAGGAGCGATGCTGATCTCCCCGCTTATGTCGCCCATTTTAGGAGTAGGGTTATCAG
>JAEZDC010000045.1 GCA_023429825.1 Bacteroidota bacterium | reverse complement strand
ACATTATCGGGATATGCTTTATAACCCACTGCATTCGCCCCACGCAACAGCATCTGTAATAAAATATTCGGAACCGCTTTTCGAATGAGTTGTAATCTTCTCCATGGATCTTCATATAAAAACCGCATACAGACATCGAAAGTGGCACCACCCCATACCTCCATGCTAAATGTTTGAGGGAAAGATTGCGCAAATGCACTGGCCACCTTCATCATATCGTATGTTCTGAGCCTTGTCGCTAACAGAGATTGATGTGCGTCTCTGAAAGTAGTGTCAGTATAATGGATCTTTTTTTCGCTGAGCAACCATTTAGCAAACTCATCAGGACCGAGTTTATCCAAGAGTTGTTTGCTTCCATCTGCGATCGGTTTATTCTCATCGTAATGCGGGATGATCGGTTTCTCAAAGGTTTTCGCTTTATCAGGTTTAGCTACGTCGGGATGGCCATTTACAGTAACCTCCGCTAAGTATTTCAGGAATTTAGTACCCCGGTCTTTCAGTGGTTTGAAAGTGAAAAGCTCCGGGTGGTTTTGGAGGAAGTTGACGGTAGCATTACCTGCAATGAATTCAGGATGACGAATAATGTTGAGGAGAAAACGCATATTGGTTTTTACGCCTCTTATCCTGAATTCGAGTAAAGCCCTTTTGAGTTTAGAAGCAGCATCTTCGATCGATGAAGAATGCGCTGTAACCTTTACCAGTAAGGAGTCGAAAAAGGGTGATATTTTAACGCCGTTATAAATGCTTCCTTCATCTAAGCGGATACCGAAGCCTTCTGCACTGCGATAAGCTAAAACAGTTCCGTAGTCAGGCATGAAATTATTCTCGGGATCTTCAGTAGTTATCCTGCATTGGATCGCATAACCATTTTTTCTAAGCTTATCCTGTTCAATGCCTATCTCGGGATCACTCAGCCGATACCCTTCAGCAATATGTATCTGCGTTTTTACCAGGTCAATGCCTGTGATCATTTCGGTTACCGTGTGCTCAACCTGTATCCTTGGATTTACTTCAATGAAATAAACATTATTGCTTTTATCTACCAGGAATTCAACAGTTCCTACGTTATTGTAGCCAACCGCCTTACAGATCTTGACTGCATATTCATACACCTGTTGTTTTACTGAATCATCCAGGTTCACAGAAGGAGCTACCTCTACGATCTTCTGGAATCGTCTCTGTAAAGAGCAATCCCGTTCAAACAAATGCACCACGTTTCCATGACGGTCGGCAACGATCTGTACTTCTATGTGTTTGGGTTCATCAATAAATTTTTCGAAGAAAACAGTATCGTCACCAAAAGCGTTCTTCGCTTCCCGCTTCGCTTCCGTGAAGCTCTTTTGCAGATCTTCTTCAGTTCGTATCACCCGCATACCTCTTCCACCGCCACCTGCAGCTGATTTGAGCATTATGGGCAACCCGATCTTTGAAGCCTCTGTTTTTGCGACTTCAACATCGGTAAGTTCTACCTGGCTACTTTTTATAAGTGGGATATCACATGCCTCTGCTTTTTGCTTAGCCAGCACCTTATCGCCGAGTTGTTTCATCACCTCTGGAGAAGGTCCCACGAAAATGATATTATTATCTGCACAAGCCTGTGCGAAAGCAGGATTCTCTGATAAAAATCCATATCCGGGATGGATCGCATCTGCACCACAGGATTTGGCTATGTGGATTATTTCCTCAATATTCAGGTAAGGTTTCAACGGATCGGCTTCGTCTCCTACCTGGTATGCTTCATCAGCTTTATACCGGTGGAGTGAATAACGGTCTTCGTAAGTATACACTGCAACTGTAGGTATCTCCAGTTCCGTACAAGCTCTGAGTATCCTGATAGCAATTTCTCCCCTATTGGCAACTAAAAGTTTTTTGATCTTTGAAGGCATACAAGCAACTGCTGGTTAAGAAGTGATTGCTAATCCTTCAAATTATATACCTGTTTCTCACAATTGCATAAAGAGGAAGAATTTGGATCTGCCAGCAGCTAAAAAAGCGTTATCATTGCCTAGCATTTGTTACCATTTTTCCCACCGTTGTTATTTAATTAGAGATGCCATGCCTTTTTCATGCGAAACGCAGTTGAAGCATTGGCTAAAAAATTATAGTTTTAGGAACTAACTGCTAATTATGCTTGTGCCTGCACCATTGCGGAATCCTGCACTATCATCAACTGATGAGATTTCATCCTCAATTTTGAGAGTTTTACTCTATTTCAAGATTTTTAGTTACCCGCTAAGAAAAGAAGAACTATTCCAGTTTGTCGGGAATGGGAATAAAATAGAGATTCAGGCTGCACTGGCTAAATTAATAGGAAAGGGTTTCATATACGCTAAAGATGATTTTGTCTGGGTAGATAACCCGGAGAATATCATTGCATCAAGATTAGAAGGAAATCAAAGGGCTGAAAAATACCTCCGAATTGCACATCGGCAGGCCTGGCTGTTAAGTAAATTCCCTTTTATCAAATGTCTTTGTATTTCCGGCTCTCTTTCTAAACGTTATATGGATGACCATTCTGATATAGATTATTTTATTATTGCCCGGAAGAACAGCCTTTGGCTTACAAAGTTTTTCATGAGTTGCATAGTAGAGACGTTGGAGGTTTTTGGGTTACAAAAATATTTCTGCCCGAACTATATTATTACAGAAAATAACCTGGAGATACCTGATAAAAATGTATATACGGCCATCGAAATAGCTACGCTCATTCCCATATATAACCGGGATGAATTTGAGAGATTTCTTACGGCAAATAGTTGGATCAAAGAATACGTTCCGCACTTTGAAATGAATTTACCCACACACATTTTCGAATACCGGAGGTGGTTGAATAACTTATGGCAGCATCAAACCTTCAAATGGCTTAATCAGAAAATTTTCAGGTTCTATAAGCGACGATTTATGATGAAAGTACGAAAAGGAAAGATCGTGGCTTTTGATAACGACATGGTCATAACAGAAGATGATTTTAAGCTGCATCTTAGCGGACACCGAAAAAGAATATTACAGAAGTTCCAGGAAAATATACAAGCATTTGAACTACGGCATGATGTGGTTTTATAACCTAAAATGAAAATGAATAGAATATTATTTACACATTCATATTTTTTATCGTTAGATCTAAAGCAGAAGAAGGCAGGAAACGCCTATCCTCCGTTGGGTACTTTATATGCTGCTGCATTGATGAGGCAGCACAAGTTTGATGTGGCATTATTTGATAGCATGCTTGCTGATTCTCCTTACGAGATCATAGACCATCTACAAAAACATCAGCCTGATTATGTAGTGATCTATGATGATGGCTTTAACTATCTTACCAAAATGTGTCTCACCAACATGAGGGAGGCTGCTTTTAAGATGAGCAGTTTTGCCAGGCAATACGGGTGCAAGGTGATCGTTTGCAGTTCTGACAGTACTGATAACTGCAGCCTGTATCTGCAAAATGGAGCTGACTATGTAGTATTAGGCGAAGGTGAAATGAGCTTACTTGAGCTGGTTGAAAAATTGCAGAATAGTAATACAGTGGATGATGTTCCCGGGATTGTATTTTATAAGAACAATAGTTTGATCAATACAGGCAGAAGGGCTGTGATCAAAAATGTAGACGAGTTACCTCTGCCTGCGTGGGACCTTGTGGATATAGAAAAATATAAGGCCCTCTGGAAAAATAAACATGGTTACTTCTCACTGAACCTGGTCGGCAGCAGGGGGTGTGTGTTTAAGTGTAACTGGTGCGCTAAGCCTTTGTTTGGAAACAGGTACCATGCACGCAGTGTTGAAAGCGTTGTTGCGGAATTAAAATTATTAGTGGATGGATTTGGCGCAGAACATATCTGGTTTTGCGATGACATATTTGGCATTAAGACCAGCTGGATCAAAGAATTTGCCGAGCTGGTTGTACAGGAAAATTTGCAGTTTAAATTCAAGATCCAATCAAGGGCAGATCTTTTACTGGAAAAAGATGCAGTGAAATACCTGGCCATGGCAGGATGTGATGAAGTATGGATCGGTGCTGAAAGTGGCAGTCAGAAGATATTAGACGCCATGGAAAAAGGAACCACTGTTGAGCAGATCTACATGAGCCGCATGCTCTTAAAAAAGTTTGGTGTTAAATCTGCTTTCTTTTTACAATTCGGTTATCCCGGCGAAACAAAAGAAGACATCGATGCAACGCTCAAAATGATCATGGACCTGATGCCGGATAATATTGGAATTTCTGTAACTTATCCTTTACCGGGAACAAAACTCTTTGATACTGTAAAACAGCAACTCAAAGAAAAAAGTAACTGGACTGATTCGGATGAACTGGCAATGATGTTCACTAATACCTATCCGAAAGAATTTTACAAAATTCTCCAGCGGTATGTCCACAGCAGGTACAGAGAAAAACAGAGTTATAGCCTGCTGAAGAAATTTTTTACTACACCTGCCATATCCTCTTTCAGCGACTTGCTGAGAGGTATGTATGGATTTTATTTTTCGATGAACAGGTTATACAAGCAAACTCAACTAAGAAAATTCGGCCTGGCCCATGAAGGCAACATTTGACGATAGTGCAGAACGGTATGATATTGAGTTTACCCATTCTCTAATAGGTAGACTGCAACGGAAATATGTATGGAAATACCTGAGCAATCATCTTCATTTAGCAGGCAAAGATGTATTAGAGTTGAATTGCGGTACGGGTGAGGATGCTGTGTTTTTTGCGAATCACGGTAGTAAAGTGATCGCAACTGATATTTCAAGGAAGATGCTGATGCAAACGCAACGGAAGGTATTAGACAATCACCTGCAGAAAAGTATCAGCACATTATGGCTCGATATAAATCAAATTGAACTACTGGAAGGCGAGCAACGGTTTGATCTTATTTTTTCAAACTTTGGCGGGATCAACTGCATAGAAAAAAATCAACTGGAAAAACTATTACATGCTGCAAAGTTTTTATTAAAAAAGAATGGAAGACTGATTTTAGTGCTGATGCCTAAGCATTGCTTATGGGAGATCATATATTTTTCGTCTAAGTTTCAATTTAAAAAAGCGTTCAGGCGGCATACCTCGAAAGGTGTAAAAGCTACTGTAGGCGATGAAGAAATGGATATCTGGTATTACAATAAAAAGAATTTAGATACATTAAGTAAAGATTTTAAAGTGATTCGTTCACAGCCAATCGGGCTTGCCATACCTCCCTCCTATTTCAATAATACATGGATTGGCAAACGGGGAATATTAAATAAATTGGATGTCGCAGAGAGGGCATTGAACAAGATGCCGTTTCTTTCAAATTACGCTGATCATTTTCTTATAGACCTGGAATTGAAATGAGAATACTACTTACACATGGTTATTTCTTAAGTGAAGACGAAAAGGAAAAGCAGATCATGCGTCCTTATATTCCTTTGGGTATATTGTATATCTCTGCTTATCTCGAAAAGAATGGATATGGCAATGAAGTCTTCGACTCCACGTTTTCGAGTAAAGAATATTTGTTTCAATTTCTAACTGAATTCAACCCTGATGTTATCGGTATATATACAAATCTTATGACAAAGCTGAATGTGTTACAGATCATTCAGCATATCAAGACACATCATCCCCATACGAAAATTATTCTGGGCGGTCCGGAAGTAAGACATAGTGCTGAAAACTTTCTGAAGTTCGGCGCTGATATTATCGTGATCGGAGAAGGAGAAAGCACAATGCTCGAAGTTGTACAGCATTATGAAGGCTCGGGATATATAGATCTCAACCAGATCAATGGTATAGCATTTCTTGAGAATAACAACTTCATCCAGACTTTTGAAAGAAGTAAGCTGAAAAATATAGACGAGCTACCCTTTCCTAATCGGCACAAAGTAAATCTGCGGCTTTACCTGGATGCCTGGAAAAAATTTCATGGCAAGAATGCCATCTCTGTGAGTACAATGCGGGGATGTCCCTATTCTTGCAAATGGTGCAGCAGGGCAGTGTATGGAATGAGTTACAGAAGACGATCGCCGGAACTCGTAGTGGAAGAGTTATCGCTGATTTATTCAACCTATGCCCCTGATTCGATCTGGTTTGTAGATGATGTGTTTACCATTAGTCACAAGTGGATGGAAAACTTTCACGCCTTGTTAAAAGAGAAAAGTTTGAAAATATCATATGAATGCATAACGAGGGCAGATAGATTAAATGAAGATGTGATCAAACTTTTAAAAGAAACCGGTTGCTTCAGAGTTTGGATTGGGGCAGAAAGTGGATCGCAAAGAGTAATTGATTTAATGAACCGCCGGGTTAAAGTGGAACAAGTGCGGGAAATGATACAGCTTGCTTCAAAATATGGAATCGAAACCGGAACCTTCATTATGTTAGGGTATCCAGGAGAAACCGAAGCGGATATTAAAGAGACCATTCATCATTTAAAAGTGTCTAATCCTGACCACTTCACTATAACAATAGCTTACCCAATCAAAGGAACAGAATTATATAAAGAAGTGCAATCCTTACAGCTCAACAATGTACAATGGCACGAAGGAAATGACAGGCAAATTGATTTTAAAAGAACCTATTCCAGGAAATATTATGACCATGCGGTTAATCATGTGATATCAGAAGTTAATTATAACAAGTTTTTAAAGCAAAGAAGATGGAGATCGGTAAAATGCAAGCTGCAGTCATATAAAGCGCTCCTGGGAATGCATTATCACAAAAGAATCAAAGATCCGATCTAATGGCTCTACTCTCAGATATATTTGATCATTTAGAAGCCTCTGAAAAAAAGAAACTTATCGGCATTACAGTCATTAATGCTATCCTGGCATTAGCTGACATAGTATTTCTTGCACTGCTTGTTTATTTCATTAGCTTATTTCCTGGCAAACTGCATACAACCAATATTCCGCAATCTCTGTTGGTGTATAACGGCGTTCCATTTTTTGCTGTTTTCGCCCTGCTCTTCCTGGGTAAGAATCTCGTAAGTATCGTTGTGACGAAATATCAGTACAACAACATCTTTAATATTGCATCGCGTATCTCTAAACAAAATGCCGCGAACTATTTAGAAGGCGATTTCAATGAATTCATACAAAAAGACTCTTCATCTATAACCACCAGGATATTACAACATCCTTCTGAATTTGCGTTACAGATCGTTCTTCCACTTCAACAAATAGTTACCGAGACTGTGGTCATTGCCGCAACCATCACAGCCATTCTTATCTATAATACTTATGTCTTTATATCATTGGTTATACTTTTAGCGCCACTGGTATTCTTTGTTTCCAGGAATATAAAGTCAAGATTGAAGAGAACAAGAGAGAATATCGTTAATCACAGAGACATCACTCTGCAATACCTTAACGAAGCACTTAAAAGCTATGTTGAAGCGAACATTTACCATAAGAAGGACTTCTTTATAAACAGGTATGGTACCAAACAGCAATTGCTTAGTTCAGAGATCAGTAATTTACATTTTCTTCAATCGATATCATCGAAACTGATTGAGGTATTTGCGATCATTGGCCTCTTTTTATTGATCGTATTAAACACCATATTTGCTTCCACAGGCAATATTCTCGTTCCAATAGGTGCATTTATGGCTGCGGCCTATAAACTCGTACCCGGCGCACTAAAACTGATGAATTTATTTTCACAGGTAGGTATTCATAAAAGTCTCGTCAAACACCTATATATTGAACGAAAAAAGACAACTGAATTCAAAGAAGAAAGCATTCACTCAATTCAATTCAGAGATCTCAGCTTCTCATACGAGAACAAATCGATAATCAATAGATTTAATGCTTCTATCCAACCCGGGAAATTGATCGGCATAAAAGCCAGATCAGGAAAGGGCAAAACCACACTATTGAATATCCTGATCGGTTTCCTTAGTGAAAAATCCGGCGAGATACTGATCAATGAAAAATATGTTGATCCGGCTTCACGGAGAAAAATCTGGCCCAGAATATCATATGTAAAACAAGATGGCTTTTTTATTCATGAGAGTATTCTTAGAAATGTTGTGTTTGATGATCATCTTGAAAAAAGCAGGTTACAAAATATAGCTACAGCAACAGACCTATTCGCCTTTATTGATCATTTACCCCAGCAATGGGAAACAGTCATAACTGAAAATGGAAAAAACATCAGCGGAGGTCAAAAGCAACGTATTGCTATCGCAAGAGCTTTATATAAAGACGCAGATCTCTATATATTGGATGAGCCTTTCAACGAACTTGATAAAGATGCTGAGATGAAAATTTTACAGCATTTTAAAAACATGTCGAAAGCAGGTAAGACAGTTCTCCTCGTAACCCATGACACAGAAACCTTACAGCATTGTGATGAAATAATCGCTATCGATGGCTGAGAAAACGCTGATATTATTAACGCCCGGCTTTCCCAAAGATGAGAAGGATACTACCTGCATCCCATTTATTCAACAATTCATTTTATCAATTAACAAAGCACACCCCGAATTAAAAATAATTGCACTAAGCTTTTATTATCCTTTCTCATCTACACAATATTCATGGCATGGCAATTTAATCATACCGTTTAATGGGAACAGGTTTACTAAATTAAAAAGACCTGTCCATTGGTGGCGCATATATAGAACACTGAAGAAATTAAACAAACAAAGAAAAATCATTGGAATAGTGAGTTTCTGGCTAAGCCACACAGCCTTTATAGGCCACCATTTTGCAAAGCGCAATAACGTTCAACATTATTGCTGGCTCAGGGGGCAGGATGCGAAGAAGAAGAATCCTGTATTTCGTTACTATAAACCTGCTCCTCATTCTTTGATAGCCTTATCGAAATATCAACACAATGTTTTTATTGAGAATTATGGAATTACTCCAAAACATATTATACCTAACGCTATCAGAAAGGAAGAATTCGACCATATAATTTACCAGGAAAAATCAATTGACATCATTGGAGTAGGCTCATTAATCAGTTTGAAACGATATGAGTTATTCATTAAGACCATTGAACAATTGAAGCACGACTTCCCGAATATCAAAGCAGTACTTGTGGGTGACGGAGATCAACGTGATTTTTTAATGCAACTGGTAAAACAAAAGAAATTGGAAAATAATATAAGCTTTAAAGGATTACTGAGCCACAACGAAGCACTGCAACTTATGCAACAATCCAAAATACTACTTCACCCATCCGAATATGAGGGTTATGGCAGAGTTTGCATAGAATCGTTATACCTAGGTTGTGAAGTAGTAAGTTTCATCGATCCGGAACAAAAGCCAATACCACGTTGGCATATTGTTCATTCGCCAGGCAGCATGATTGATACATGTAGAAATATCCTCTTGAAAAAAACAAGTGATACTTCACAGATCAAGGTAAATATGATGGAGGATTGTATCAACCAGGTGCTTGAACTATTTGAGTACTCATCAAATAGCATATCCCGCAAAACAAATCAATCCCTTGCTATATCTTAATTCTATGGTGTCAGTCATCATGATTGCCTACAATGCTGCAGATTTCATTACTGAAAGTATTACCAGCATCCTCGGGCAAACGTATAGCAATATAGAATTGATCGTAGTGGACGATGGCTCTACAGACACTACTGTACAGATAATAAAATCATTTAAAGACCCAAGAATTCAATTCTATGAAAATCCGCATACTGGAATTACCAGTAAGATGAAAAATTTCGCAATCGGTAAAAGCTCAGGTGAATATGTTGCTTTTCTGGATGCAGATGATATGTGGGTCAAGGAAAAATTAGAATTACAATTACATGCACTCGAAAATAATTCCGAGGCTGGCTTTTCAATATCAGATGCCGAAACCTTCAATAACCACGAGACATTATTCGTCAGAACTTACAAGAAAAAGCATCTGACTGAGGTCATATCGATCTTTAACCTGTTAGTGACAAATGCAATGATTGTATACCCATCAACAATTCTTTTAAGAAAGCAATGCCTGAAAAAGATCAAAGGGTTCGATGAATCGATGATGTGCGGTGATCATCAATTTATAATGAACCTGAGTTTCCATTATAAAACTGCTATCGTTTATGAACCTTTACTGAAAAGAAGAATACATCATAATAACCACAGCAAAAGTTTCTTCGCGGAGAATTACAATGAATATGTCAGAACTTTTATAGGGCTTTATCAGCAAAATTTTATAGACAGGAAAATATTAAATAATGCCGGGTCTCACGCATATTATAATCTCGGAATGCGCTACCTCCAGAATAGCGAAATAAAATTAGCCCGGAGCAATTTCAAGAAAGCATTGAGCTATAAACTTCTATTTCCTCAGTGTATGAAGCAATTAATAAAAAGCTACTTCTAAATCTTATAGGGCAGAAACTACCTTAATAATAGATGAAGCAATAGCCGGGGGTGACAGATGTTTTGTATGATATTCCAGGACTTTTTTTCTTTCAGCAGTGGTATCCAGGCCATCTGTATGCATAAAAGCATTTGTTAAGGCTTCAACATTTCCAGGCGGATATGTAATTCCTATATTGCCGGAATTTGTATGCTTGGAAAATGAAGGGATATCTGGGACGATAGGTATACACCCGCAAGACATTGCTTCTATCACAGAAATATTACCGCCTTCATAGTGTGATGTATTAATAATAAAATCACTGGCATTATACCAATATTGTAAATCCTGATGTGGGATCGCTCCACAAAGAATGATCCTTTCTTTAAATCCTTTCTTATCAATCAGCGAAATCACTTCAGTGATCAATTCATCAGATCGATAAATAATATACAGATAAGAATCAACGTTCGCATTTTCCAGGTATTGAGTAAATGCCTGTACAAGGCTTTGAGGGTCTTTATTTGAATTGAGTCTTCCTACCCATAAAATAATTTTTGCTTGCAAGGGCAGTGATAATTTTTGCCGTGCCTCATCTTTAATATCTGTTTTAAAGATTGATGATGCGCCCAAAATTTCATGCACTTTTTTCTTATGCCTGATAATTCCTGCATTTATCCATTCCTGTGATTGCTCAACTGAAGCAAAAAAATAAGCATCAACATACTTGTCTGCCAGCTTTTGGAGATATTTTTTTCTACGTGAAGAAGGTCGTTCTGCCCTGTGCTGTATAACGATCTTTGCCTTTGATCTCAAAAATAATTTCAGGTACAAGATATATATCGAGGAATGAAAGCCCTGAACAAGCACTACATCAGGTCTGAGTTGTGAAAGAAAATGTGTAGCAGTTAAAAGATTCTTCTGCAGAAATATATGTTGCAGTTTACCTTTCGTAAGTTCACCAGACCAATTAATAAAACTAATATTTATAACTTCAGCCCTGTTAGCAAGCTCCTGCAGGATACATTCGAAGAAACTGATCTTTCCGAGCCACTTTCCCGGGTCATTTTCCTGCTTCTTATGATGATATGATACGGTGATGATCTTCATTATAAAACCAAAATTCAATACAACTTACGTGGTTCAAATGAAGTAATTTTATTTCAATGAAGTCAAAGGTTTTACTTTTTAATCCTAAAAGTTGTAATTACAATTATCGTATTCCCAATTCGATCCTTTCCATTGCAGCATCCATCCATGATAAGTTTGAATATGCAATTGTAGATGGCAATATCGAGATTGATGCCTACAAAAAAATATCCGCTTATCTAAGTTCAGGCGAGTATAAATATTTCGGATGTACAGTTATGCCTGGCCCCCAACTAAGGCAGGCCATAACATTCACCCTGAATATTAAAAAAGAATTCCCGGGAACTATAATCGTCTGGGGTGGATACTTCGCCACAAACCAGTACAAAGTTGTGCTTAATTCAGGCTCAATAGATTTTGTAATTAATGGTCCCGGAGATCTGGCTTTTCCGTCTTTATTAACTGCTCTTGAAAATAATTCGCCCTATCATCATATCAATAGCCTTATCTATAAAGAGGGAAGTGATATCATCAAAACACTAAAAGATGAATTGCTTGACCAGGATACACTTCCTCCCCTTCCATATCAAACATTACATTCCTTCTATCCAATTCAAAACTACTTAGGTAAAACTTTTTTAGGCAGCAAGACCATTGCGTATCATTCAAGTGTGGGTTGCCCGTTCAAGTGCGCTTTTTGTGCAGTGGTGCCTATATATGAAGCAAGATGGAAAGGAAGATCAGCTATCAATATTTATAAAGACATCAAATATTTAAAAGATACCTATGGTGGAAATGCAATAGAATTTCACGACAACAATTTTTTTGTGAATGAACAACGTGCAGTAGAATTTGCAAGACTGATAGAAAAGGAAAACATGCGCTGGTGGGGTGAAGCAAGAATTGATACAATGGATAAATACTCAGATGAATCATTGGCACAGCTACGAAAGAGTGGTTGTGTTATGATCTTCTTCGGTGCTGAAAGCGGCAACGATGAGGTCCTAAAAAAAATGGATAAAGGGGGTAAACAGAACAGGCAACAGATATTGGATTTTGCTGCAAGGCTAAAGAAATTTGACATTATCCCTGAATATTCATTTGTATTGGGCACACCCGCTGATACAGAAAGAGAAGTTGAGAAATTAATAGATGGCGATATCGCTTTTATCAAAGAAGTAAAAGAAGTCAATCCAAATACAGAGATCATTATATATACTTTCAGTCCAGTGCCTACTGAAGGAAGTGATCTTTATAACAAAGTGCTTCAAAGCGGTTTTACATTCCCGGAAAAACTGGAAGACTGGCTGGATGACAAATGGGAAAATTTTGATCTTCGTAAGAACCCCTTGACTCCATGGTTGAAGCCATATATGGTGGATAAGATCAGGAATTTTGAAACAGTATTGAATGGTTACTATCCCACGGTAAGTGACCTGAAGCTTAGTAATACCAGGCGAGGTTTATTAAGAGCTGCATCTACTTTCAGATATAAAGCAGGTTTCTACGCTTCGCCAATAGAGATAAAGTTGCTTCACAGGCTTTGGAAATATCGACAACCTGAAATAGAAGGATTTTAAATCAACATTGTGATCGATTCTTTTAAACGAGCAATAAAGCGTGTTTCTTCAGCGGTAGCAAAGACTACGGTAAGTAAATATGTTCAGAAAGACAGGTATTATACTTTCAAAGGCTTACAATTAAAGGTCTTTACCGGTGTATTTCATCCTGGTTTTTTCTTTAGTAGTAAATTATTGGTGAAATGGCTGCTTACGCAATCTATCAATAGAAAAAGAATTCTCGAATTGGGGGCAGGCTCAGGGCTTCTTTCTTTGATAGCAGCAAAAAACGGAGCAATCGTCTCTGCAAGTGATGTCAACCCCGCAGCTATAGAAAATGTCAGGTTCAATGCGCAGCGAAATAATGTAAGCATTACACTGCTTCATTCAGACTTATTTGATGACATACCTGCAACACAGGTTTTTGATATTATCATCATCAATCCACCTTATTACCCCAAAAACCCCGTGAACGATTATGAAAAAGCCTGGTATTGCGGAGAAGATCACTCTTACTTTAAGAAATTATTTTCTCAGCTTAAAGAAAGAAGTGATAAAGAACATTACTATATGATATTGGCTGATGTGTGTGATGTTAATAAGATCAAACATATTGCAAGCACCAACAGTTTTGAACTCAAAGAAATCTATAAAAAGCGAAACTTTTGGGAGAATAACTTCATTTTTAGCATTGACCGGATCACCTGATCAATTGCTTCAACGTCTTAAAATCTAAGTCAAGTAGCTCAAATCTTTGCGCAGCATTCGGAAGATAATAATGCCACCATTCTGTTTCCAATGCCACAAAACCATATTTCTCCATTGTACTCCTGAGCAGGTTCCTGTTTGCTAATATTTTTTCTGAAAGATCAGTGTAGGTATGATGTGCCTTCTCGGTGAAATCATCGAAAGCGGTGGGCATCCCAATTTCTTTATTGGTTGTAAGATCGATCAATGTAAGATCTACAGCAGCGCCCCTGTTATGTCCACTTCCTTTAGCGGGATTAGCCGCATACCTGTCGTCCGGAACTACCTGCCACATTTTTTTTGTTACATTGTAAGGCCTGTATGCATCAAATATTTTAATTCCCAGGTTTTGTTTATTTAATTCTTTTTGTACCTTCTGTAATGCCTCTGCGGCCTCTATTCTTAAATAGGCAACAGGATCATCGTATAAAACTGTCTTGGTAAAGTTGTCTGCCGATGCATACTTCCAATCGACAAGAAATGGCGATATGTAATCCGATAAACGAACCAATCGTTTTGTGGTATCCTTCTCGACCGTATTTTTATAAAAGGTTGAAGATGTAATAACCTCAAGTCCATACTCGTTCTTTTGAAGACTATTGGATTTCTGAACATTACAGCTTTGAAAGGAAACTAATGTTCCTCCTAATATATAAAGCCAGACAGATCGCATATTTTAAATATATTTTTGATAAGCTGGTGCTCAAATTAAATAAACGATGATAAAGTTCATAAGCCTTTTTATTGCTGTCTGTATCGGGCTGCCAGCTTTATCGCAACCTGCAGATTCTGCCAAAGGAAAAGAGGTCATTTATGGGGTAGCAAGCTTTTACAGTATAAAGTTCGAAGGCATAAAAACAGCTACAGGAGAGATATTCACCAATAAGAAGTTCACTGCAGCAAGTAACCATTTTAAATTGAATACGTGGCTGCGGGTAACGAACCTCAGCAATGGAAAATCAGTGATCATAAGAGTAAATGACAGGATGCATCCCCGGATGGCAAAAAAAGGGCGTGTAGTTGATCTAACAAGAACTGCAGCCAGTAAACTAGGCTTCCTTAGCAGAGGACTAACCAGGGTAAAAGTGGAAAAAGTGCCTAAGGGAACTGTAGATTGAATGGTGATAACTAATTAATTATTATTTTCAACTTTATATACACCCAATTAAATTTGTAGAACCAAAAAACTGTTTATGATGAAATTAATATTATCAGCTTTTTTAGCTGGTATTACCCTTACCGGAATATGTCAGTCTGGTAATAAAAAAGCCCCTTCTCTCGGAGTAAATTTTTTCCTTAATGATTATACTACTGCTTCCAGGATTGAAAATTCTTCTATAGGCAGTGTATTAAATAATAAGAACTGGGCCCGTATTAACGATATGGCACCGGGTTTAGGGCTAAGCTACATGCAAGGGCTCTCTGATCATTTTGATGTGGCGGCCAATCTTGCAGGTTCATTTACCACATTTCCTAATCGCTCAAATAGTCAGTTCTTCCTTGCTGAATTAAATGCGAATATCGTCGGCAAGCTATTAAGTGATAGGTTTTTCATAGTACCTTATTTAAGCGCTGGCGCTGGTTTTGCGAGTTACAAACTTTCCGATTTTTATGCATATATACCATTCGGATCTGGTTTACAGATCAATATCGGAGGTAACACACACCTTTTCTTACAGGGTAGTTATAAAGTAGGCATTTCTAAAGATGCATCCAATCTACTCACATATTCATTAGGATTCTCCGCACCGTTGAAAAATGATTAATAGTATTGAATACGTTAAAAAAAACTCTCATCGGAAATGAGAGTTTTTTTTATTTATTATGAGTGGTTTTGCCGCTCTTTATTAGTTGTTATTTTTACCAAAACTATATTTCATGAAACCGATACTCTACACGTTACTGGCCGGCTTTTTTGTTTTGGCAGGACTAAGCCATACTAACGCACAATCATCTACTACTACTTACATACTGGTAAGACATGCTGAAAAAGACACATCAAAAGCTGGCAGTACAATGATGCAATCCGATCCGGAACTTTCACCTGAAGGAAAGAAAAGAGCTGAGAAACTGATAACAGCATTGAAGGACTACAAAGCAGATGCTGTTTATTCAACCAACTTCATCAGAACAAAATCAACGGTGCTTCCTTTCGCTACTGAAAGACATATGGATATCCAGGTGTATGATGCAAGAAATCTAAAAGGTTTTGCTGAAGAACTAAAAGCTTTGAAGGGAAAAACCGTAGTTGTTGCGGGGCACTCTAACACTATTCCGCTTTTAGCCAATTTATTGATCGGGCAAAATAAATATCAACCGCTAGACGAATCGGTGTACAATAAAATATTTATTGTTCGTGTTACAGATGGAGTACCCACCTGCGAGATAATAGAATACTAAAAAGAAAGTCCTGCAAAGCAGGACTTTCTTTTTGTATCGTATTAAGATTATCGTCTTTGAGCAAGGTTACTTCCAAACACCCTTCGTAAAATATCTGTTACACGAGCTGCCGGGTCTTGCCTGATCTTGATCTCTTCATTTCTTATTTCATAAAAGATACCATCGATCGCTTTTTGAGTTACATAAGAACTCAGGTCAGTTGTTACAGGTGTTTTGGAGAACTGGTTATACAGCGTAAATACCTCATTCCAGTATTTCGTTGCATCTGTTTTAGCCAGTGCACTGTTGATCGCCGGCTTAAATGCATTAAATAATGTCTGCGACGTAGTTCTTCTTAAATAATTAGTCGCAGCAGTATCACTACCCCTTAAAATACCGATCGCATCTTGTATCGTCATCTGTCTTACTGCATCAACGAAAATAGTTCCTGCCGTTTTTGCAGCTTCTTCAGCAGCCCTGTTCATCGCCAATACCGCCTTGTCTACCGTAGCACCAAATCCTACTCCACGCAAGATGCTTTCAACTCTTTGTGCTTCGGGTGGCATCCATATCTTTAGGATTGCATTACCAAAGAAACCGTTCTCGAGAGATAAACGACTGCTGCTGTTTTGTGCACCTATTGATAAAGCCTCTTTCAAACCCATAGCTACATCCTGCGATGTAAGGTTATCTGAGTTTAAGATGGACCTTGCTGTATCACATGCGGTAAAAGAGAAAAGTATAGTGGCAGCGAGTAAAAGCTTTTTCATAACCAACTGATTTGATCTTTTGACTTTAAAATCTATGCCAGTTTAGCTGCTAATTGTTAATTACAGCCTATCATTTGCCGCTTTCACATTGTCAACCAGTGATAAATTAGAGGAATTACATATTCCATTGGTTCATACAATGCTTTTATTTTGGGGCAAAATCAATAGATGAAGAAGATCATTTTGCTTGGAACACTGTTCATATCATTTGCTATCGTACATGCCCAGGACTGGAAGACAAGTCTGGTGCAAACCGTATCTCAAAAATTTTCTCTAACCAGGGAAGTAAGCAGGAAATTGGTAGATGTAAAAGAAACCTATTCCAAACAGTTGCAGAACTACCAGATGCCGCATGTAGAAAGTCAGATAGGTAAAGAAGCAAAGAATAAAGCCATAGCCGACCTTAAAGAAAAAGAGATCGCTGCATTAAAAACAGTAGTGGATGACGAGGTGAAGTTGAAAGAAATATCTACCTATCTGGAAGGCAAAATTCAATTGGTAGCACAACCAAGAAAGCGATAATGAAGGCATCTCTTTGATGCCTTTTTGTTTTTAATTTAATCGATATCACCTATACCAAAACGGTTCTTTACTTTTAAAAATGCAAAGTTGATATTGCGTTTGCGGTCCTTCTTCATATAACTCACCTGCAGCACATACCACATCCCCTCTGATTCTTTATTTGTTTTAAAACCAGTGATCACATAACTGCTATCCTGGTTAATGGTGCTATTGATATCATAGCACACTTCATCAACCCGCTTCTTTTCTTCTGCATTTGAATAATTGGCGAAATCTTTCCATCTTCTCTTATCATCATCACCCTGGTAAATAATATAAGTAGCGGCTTTATAAAATGTACCAAGCGAAGATGTTTTAGGATCGCCAAAATCCACGTTCTTACAAATACTCAATAATTCTTTTAGCGCTTTTACAACTTCTGCTGAATCTTTAGTGCTTTGCGCATTGGCAGAAAGGCTTATCATAGCTGTGATGATAAAAAGGAATTTAAGCTGCTTCATAGTATAAATGTATTATTATCTTCAAGCCTGCAAATACCCAGTAACCCGCAAACGATAACTAAACAGATAGCATACATGAAGCTGATCATTTCATTACTCATCACCTTAGGCACCGGCGTATTGGCAGGATATATAACTGCAGGAGAATCATCAGGACAGTGGTATACTGATCTCAGCAAGCCTTCATTTCAACCGCCAAACTGGCTATTCGCACCGGTATGGACGGTATTATATATTATGATGGGACTTTCTTTCTGGCTCATCTGGAGGCAACCCGCTTCAAGAGAAAGAAATATGCAGGTCTCCATTTTCCTGTTCCAGCTATTGCTGAATTTTTTATGGAGCATTTTCTTTTTCAACTTCCACATGATCGGCATCGCACTGATCGATATCGTTGCTTTATGGGTGATGATATTAGTGACCATCTTCAGCTTTCGGCGTGTTTCTAAAACCGCTGCATGGTTGCTGGTGCCTTACCTGCTATGGGTGAGTTTTGCCACTGTACTTAACTGGAAGATTTATACGCTGAATTAGTATTGTCGGCGGGTAAGCCAGTTTAGTTACATTCATTATTATAACTGTAATAATAGTTCTTAAACTGTTATAAGTTGCCTGAGCTGCTTCAGGGGTACTGCCTTCTCAGTGTAGTGAATCTCTTATCTGGCACAAGTGATGAACTACGCTTTTTTTATTTATAAGCTGAAGAAACTAATTCGCATTTTCAGGTTCCAGTTGTGCAATGATTTTCTTCGCAGCCGCTACTCTTATCTTCTTATTCTTCTCTACCAAACGATGCGTTATCCAATGTTCCAGTTTGTGATGCAACGGAATTAATAATGCAGCAACGCAAACCATTGCAAGCAGCATAAGTACAGGTGAATGATGTGTGACTGCTCCGAGCCATGGGTGCAATAAAAGATTCAGGAATTCAAATACGATCAGTAAAGCAATCACTCCCAAAAATTTTATCAGCTTTTGATTAGCCATTATCGAATGACTGAACACAAAGAACAATATCACGAAGACCACCAATGCGATTGCAATGGCTGCATATTGAAGATTGTTCTTCCGGTCTTCTGCCTCTTTTATTTTTGTGGTAGCCATCTGTTGTTGCCTTAATTCTTCTTCATAACGCATTGTCAGCATCTGCTGTGTTTTCTCCGCCCCTACCAACTCTTCTTTTAATGCCGTGGCAAGTTTCAGGTATTTGAATGCACTGTCTGTATTACGGTTTGTATAGAAGTCAGAAAGATTTTGAGCTGCATCCAGCATCACTGGTTTAAACTGGTTCATGCCGGGAGTATTGATTATCCGTTTAGAATAATGAATGGCTGAATCAGTATTCTTCTCAAACTGGAAAAATGCAGATAGATCCAACCATATAAAGCCACGACTTCTCATTGATCCCCTTCTAGCGGCTTCCTCCTCAGCCATTGAAAGATAGTTTCTGCCAAGTACCCTGTTTCCTAACTGCTGATGGATCCTGCCGAGGTTCCCTAAAACGGCGGCGAGATACGTTTTTCCTGGATCCTTAAGAATAAGTTGGTAAGACTGCTGTGCATATTGAAGTGCTGAATCAACCTGTCCCAGTTCCAGGTATACAATACCAAGATTCAACTGCGGCAAATATGGCCCGGTGCCGGCGTATTGTAAAGCCTGGTGATACTGTATCGCAGAAAGGCGAAAATTCTTTTGCCATTTGTAAATATTTCCAAGTTGGTGATAAGAGCCGGTAAGGGCCCATTGGATGTTCAACTTCTCGGCTATTGCCTTTCCTTCAAGAGTAAGCTGTAAAGCTTTTACATAATTTCCAGTGAAACCCATAATATAACCGGCTGATAGTTTACAGCGCATTATTAGGGGTTCATAACCTGTTTGATCGGCTATTTTCCAGGCTTGGTATATCAGCTTTAAAGATCTGTCCGGTTCTGTAGTGGTATATACAGAAGCGAGATTAAGCATCAGCCTGGCTTTAACGGTGTCGATTTTTTCTTTTGCCAGCAAAGTGGTGAGACTATCAGAGGCTTTGGTTTGACTTAATACAGGTGTAATACAAATACATAACAACAGGATGTAAATTATTCTCATATGCAGGGGTATGGATGGTGCAAGAAAATTAAGTATTTACTGCTGTATCAACCAATAAATCTCTCCCTGTCATCACCAGGCTAAAGCTATCGTAATATGACTTGTAACGGAGCCTGTTATGAATTACATCTACTTCACAGCGTTTTTGCTCAGGCCTCTATTTTCCTTTCCAGTACTGCGAGGTTGAACGCTTTACCTAATTGATTTGTATAACGCTGGCTTAGCGCTTTGATGTCACACCAGTGCCAAGAGATAGCCACTCCGGCTGTACAAGTCCTGCTTAATGCATACCAAAGGCATAGCAAAGCCCTATCAAAGCCCTATCAAAGGCATAGATGGTGCATGAGGAGTGCATGAAAAGCATTTTCAGCCAACTGCGATTCCTGTGTTAAGGACTTACCATTGGTTGCATATGTACAAGTCACTCTTACAACCGTTACTGCCGCTCTTTAAACGCTCTTTAATAGTACTCATGATTTCTTAATCTCACTAAAGAGCCATTTAATATGTAGTGTACCGCATTCTCACCAACTTGCACTCATAACAAATCATCATCATATGAGATCAGGCGTAACAGGAGAAACATGTAAGATCGCAGGAGTGTACAAATGCATGGGTGAACAGGTACTTACTGTTGAACTCAAAGCAGGTGAATCATTCCCACTCCATAACACTTACGGAACTGTTTGCTGGATACTCAGACAACGTTTATAGGCCTTAATATACATACAATACATTCCTCCCTGCCCCTACTTCATTCCCAGACCAAATGATAGACATTATAGGTTAGTAAAGCCGCTCTTTCAGGGCGGTTTTCTTTTGTTAGATTCATAAAAAAAGGCTGCTATCAACAGCCTTTTGCTAAAAATCCGGATAGTACTAATTAGTGATCTTATTCACTAAAAGATTCGCTGCAACACCAACTAATGTCTCTAATAAAGAAACATTTTGTTCTAATTCAACAACGACAGCCTGCTTACGATCGATCTCTGCCTGGGGGGCATTATTTCTTTGCAATACCACCAGTTGAGAACGGGCACCTGTTAATCTTTCTAAGGCATAATCTAAGATCGATCTGCTGTATACCACCTGCTCCTGCCCATCTTGCAACGTAGTATAGTATTGTGTTCTTCTTTTCAGGAATGCATCGCTGAACCTGTTATTAGAAACAGCCGGGCAATCTCCCTGCACATCACCGTGATTGAGATGTGCTTTCAATGCATTTTCTGATACGCGTATCGTAACAGGAGGTTCATCATTACGATTGATCTTATGGCAAATGGTCACCTTATCCTGGTTGCGATACTGTTTCCTGTCTTTAAAAGTTTCCCTGTCCCACTTATAACCATCTTTCATCTTATTTTTATCTCTACCCCTGCCATCCCCTTCATCATCGTGGTCTTTATCTTTATTCTTTCCTTTTCCATTCCCATTATCGTCATTATTTCTTTTGTCAGCTTTATCATCTTTGCTTTTATCAGAATTACCCCTGCTATCATCTTTTTTATCCTGCTTATTGCCTTTATCTTTCTGGGCATGCTGTTCCTTTCCCTTGCCTTTGTTACCGTTACTCCCTTTGTCTTTTTGCTGGGCGTAAACGGTAAAGACTGTGGTTGTGATCACTAGTAGTGATACAATGATCATTGTAAGTTTTTTCATGGCTGCTCTTTTTTAGTAGTGTCTTCAAATTCTTTGTCCAACTTTTCTAATGACTCCTCAACCTTTTTGGTTTGGTCATCCAGTTTGTCAGTGGCATCTTCCACGTTCCGGGTTGTTGAATCCATCGCCTGGATCTCTGTTTGTTCTTCAGCTGAGGCGTTGGTCTCTCCGCAGGAGATAAATCCGATCATCATCACCATACATAACGGTAAGATGATCTTCTTGATAGTTGACATCATAATAAATGGTTTTAAAATGTGTACTGCTGCTTGCAGCAAGCGATAAACTACAATAACCCTACCAACTGAAACTGCGGATGATAAGGTTCATGCGATGAAGCAGTCTAAAAAAGATTTGTACGACATAAAAAAAATATCGTTATTGCACCTGTGAACTATAATATTCAAAATAACATTTGGTGGTGGCATACATTCCTCATTCGGGGCTTGTAGTGGCATTGCCTGATGCTGTCATATAACTAAAGCCTCGAGTGATCGGGGCTTTTTTATTTAAATCAAGATGAAGAAAATTACCATAACGACCACCTCTGTAAAAATGCTGGCGGATGTGCACACACCCGTAGGGATCTATTTAAGGTTAAGAGATAAATTCAGGGATACGATCTTATTGGAAAGCACCGATAGCCAGCATGCCGAGAATAGCTATTCATTCATCTGCATCAACGCGATTGCAGGCATCGAAGTAACAGATACTTCATCTGCAGAGATCAAATTACCGGGTGAAAGACCGGTGCGGCAAAAACTCACTACTGACCTGTCTTCAGTAGTACAGGATTTTATCCAGCGCTTTGAACCTGCACCGGTGGAAGAAAAGATCGCTGCAACGGCGCAGGGGCTATTCGGTTATACAAGCTATGATGCGGTAGGGTTCTTTGAATCTGTACAACTGCCAAACGAAGTTGCTGCAGCGCCAGTTCCATTAGTGCGCTATCGGTTGTATCAATACGTAATAGCGATCAATCATTTTAAAGACATCATGTACATCTGCGAGAATAATATTGCGGGTGTAGATAGCGATCTCGCATTGGTGCAATCACTCATCACCAGCAAAGATGTTCCTGCTTTTCCTTTCCGTTGTTTAGGTGAAGAGACTGCAGATATTACAGATGACGATTATTTGCAAATGGTGGAGAATGGTATTGCGCATTGCTTACGAGGAGATGTTTTCCAGATCGTTCTCAGCAGGCGGTTTAAACAGAAGTTCACCGGTGATGATTTCAATGTATATCGTACGTTACGCACCATCAACCCCTCTCCTTACCTTTTTTATTTTGATTATGGCGATTATAAACTGATGGGCTCAAGCCCTGAGTCACAGTTACTCATCAAAGACGGGAAAGCGGTGATACACCCTATTGCAGGAACAGCGAAACGCAGCGGCTATGATGAACAGGATGCAGTACTTGCAACACAACTGTTGAATGACCAGAAAGAAAGTGCCGAGCATGTGATGCTGGTAGATCTTGCACGCAACGACCTGAGTAAAACATGCACCAATGTAGCAGTGAACTTCTTTAAACAGGTACATTACTACTCGCATGTGATACACCTAGTAAGCGAAGTGACAGGGACAGTGCCGGAGAATGCAAATGCATATTCATTGCTGGGCTCTGTTTTTCCTGCAGGCACATTGAGCGGTGCGCCAAAGTTCCGGGCAATGCAACTCATCAATGAGATTGAAAGAACACCGAGGGGATTCTATGGCGGATGCATCGGCTTTCTTGGATTCGATGGTAGCTGCAATCATGCGATCATGATACGTACCTTTCTCAGCAAACATAATGTATTGCATTACCAGGCAGGCGCCGGGGTTGTGGCTGCATCTGTACCTGCGAATGAGTTACAGGAAGTAAATAATAAACTTGCCGCATTAAAGCAGGCGATCCGTTCAGCAGAAAATATTTAATATGAAGATCCTTGTATTTGATAACTACGATTCATTTACCTACAACCTGGTGCATCTTATTGAGAAGATCGTGCATAGCAAAGTGGATGTATATCGCAATGATGAGATCCCTTTGGAAAAAGTAGGCGCTTATGATAAGATCATCCTTTCACCCGGCCCCGGCATTCCAAATGAAGCAGGAGCACTGCTTCCCTTGATCAAAGAATACGCACCAACAAAATCCATTCTCGGTGTGTGTTTAGGCCACCAGGCCATCGGTGAAGCTTTTGGTGGTAAACTCATCAATCTAACCACGGTGTATCACGGCGTATCTACTCCTGTACAATTAACAGCTGATGCTGCAAAGTCTTACATCTTCGATGAAATGCCTTCTCAGTTTGAAGTGGGGCGTTATCATAGCTGGGTAGTGAGTGAAGAGTCCTTTCCTTCGGAATTAAACGTCACAGCAATAGATAACAACCGTTATATCATGGCGCTGCAGCATAGCAGTTATGATGTAACAGGTGTGCAGTTTCATCCTGAAAGTGTACTCACGCCTGATGGAGAGAAAATGTTAGCGAACTGGATAAAGAAATAATATGAAGAAGATATTGCAATTGCTTTTCGAATATAAAACACTTACGCAGCAACAGGCGAAAGAAGTGCTGGTGAATATGGGCAAAGGAATGTACAATGAACACGAGATCACCGCATTCATGACGGTATACCTCATGCGTACCATCACCATAGAAGAACTCAGTGGATTCAGGGATGCATTACTTGAATTGAGTGTGAAGCCCGACCTCGGTGGCTACGATACTATTGACATTGTAGGCACGGGTGGTGATGGGAAGAACACCTTCAACATATCTACGCTATCGTGTTTTATTGTTGCAGGTGCAGGACAAAAAGTTTCCAAACATGGTAACTACGGGGCAACATCTGTGAGTGGTTCATCAAATGTGATGGAGCATCTTGGCTATCGCTTTAAAAATGACAGCAGCCAGTTAAAAGCCGAGCTGGAAGAAGCGAACATCTGCTTTTTACATGCGCCGCTATTTCATCCTGCATTGAAGATCGTATCTTCTATCAGGAAGAACATTGGTATCCGTACATTCTTCAACATGCTCGGGCCATTGGTCAACCCATCCAATCCATCTTATCAACTCATCGGTGTATACAATCTAGAACTGGCGCGGATATATACTTACCTATTGCAACAACAGCAAACAAAATTTACCATCATACATAACCTGGATGGGTACGATGAAATATCACTCACCACGGAAACAAAGATGGTCACCAATGAAGGTGAATCGATCCTCACGCCGCAACAGTTGGGCAAGCGAACAGTTGATGCAGCAGATATCTACGGCGGAAGTTCGGTAGAGGAAGCAGCGAAGATCTTTTCACAGATACTTAAAGGGAAAGGCACTTGGGCGCAGAACTCCGTAGTGTTTGCCAATGCAGCCACTGCGCTTCACCAGTCAGGTGCATACAAATCTTATGATGACGCTTTCAATGCGGCGATCGAAAGTTTGGAAAGTGGTAAAGCGTATCAATCATTTCAACAACTAATGAAACTGCAGCATGAATATACTGGATGAAATAGTCGCACAGAAAAAGATTGAAGTGCAACAGAAGCGTTCAATGGTGAATGATGAGTGGAAGCAACGTATCGAACAGATCGCTGCAAGGAAGTGTATCTCGCTGTGTAATGCACTTTCGGCTGATAACAGTACAGGCATCATAGCGGAATTTAAAAGGAGATCGCCATCCAAAGGATGGTTCAAACCGTCTGACTGTGCAGCGCCTCCTGTTGTGATGCAATATGAGCAGGCAGGTGCTGCTGGATGTTCCATACTCACAGATGAATTATTCTTTGGTGGAAACACAGAGGACATCATCCAAACACGTTCACTTACTAACCTACCTGTATTGAGAAAAGATTTTATCATTGATGAGATACAAATAGAAGAAGCCAGGGTAATCGGTGCAGATGTGATACTCCTCATCGCAGCGATCCTCACGCCTGCACAGGTGGAAACTTTATCCGTAGCAGCTAAGCATTTAGGGATGGAAGTATTACTAGAGATCCATAACGAAAATGAGATCGATCATGTATGTGATTCAATCGATCTGGTTGGCGTGAATAATCGCAATCTCGCAACATTTGAAGTGCGCATCGATACATCACTTTATCTCATCAACAAACTACCAAAAGATAAGATCTGCATTTCAGAGAGCGGCATTTCCTCTGTTGATACCATCATTCAATTAAAACAAGCTGGCTTCAAAGGTTTCCTTATAGGCGAAAGTTTTATGAAACAGGAAGACCCGGGAGCAGCATTAACTACATTCGCCAATCAATTAAACCAGGTACAATGAACATAAAAGTTTGCGGCATCACTCAACTGAAACAACTACAGCAACTGGATGCATTGAATATAGATTTTGCTGGACTGATATTTTATGAGAAGTCACCACGTTTTGTTGGCGATAAGATAGACCCTGAAGCCCTAACGGATGCAGACTTCGATGTGCGGAAAGTAGGTGTATTCGTTGATGCCGGCTTTGATCACATCATGGAAAAAGTAGAATCTTACTCACTCGACCTTGTTCAACTGCACGGTAACGAAAGCGTGGAGCTTTGCGAAGACTTATCTGAAGAAATAGAAGTGATCAAAGCATTTCAAATTGATGAAAAAACCAAAGACATTGACAAACTGGTTGCCCCCTATGATCATTGCTGTGATTACTATTTGTTTGATACATCTGCTGCTGGAAAGAATGGCGGTACAGGAAGACAATTTGATTGGTCTATATTCGAAAATGCAAGAATTGAAAAACCATTTTTCCTGAGTGGTGGCATCGGCGTAGATGATGCGGAAAGGATCAGCGCTCTACAACATCCTGACCTGTTTGCAGTAGACATCAACAGTAAATTCGAAACCCAGCCCGGCATAAAAGACATGAAGCAGGTATTGCAATTCAAAGAATCTTTAAAATCCAAATAGATGCAACCATCCTATGTGAATCCTGATGAATATGGGTATTACGGCGACTTCGGCGGAGCCTATATACCCGAGATGTTACACAATAATGTAGAGGAGTTACGACAGAAATATCTATCCATCATGGATGATGAAGATTTTCAAGTAGAACTCTCATTGTTGCAGCATGACTATGTGGGAAGGCCTACTCCACTTTATAATGCCGAGCGATTAGGAAAAAAATATGGCACTAATATCTACCTGAAGCGTGAAGACCTCTGTCATACCGGTGCACACAAGATCAATAATACGATCGGGCAGGTAGTGCTTGCTCAAATGTTAGGTAAAAAAAAGGTCGTTGCAGAAACAGGTGCGGGTCAACATGGAGTAGCCACTGCTACCGTATGTGCGTTGAAAGGATTGGAATGCATCGTGTACATGGGCGAAAAAGATATCGAAAGGCAGGCACCCAATGTAGCGCGGATGAAAATGCTGGGAGCAACTGTTATTGCTGCAACGAGTGGAAGTAAAACGTTGAAAGATGCAACCAATGAAGCCATCAGGCACTGGATCAATCATGCGAATGATACACATTATATCATAGGGAGTGTTGTAGGTCCACATCCCTATCCGGATATGGTAGCACGTTTCCAGAGTGTGATAAGTAAAGAAATCAGATCACAACTCGAAGAGAAAACCAGTTATGAATTTCCTACGCATGTGATCGCCTGTGTAGGTGGAGGCAGTAACGCCGCAGGCGCTTTCTATCATTATATAGATTACAATGAAGTTCAATTAATAGCGGTTGAAGCTGCGGGTGAAGGAATACATTCCGGCAAGAGTGCGGCTACTACTGCATTGGGTACACCCGGCATTTTACATGGAAGTAAAAGTCTGGTAATGCAAACAGAAGATGGGCAGGTGGTAGAACCACATAGTATTTCTGCAGGGCTTGATTATCCTGGCATCGGCCCGATCCATGCGAATTTATTTGCAACAGGCAGGGCAAAGTTTATCAGCATTACAGATGAGCAAGCAATTGAAGCTGCAAAGCAACTGGCAAAACTTGAAGGCATCATTCCTGCATTAGAGAGCGCCCATGCGTTGGCTGCATTGGAACACATGCATTTTAAACATGATGACGTTGTTATTGTATGCCTGAGTGGCAGAGGTGATAAAGATCTTTCAACTTACATGGAACACCTATGACGCGGTTAGAAAAACTTTTCGTTGCTAAGACTAAAAATTTTTTGAACGTGTACTGCACCGCAGGATTTCCTGAGTTGGATAGTACGCTTGAAGTGATGCAGGCACTCCAGTCAGGTGGTGCTGATATCATAGAACTGGGTATTCCTTACAGTGATCCGCTGGCGGATGGCCCGGTGATACAGATGAGCAGTGCACAAGCGATTGCCAATGGAATGAACCTGGCGAAGCTGTTTGATCAATTGCAAAATTTCAGAGATCACATCACCATTCCTGTCGTAATGATGGGTTACATGAATACGGTATTGAAATATGGATTTGAAAAATTCTGTGCAGATGCTGCTAATGCAGGTATCGATGGGTTGATACTTCCTGATATGCCAGTACATGAGTTTGAAAAGAAATACCAAGCTATCGTTCAGCAGTATGGATTGAATTTTATTTTCTTAGTCACACCTGAAACACCTCCTGAAAGAGTAATGAAGCTGGATAATTTGAGTTCAGGTTTCCTGTATGCAGTGAGTTCATCTTCTGTTACAGGAACCGATAAGGATCTTACTGTTACAGAACAATACCTGCAACGCCTCAATTCTTACCAATTAAAGAATCCAATATTGGTAGGCTTCGGGATAAAAGATAAGAGCAGTTTTAATACAGCCTGCAGGTATGCCAACGGAGCGATCATTGGTTCGGCATATATCAACGCTATTGCAAAAGAGGATGATATTGGCGCGGCAACAAAACAATTTATTGACGACCTCATCAAAGGAAGCAGGTGATTGGGTATAAGGGACGGTACGTTAGGTATAAGGTGATGATTGATCGGTTAAAGCCGATGGCCCGTCGGTATAAGGCGATGATTGATAGCTTAAAGCCGATGACCCATCGGGTACAAGGCGATGAGTGATCGACTAGAGCCGATGACCTATCGGGTACAAGGCAATGGTTGATCGGTTAGAGCCGATGACCCATCGGGTACAAGGCGATGGTTGATCGATTAGAGCCGATGACCCATCGGGTACATACCGTCGAAGTTGACGGTTGAACATCTGATATACCGCCTTTAATAAGTACATGAACTACCTATAGATAGCTTAATGCTGATTGTATCTAGTTACTGTACTCCCTTTAGGGAGTTGATGAACTGCCTTTAGGGAGTTAGGAACTGCCTTTAATGAGTTAGGGAACTGCCTAATGGGAGTTGGATAACTGCCTTTAAGGAGTTGATGAACTGCCTAAAGGGAGTGAGTGAACTGCCTGGAGATAGTCCGGAACTGTCTTTAATGAGCTACGCAGCTGCCTGTAGGAGTTTACCAACTATCTAAAGACAGCCTGGTAACTGGCTATAATGAGTTACCTGACTCTCTTAATATCTTCGGTTGCGCTTTTTATGTTGCCGTGAGGAAATGACCAGCAACAACTCTTCATATCCTAAACAAAGTGGCGTTATTCATTCCTCGGACAAGGCTTGGTTTAAGAATGACGCTTTAACCCAGACTTACTATAAGAAAAAACGCCCCTTTATACGGGGCGTTCTTATATTAACATCCGGTTGATCCTTTTATAATCTCACGATCTTCATTATTCCCTGCAACACACCTTCAGTCGAGGTCACCTGTAAAATATAGGTTCCTGCAGGCAGTTTACCTGTTGGCAAAGTGATATGTGATTCTCCACGCGTTAAGGTAACCTGTTGCTCCATCATCTTTCTTCCGGTAAGGTCTCTTATCACGATAGTACCTGCAACCGCTTTATC
>JAEZDC010000007.1 GCA_023429825.1 Bacteroidota bacterium | reverse complement strand
CAACATAATACAGTGGGGCAGGAGAGTGTATTACTTTAACTGCCATAGGAAGGGAGGAAAAGATTTTAGTTGGCATGGTGATAATTTCAACAGAGGAGCTGGTGATACTGATCCTGCTAAAATTAATGCTGCCTGGGTTTTCGGCAGCAGGTGGAAACCGGAAATCAACTGATGCAAAAAGATCAACGATGAATGTATTGGCTTTGCAGAACCTTCTTCGTCGATTTGACCTGCAACAGGAGATGCCCGAAGTGATGAATGGTATCTAAATAACAAACAATGAATCTATCGAAACATACAATTTCCAGAATCGGCACCGCAAAGGCAGATATGCCTTTGCCCGGTTATTTTGAACTGCCGGAGAAGGTGCTGCAATTTGGAACTGGTGTATTATTGAGAGGCTTGCCCGATTACTTTATTGATAAAGCCAACAAGAAAGGGATCTTTAACGGCAGAGTTGTAGTGGTGAAATCTACATCAGCAGGAGATGCGGATGCTTTTGAAAAGCAAGAGGGATTATACACTTTGTGTGTAAGAGGAATTGATAACGGCCGCGAAGTAGAAGAAAATATTTTGAATGCATCCATCAGCAGGGTGTTGAGTGCAAAAAACGATTGGAAGAAAGTATTGGAGTGTGCGAAGAATCCTGATCTGGAGATTGTGATTTCTAATACTACAGAAGTGGGGATCAGTTTGCAGGCAGATGATGATATACGTGCAAATCCTCCCGAATCTTTTCCCGGTAAATTATTAGCTTTCTTATTTGAGCGATACAAGGCGTTCAATGGAGCGAAGGATAAAGGATTGGTGATAATACCCACAGAGTTGATTCCTGATAACGGAACAAAACTCGAAAGCATTATTGAAGAATTGGCTCATCTGAATAAATTGGATTATGCATTCATGGATTGGCTGGAGAACTGCAACCATTTCTGCAATTCTTTAGTTGACAGAATTGTCCCTGGTAAACTTCCGGTTCAAAAGCAACAACAGGTAGAAGCCCAGCTCGGATACAAAGATGAACTGATGATCATGAGTGAAGTGTACCGGTTGTGGGCGATTGAAGGTGATAAAGATATCGCTGAAAAACTATCATTCGCTAAAGCTGATGAAGGAGTGATCATTGCTGATAATATCGATAAATACAGGGAATTGAAATTGCGATTGCTGAATGGCTCTCATACTTTCACCTGTGGTCTTGCTTTCCTTGCAGGTTTTCATACGGTTAAAGAAGCAATGGCTGATGAACGTTTCTCAACATTCATTACAAAACTAATGTACGATGAGATCATTCCTGCTATCACAGGTGAACTGATCTCTCAATCCGAGGCGAAAGATTTTGCAGCTAAGGTTTTAGACAGGTACCGCAATCCGAATATCGATCACCAGTGGCTGAGTATTACGATGCAATATTCATCAAAGATGCGCATGCGGTGCTTACCTATACTTGAGAAATTTTACCAGGCGTATAAAGCTGTTCCACAAAATATGGCTTTGGGTATTGCAGCATACATCCTGTTTATGAGAACACAAAAGGACGCAACCGGTAAATTCTGGGGAAAGGTTGAAAGCAGAAACTATATTGTTGTCGATGATAAAGCTGCATTCTGTTATGATAAATGGAATCAGGTGCAAGGCGATCAACTGGTGCACGAGATATTGAAAAGCAAAGAACATTGGGGAACGGACATGACTGCTTTTCCCGGTTTTGAAAAAGCTGTAGCAGGTTACCTGAAGCAGTTGGAGCAGAATGGAGCTGCAGCGGTATTATCTAAAACTGCTTCGATGGCAATTGCCGTTTAAAAAGTGAATATGAGTTTAGTTGCTGATAAAGTGATTGGTGAAAAGAAGCTGGTGTTGAAGGTAAATGCCAGTGATAATGTGTTGGTAGCATTGCGAGATTTAAAGAAAGGTGAGGCTATTTCTTACAACGACGAACAGTTTGTTTTGCAGAATGATATTCCTGCAAAACATAAATTCTTCACGCAGGATATGCATGCAGGCGATGCAGTGAACATGTATGGCGTACTCGTGGGTAAAGCCCAAACATTCATACCAAAGGGCGGTTTAATGACCACTGAAAACATCAAACACGCTGCAGAGCCTTACGATTATCGCCACGTCGATTACAAATGGCAGGCGCCCGATATTTCAAAATTTAAGAACAAGACTTTCAACGGTTATCATAGAAGCGATGGTAGAGTAGGTACAGCCAACTATTGGTTATTTATTCCAACTGTGTTTTGTGAGAATAGGAATTTAGATGTGATAAAAGAAGCGCTGCATAATGAGTTGGGTTATGCTGTTACAGACAAGTATAAGCAATATGCTCATCAATTAGCTGAAGCATTAAAGAGAGGAGAAGACATTTCCAGTATCACTCTCTCTCCTTCGACTGTTCATCAACATGATCGGCCGTTCAAAAATGTTGATGGAATAAAGTTCCTGAATCACCAGGGAGGCTGTGGAGGTATAAGACAAGATGCTGCTGTATTGAGCAAGCTACTTGCTGCATACGCTGACCATCCCAATGTGGGTGGAGTAACGGTATTGAGTTTAGGTTGCCAGAATTTACAGGTGCAGCATTTCTTAGACGATCTTAAAGCACATAATCCCAACTTCAATAAACCACTTTACGTTTTCGAGCAACAGCAGGTGGGTAATGAAGAAACGTTAGTTGCGGAAGCGATCAAAAAAACATTTGAAGGGTTGGTTGAAATAAATAAGCTGGAAAGAAAACCTGCTTCACTTGATAAAATGTGTGTAGGTGTAAAGTGTGGTGGAAGTGATGGCTTCAGCGGGATTTCTGCAAATCCTGCAGTGGGGTATTGCAGTGACCTGTTGGTGGCGCTGGGAGCAAAGGTTTTGTTGGCTGAGTTTCCCGAGTTATGTGGTGTGGAACAAGAGTTAATTGACAGGTGTGTTGATGAAGGCAAAGCGAGAAAGTTCATGCACCTGATGCGTAGCTACGAACAAATTGTTACGAATGCAGGATCAGGTTTTCATATGAATCCTTCTCCCGGAAATATCAAAGATGGATTGATCACAGATGCGATCAAAAGCGCCGGAGCTGCAAAGAAAGGAGGCACTTCACCGGTTGTGGATGTGTTGGATTATACCGAGCCTGCAACGAAGCCAGGGCTCAATTTAGTCTGTACACCGGGTAACGATGTAGAAGCTACAACCGGTAAAGCTGCATCAGGAGCTACGTTGATCTTGTTTACTACCGGGTTGGGGACACCAACGGGTAATCCTGTTTGTCCGACTATAAAAGTGGCAACGAACAACAAACTTGCTCAACGTATGGCTGACATCATTGACATTAACACAGGACCTGTCATCGAAGGAGAGAAGACGATCGAAGAAATGGGCGAGGAGATATTAGCGTATTGCATCAAAGCTGCCAGCGGAGAAGTGATCCCAAAGGCTGTGCAATTGAACCAGGATGATTTTATTCCATGGAAACGTGGAGTTAGTTTATAATATTTATTGAGTCGGCTGTATAGCTGTTCTCATCTTCCGTTGCGTCGCACACTTGTACTGTAGCAAAAAGCTCAACAAAGAACAGAACCTTGAAGGGAGTGACACAACGAAGCATAATAGTAATTCTAAAGCAGGCGAAATGAAAAATTTCTTAGACGAGAACTTTTTACTTGAAGGAAAAACAGCGCAGCATTTGTATCATGCCTTTGCGAAGGACATGCCTATCATAGATTATCATTGTCATCTTCCGCCTAATCAAATTGCAGAAGACAAACAATACGAAAACCTCACCCAGGTATGGTTGTACGGCGATCATTACAAATGGAGAGCCATGCGTACCAATGGCGTTGACGAAAAATATTGCACAGGGAATGCAAGTGATTACGAGAAATTTGAGAAGTGGGCTGAAACCGTTCCTTACACATTACGTAATCCATTATATCACTGGACGCATTTAGAACTGCAGCGTTATTTTAATGTGCATGGAATTCTGAATTCAGGTTCTGCACAAAGAATCTACGATGAGTGTACCGCTAAGCTGCAAACACCACAATACTCAGTAAGGAATTTGTTGCGTAAGATGAATGTAAGAACGGTTTGTACAACAGATGATCCTGTTGATAACCTGGAGTATCATCAGCAGATGAGCGCAGATGGGTTTGAGATTCCTATCCTCCCTGCTTTTCGCCCGGATGCTGCGATGAATGTAGATGATGTAGATTCATTTAATAACTACTTAACCCGGCTGGAGAAAGCTTCAGATATTTCCATCAGCTCGTATAACGATTACATCGCTGCATTAAAAAAGCGCCATGATTTTTTTGCTGAAAATGGTTGTTCTGTTTCCGATCACGGGTTGGAAGAAGTGTATGCTGAAGATTACACACAAGGTGAGATCATTGGTTTGTTTGCAAAGATCCGTTCCGGCTTTCAGCTCACTTTAGAAGAAAGAAAGAAATTCAAATCGGCGATGCTGGTGACATTTGCAGAGTGGGATTGGGAAAGAGGTTGGGTACAACAATATCATCTTGGTGCGATAAGGAACAATAACAGCAGGATGATGCGCCAGCTTGGTCCTGATACGGGCTGGGATTCTATCGGTGATTTTTCACAGGCAAGGGCTTTAGCTAAATTCCTGAACAGATTAGATAGCGATAATAAACTGGCGAAGACAATTATCTATAATCTCAACCCTGCAGATAATGAGTTGTTCGCAACAATGATCGGCAATTTCAATGATGGCTCGGCTGTTGGAAAAATTCAGTGGGGTTCGGCATGGTGGTTCTTGGATCAGAAAGATGGAATGACCAAACAGATCAATGCACTTTCTAACATGGGATTACTCAGCAGGTTCGTTGGAATGTTAACTGATTCAAGAAGCTTCTTATCATTTCCGCGCCACGAATATTTCCGCAGAATACTATGCAATTTATTTGGCGGTGAAGTTGAAAACGGCGAATTACCCAATGATATTGAGTGGATCGGCAAAGTGATACAGGATATCTGCTTCAACAATGCCAACCAGTATTTTGGATGGGAAGAGAATACAAAGAAGGCTGCAGTTAAGCCTGTCATATCTTTGAACGGCAAATAATGTTAATGAATCTATTTGATCTTACAGGAAAAACTGCTTTAGTTACCGGTTGTAATAAAGGCATTGGAAAAGGAATGGCATTAGGTCTTGCAGAAGCCGGAGCTGATATTATAGGTGTTTCTTCTTCTTTGCAGCCAGGCAGTGAAATAGAAAGAGAGGTAACCGCATTAGGAAGAACATTCAGGTCGTATCAATGCGATATGAGCAACAGGGAAAGCATCTATGCTTTTATCCAAAAGGTCTTGCAGGAGAACAGCAACATAGATATTCTCATCAATAATGCAGGCACCATTCTTCGGCAGCCTATTGCTGAACACAGCGATGAATACTGGGATAGAGTTCTGAATATTAACCTCGATGCGCCCTTCATTCTTGCAAGAGAGATCGGTAAACATATGTTGCAAAGAGGAAACGGTAAGATCATTTTCACTTGTTCACTTTTAAGTTTTCAAGGAGGCATTTTAGTTCCGGGATATGCTGCAAGCAAGGGAGCGTTATCAAGCCTGATCAAAGCTTTTGCAAATGAGTGGGCAGCTAAAGGTGTTAATGTGAATGGCATTGCACCGGGGTACATTGCAACAGATAACACTGAAGCTTTGCGAAATGATGCGGAGAGGAGTAGATCGATCCTTAGTCGCATTCCCGCAAACCGTTGGGGTCAGCCTGGAGATTTTAAAGGACCGGTTGTGTTCCTTGCATCAGATGCCGCTAGCTATGTGCATGGAACGATCTTGACAGTTGATGGCGGTTGGATGGGTAGATAAAAACAACACAAAATAAGAAATGAGAAGTTAGTAAGTCATTACTTTCACATTCCTTATTTATCATTCCTAATTTCTTATTCAATGCAAATTCGTTTTCAAAATAGCCCGAAAGAAACAAGTGAAATGACAACTGACGCGTTGCGTTCAAATTTTCTTTGTGAGAACCTAATGAGAGTGGACGATATTACTTACATCTATTCTCATTACGACAGGATGATCATCGGTGGAGTTAAACCGGTAAAAAAAATCGTTTCATTAAAGAATAATGCAGAGCTACGATCTGAGTTTTTCTTAGAAAGAAGAGAGATAGGCATTATCAACGTTGGTGGTGATGGGAAAGTTACAACTGATGGAGCTGAATATCCATTGAGCAAACTAGAATGTTTGTATGCAGGAAAGGGAGTAAGGGAAGTAACCTTCAAATCTTTGAACGAGTCAGAGCCTGCGGTGTTCTTTTTACTTTCCGCGCCGGCGCATCATGAATATCCAACAACGAAATTCACTAAAGAACAGGCTGCACCTGTAAACCTTGGTGCTTTCAATACTTCTAACGAAAGAACGATCTACAAATACATTCATGCTGATGGAATAAAGAGTTGCCAGCTTGTGATGGGTTTAACCGTATTAAAAGAAGGCAGTGTATGGAATTCTGTTCCGCCCCATACACATACACGAAGAATGGAAGTGTATTTCTACTTTGATGTTCCACAAGATCAAAGAGTATTTCATATGATGGGCGAGCCACAGGAAACCCGCCATCTTATTATGCAAAATCATGAAGCTGTAATTGCAGCCCCATGGAGTGTGCATTTTGGATGCGGTACTTCTAATTATGCATTCATCTGGGGAATGGCGGGGGAGAACCAACAGTTCACAGATATGGACCCTGCACCGATCACGGATCTGAAATAATAATTACCCCTGATTACAATCGAGGTGCTATTAAATTTTTACTTTGATCACCAGCTTCTTTATTGGTCCTTCACCGATCATTGGCGCATGTACATCTTCCGGAAAGAAAATGACAAACTGATTATCTCTTAATTGAAAGTACATTTCGGGAGCATCGTTATACAATAAAACATCCTTTTCGGGATTGTATTCTCCTTTCTCTGTTGTACAATTCTCTCTTGGCTTCCATCCAAAGTTTTCTTTTCCTTTAATGCAAAGCTGGATGTCGATGTACCGATTATGGCATTCGAATTTTGAAGCAGATTCTTCAGCAGTCATTCCATTTTTATTGGAAATGATGGCTTTTAAATTATCTCCTTCTATTTCATACTTGCCATCAGCAAGATTCGCTAAGTCCTGGCTGTTGATATACTGGAATGCTTTTTCAAAAAGTGGATGAACACTATAGTATTTAGAAGCGTTGTTAATAGTATCGATGATCATAATTTATAGTTTATAGTTTGGGTAAGAACAGCTCACATTGTTATGAACGATGAAGTGCTTGCGACGTCTCGCCTATGGCGAGAGCGATGCTATGAAAAACAAAAGCTGGTATTAAAAAAATAACCGTCACTGTAGACACAGAACGGTTTTCTAACGATTGCTTGCCATATGAAAAATTATCGCTGAACTCGTCCTGAAGCATCACCTTTCATCAGGCCTTTTACTTCGTCGAGTGTTGCATGATTTAAATCGCCTGGAATAGTATGTTTTAGTGCAGATGCTGCTACACCAAATTCTGCAGCTTCGTTCATTGGCATTCCGCTTACCAATCCATAAATAAAGCCACTTGCAAAAGAATCCCCGCTACCAACCCTGTCCACAATACGCACTTCATACTGGCGAGTGTGATGAAAATTACTGCCATCATATACCAATGCACTCCATCCGTTATCTGAAGCACTGTGGCTTTCTCTTAACGTAGAAGCGATATACTTAAATCCAAACTTTTCTTTCATCTGTGCAAAGATGCTTTTGTAACCATCGAGGTTCAATTCACCTTTGGTAATATCTGTTCCTTCAGGTTTAAATCCCAAGGTAGTTTCTGCATCTTCTTCGTTACCTATACACACATCTACATACTGGCAAAGACGCGTCATTACTTCTTTCGCTTTTTCTTTGCTCCAGAGTTTTTTTCTATAATTAAGATCAATACTTGTAGTGATCCCTTTTGCTTTAGCAGCTTTTAATGCAGCTTCTGTTAGTGCGGCAGCTTTATCGCTTAATGCAGGAGTGATACCTGTGGTATGAAACCAGGAAGCGCCTTCGAATATTTTATCAAAATCAAATTCACTAATATCAACATCAGCGATAGATGCACCAGCCCTGTCGTAAATAACCTGCGATGCTCTCATCGCAGCACCTGTCTCTAAAAAATAGATACCTAATCTTTTTCCACCTCTGGCAATGTGTTGCGTATTTACTCCGTATCGACGAACATGATTGATGGCAGCCTGGCCTATTGCATTATCAGGAACTTTTGTAACAAATACACCTTCCAAACCATAGTTGGTAACAGCCACAGCCACATTTGCTTCACCGCCACCATAAGTAACATCGAAACTATCGGCCTGTACAAATCTTTCGAACCCGGGAGTGGAGAGTCGCAGCATGATCTCTCCGAGTGTAACAACTTTTTTTGACATGAGCAGTCGTTATTTAGAATGAATAATAGAGCCATAAAGATAGAGCCCCACTTTAGAATCATTCCTGATTAAGAAGAGTTTAACTGCAAAAATCTACGAACACGTTTGCGTAAATATTGATGCTGTTATAAAGTAGCACAACATAGCAGCTTCGTATCTTTCCATTGCGACAGCTTGCTTTTCCTCTTTGCTTTCTGCAAGATTGTATGCCATTATTTTAAATGAACACAATGGATAAGAAGTCAGCATTATTGCAATTGATCCCGCAAGCGGGAATCCTGCCACTTTATTTTTACAAGGATACAGAAGTGAGCATTGAAGTTTTGAGGGCATTGTACAATGCTGGTATTCGTGCTGTTGAGTACACGAACAGGGGAGAAGCTGCATTAAAGAATTTCGCTGAGATGCGTAAGGTATGCGATGCGGAAATGAAAGATATGTTCCTTGGTGTAGGTACTATTAAGAATGCAAATGCAGCAAAGGCTTTTGTGGATGCCGGTGCAGATTATCTTATATCTCCGGGTTTGGTTGAAGATGTTGTAACGGTTGCAGATACCAATAACATGCTATGGGTACCGGGATGTATGACACCAACAGAGATCATTAAGGCAGAAAATCTAGGAGCTAAATTCGTTAAGTTGTTCCCGGGTAATATTCTGGGCCCCGGCTTTATGAGTGCTATCAAAGAATTGTTTCCTGATTTGTTATTTATGCCAACGGGTGGTGTGGAGTTAGATAAAGGAAATATATCAGGCTGGTTCAAAGCTGGTGTTAGCGCAGTGGGAATGGGCAGTAAGCTCATCACTAAAACTTTACTTGAGAATAAAGATTATGAAACCATTACCAGTGCAACAAAAGACGTTATCAATATCATCGCAGATATAAAAGCCGGAAAATAATTATGTAGCCTGCTGCAGTATATTAATGAAGCTTCCGTTGCGTCGCACACTTGTACGTTCTCTTCTTTGCGCAACAATCAACTACAGAACAATTGCAGTGCGATAACGAACTTCAAAAAAATTAAACGCTATGAGTGCTTCAACGATTGCCCAACCACCGACTACACAAACAAAACCAACCTTTAGCCAAAAGCTGAGCAAATACCGTTGGTCAATTTGCTCTTTACTGTTCTTTGCTACAACCATCAACTATTTGGACAGGCAGGTTCTTTCATTAACCTGGAAAGATTTTTTAGTTCCCGAATTCCATTGGACTGATAGTGACTATGGAACCATCACTGCGTTATTTTCTATCGCCTATGCAGTCTCTATGTTATTTGCCGGAAGGTTTGTTGATTGGATGGATACGAAGAAAGGCTTCAACTGGGCTATCGCTGTGTGGAGTGTAGGGGCATGTATTCATGCGTTTTGCGGTATAGCAACTTCCGGTATGTTAACGGGAAAATGGTTTGTAGGTTTTGAAGGCGCAAAGAATGCTATTGAAACAGTAGGCAATACTACACTTGTTGTATCGACAAGCGTAACGTTATTCATTATTGCCCGTATCGTATTAGCACTTGGTGAAGCAGGCAACTTTCCTGCAGCGATCAAAGCAACTGCAGAATATTTTCCTAAGAAAGACAGGGCATTGGCAACGAGTGTGTTTAATGCAGGTGCAACAGTTGGTGCTTTGCTTGCGCCCTTATCTATTCCTTTTATAGCTAAAGCCTGGGGTTGGGAGATGGCTTTTATTGTTATTGGCGCATTAGGTTTTGTGTGGATGTTTTTCTGGACAGCGATGTATAAAAAGCCTGAAGTTCATCCTAAGGTGAATAAAGGGGAACTGGAGTACATTCAACAGGATATTGTGATAAACAACCAGGTGAGTGAACCTGTGATTGCCGCTGAGAAAAAAATGTCGTTCGCTAATTGTCTTTCTTATAAACAAACATGGGCTTTTGCATTCGGCAAATTCATGACTGATGGTGTTTGGTGGTTCTTCTTATTCTGGACGCCGGCGTACCTGAAAGATATTTATGGGATCGATTCTGCAAAGGGTTCTATACCATTGTTTGTATTATATGGTATAACCCTATTATCAATTATTGGTGGATGGTTGCCTGGCTTCTTCGTAGAAAAGAAAGGTATGAATCCTTATGCGGGCAAAATGAAAGCCATGTTGATCTTCGCATTCTTTCCATTGCTTGCATTGCTTGCTCAGCCCTTAGGCTCTTATACATACTGGATACCGGTGGTCATTATCGGTATCGCAGGTGCTGCACATCAATCGTGGAGTGCAAACATCTTTTCTACCGTTGGAGATATGTTTCCTAAATCAGCTATTGCAACAATAACGGGTATCGGGGGAATGGCAGGAGGTATTGGATCTTTCCTCATTAATAAAGGCTCCGGCGTGTTATTTACACATGCTGATAAGACCCAAATGCAATTCCTCGGATTCCAGGGAAAAGAGGCCGGCTATTTTATTATTTTCTCCATTTGTGCCGTGGCATACCTAATAGCATGGAGTGTAATGAAGTCATTAGTGCCGAAAATGAAGATCATACAGTTTTAGGGATCACTCATCTATTATTTCTCCATAGTCGAGAAACAACTCTTCGCCGGCTCGTATATCCCTGGTAGACTGGAAATATTCGCCGTCATTAACAGAGACCAGGTTTGGCTCATCTGAATGGTTAAGAAAACAGGCAAGGTCAACTACTTTAAATCCATAATCGGGAAGCCAGTAGTATCGCTCATCATAAAGACAATAATTCTCTACTACGTCTTTTGAATGTTGAGGGAGTGCATCTATTTCGCTTCTTAAAACCTTTATCCAATTACCAATTCCTTTTGAGAAAATATTTTGTGTTCCTTTAGGTATATCAGTGATGGCAAATACTCCTATCCCATGCACAGGTGAGGGCTTCAACATTACATAGTTGTGAGCAGTAAGCTCATATAATAATTCTTCTTTGGTCATTCATCTAAAAATACAGATTTACAAATAGTGAATGACAAGCTCAATATGAGTATTCGATTTGGGAACAATAAAAAAAGCATCTTAAGATGCTTTTTTATTAATGAATTTCGATAGTAATGACAGGTTCACCAGCCTTCCTTTGCGAAGGAACATGATAAATTTTTCCATTCACCGTCACAGGTTTTAGCGGAGTTCTCGTATTGGTTTTTGACGGCTCACATTCGCTCTTTACTGTCTCTTTTTCTTTACAATCTATGCAGGTTGTTTCTTTCTTTTTTGTGGTATTGCCATATACGTAAGTATAAGCAGTGGCCCCCGGAGATGTTACCACACGTTTTCCCTGGGGAACAGTGAGTGTATATTCACCTTCAGTAACAACTATCGGAGCTTTGTGAAGATTCACCATATCCTGGTAACGTACAACAGCTTTATTATCCATTAGCTCGTGGCGTTTTTTTGAAGCGACCAGTTCTAATGAATCAATTTTCATCTTCACTTTTCTTTGACCAGAGGCAATCCTTGAATTTCGATTATGTTCTTCTATTTCCTTTAATTCCTCCTTTTCATTTCTTTGTCTGAATGCCGCTGTAGGAGCAGTTTGATAGTAAGTTCGAAACTTATCCAAGCTTCTCAATTTTGCTTCTTCCTCACTGCCGTCAAAATAATATACTCCGGCACCTGCTTTATCTGCAAAGCCAAAGTCTGTGGTAGGCATTACAAAGTGCTTCAGATCTTCCATTGCCTTATGTATATCTTCCTGGAATTTCTTTGCATCAATTGCAGATATCTGTTTTGTTTTTAACGCTTTAGCTATACTAACCTCTGCCTTCTTTAATTCTTCTATACTCTGGCTTTGCCACTGCATACCAAACGGAGCAAAAGCAAAAGTGAAATTGTTACGATGCTTTACAAGGGAGTCGACTGTAAAATAATTGCTGTGAAGTTGATCTAGTTGAGTACGCATTTTAGTTGTAGAGAATAAGCCTTTCTTCATATTCTTTTCAACATGCGATAAGCTTTTTTCTATTAATTCAAGATTCTCAACTGTTACAGGGGAAATCTTGGGTAATTCAATCTCTCTTGCAGCTGTTTCCAGATCTCTTTTCACCCTGGCCAGCTCTTTACGCGATAATTTGATCGTCTTTTGTACCTCTTCTTTCAATGGTTCATTAAAAAAAGAAATAGGATTGAAGAATGGATTATCCACTTTAGCTGCCAAAGGTTCTACTACATATGGAAGCTCAGTTGGTTTGATCGCGGAAGCTGTCTCCTGTGTCTTCAACTGGTTCGGGTCGAACCAGGCTAATGATGTAAGTATGCCGGTCATTAACAACAAAGCTAGAAGCTGGTGGCGGTAGCTGAACCTACTGTCTTTCTGGTGAATCATACGTTGCACTCTTGCTACCAGTTCACCTTTACTTTTTACTGCATGCATTGCCATTACCGGTGTTTTCTGTAACACGGCAATTCTCAATAAAGCTTCAGCATACATTGAAGGATTATATTGGTATTGCAACACCCAGTCATCGCAACTATTTTCTCTTTCCTTCGATATTGATTTATTGATCAATCTTGTAAATGGATTAAAGAAAAGAGCCAGTTCAATGATCGATAATAATATATTGAGTAAATAATCGTGGCGTTTGATATGAGCCAACTCATGCAGGATAACAGCTTCGAGTTGCTGAACAGTAAGATGATTGATGCTGGCTATAGGAACCAGGATCACCGGTTTGATAAATCCTATTGTTACCGGGCTTTTTACCAGTTCACTCAGATAGATCCTTACTGTTTGCTTTATCCCAAGTTGCGAAGCAATACGATTAACAAAGAGCTTCCAATCAACATCTATTTTATGTAGCCCGTTCAGGCGCACGATCTGCGTATATCTGTATGCCCTGAACCACCGGAGAGTGAGAAATACTAATAGTACTATATATGCAATAGACAGGTAAGGTAATACCTGTTCTGTCTTTACCACAAAATTGAGCATGTAGCCGCTGAACGTTTCAGTTGCAGGAGACAGCAGTACACTTTCTCCTCCATTATGTAAACTCATAGCTTTGGCCAGTTGTAATGCTTCACTGCACTGTTTATAATAGAATTGCAGTGTTATTACAAACCAGGAAAAGCCGATAAGCTGTGCAGCTACGGCTGTTTTGTATTTGATCTCACTTCTGAACTTAAATACACTGTTTAGCAGCACAAACACGATCCACACCAATGCCATTTGCCATAAGCTGTTAGCAATTGCATACCCCAGTGCCTGTAAAAAAGGTAATTGGGAAAGGGAAGGCATAAGATTACTTGTTTTTCAGGTTGTCTAGCATTTTTTGGATTTCATCGAGTTCTTCATTGCTCACCTTAGTGTTACCCAGAGCCTGCATTACTAACTGTGCTGAAGAACCTCCGAATAATGAATCTACCATTTTGCCCATCAGTTGATTTTGTGTGCTTTCACGGCTCACATTCGCTTCATAAATATGGGTCTTGTTGCTATCGTCTCTCTTCACTATACCTTTTTCAAACATGATCTGCATCAATTTGAGGGTAGTGGTATAGCCTGAATCCTTTATCGCAGAAAGCTCCTCGTGAACTTCTCTCACAGTGGCCTGGCCTTTGTCCCACAATACCTGGAGGATTTCCAGCTCGCTTTCTGTAGGCTTAATTTGTTTAGTACTCATGTTACGATTGTTTTCGTAATGCAATCTACGAAGTTTGTAGTTCATAACAAACTCTTCATCACATTTTATAACCTCTTAACACAAATGAGTAACTGGCCCCATTGCGGTGCTGGGGAGTATAGGCGGGATGTTACTTGCCGAACATTCTTCTGAATAATGAACCCTTTACGGCAGATCTTCTAAGGAAATCTACCTGCGAAACAGGTGTCCAGTTAGGCAAGCCTTCATACCATACCTTATCACTGGCATTTAAACCGGCAGTTTGAAGGTGGGAGATTTGGTAAGGACCAGAAATTACCTGGTTCTTTCTCCGGATGTAAATCTTTTCCATATTAAACAAGACAAAATATGAGTGAATTACCGGGATTGATCTGAAGGTGAAAGTTTAGTCTTGGTTCTTTCCTGTCTTAGGTTGAGTGCCTTTGATTATAGAAACGACAAGATAATATTTTTATTTTAATATGTCCAAAGCTTTTTTTATGGCTTTATCAGTTTGGTTATAGACCTGGTAATAACCTTCACTTCGCCATATCTGTCTTGCCATGAGCATTTCCATCCTTTGAAGCGTTTCTGATTTATCAGTTAGAGATACATTATCGAGCTGAATAGAATCCTTAGCAGCAAAGTTTTTTAATGCTGTCCATTGCGTCTCGCCAAAATCAAATTGCTTTGAAAAGGAGATCGGGTCTTTGAATTTATTAAACATGGATAAGTTGGCTACATAATAGTTGTAAATGAAGTTGCTTAAGGTTCCTTTCCTGTATAACGAAGCAATTGTTTTATCCATCTGGCCGGAATCAGCTCCTACAAACACATCAGGCGTAATACCACCTCCTCCGTAAACAGTTCTGCCACCAGGTGTTTTATAAGGCTGCGTTTGATGTTTGGAAGTATCACCGTATACCACTTCGCCGTTATGATATCTTTCCATCAATTCCTCCTCGTACTTAGCCCTCCCTTGTGTATAAGGCTTTTGAATATTACGACCTAAAGGAGTGTAATAACGGGCTACAGTAAGCCTCAAAGCCGAACCATCACTTAATTGATATTGTTCCTGTACCAGTCCCTTTCCAAAGCTTCTGCGTCCGGCAATGGTTGCCCGATCCCAATCCTGTAAGGCACCGGCTAACACCTCACTTGCAGAGGCAGAAGTTTCATCTATCAGAATCACAAGTTTGCCTTTTTCAAATAACCCTTCTCTTCTGGCTCTTTCCTCCTGTTTTTTTACATGATTGCCTTGCGTATAAACGATCAATTTATCATCGTCCAAGAATTCATCCGCTATTTGTACAGCTTCTTTCATGAATCCACCCCCGTTTCCCCTAAGATCGAGGATAAGTTTGTCAATTCCTGATTTCTGTAGCTTTTCTAATGATTGCATGAACTCTTCATAAGCGGTTTCAGAAAACTTTCCCAAATGAATATAACCGGTTTTGGGCTGAATGATGTACGCTGCATCTACTGCAGGGAGCGGAATAGTTCCCCTGCTGATCGTAAAGTTTTTTAGCTGGCCCGACCTAACAATAGTAACCTTCACTTCACTTCCCCGCGGGCCCCTAAGTGATCTCCTTATCTTTTCAGGATTAGACTTTACCAGGTTGATCGTATCATTCACTTTTACAATCTTGTCGCCTACCTGCAAACCTGCTTTGAAAGAAGGGCCATCTTTCAAAACATTTACCACATTCACTGTGTCATAAAATACCTGGAACTCTACACCGATACCTTCGAAGTTTCCTTCTAGATCTTCATTGGCATATTTGAGATCGGAAGCAGGGATATAAACTGAGTGTGGGTCTAGTTTTTCTAAAATTTGTTCGATAGCGGTTTGGGAAAGACTGTCATTAGTAAGTTTATCCACGTACCTGGCATCTATCAATTCCAATACTTCCTGTACAGGAGTTTGTTTGCTGATCTTAAAAAAACTCATTGCGCCTGCGTTCTCTCTCAGCTTGAAGCCAATAGACATACCCAGTATCATCACCAGCGCAAAAAGTATCGGCAACCAAACCTGCAGTTTTTTACTTCCCATAAAAATCACTTCTTTGTATCTTGAGCCGCGAAGATAATTGAAGTTCGATAGCTGATTAGTTTACAAGTTTATTGTAAGCCTGATAACGGTGATAAGTGGTGAATACCGCGGTAGTATTATCGGCTGAGATGAATCATTTTTTTTATAACCATATATTCTGAGCTTTGGCGTTGCGCTCAATTGAAAAAGAATAAATATGCCAGTTAAATTAATTGCTGATAGCGGCGCTACAAAATGCGAATGGTGTTTGCTGAACAATGGAAAGAAAAAGATCATTACTACTCAGGGCATAAGCCCTTACTTTTTAAATGCTGAACAAATTATTGAATTAATACAAAAGGAACTTCTTCCGAAACTAAAGGTTGAGATAGAAGAGGTGTATTACTACGGAACGGGTCTTGCAAATCCAAACAATGTAAAGTTGTTAAAGGGTGCATTAAAGAAATTATTTCTATCAGCTAAAATCGAGGCTACTCACGACCTAATGGCTGCGGCCAGGTCTTTATGTGGCAATACAAAAGGAATTGCCTGCATTTTAGGAACAGGAAGTAATAGTTGTTATTATGATGGGCAGAAGATAGTAAAGAATAGTCCTGGCATCGGCTATGTTTTAGGAGATGAAGGAAGCGGGGCGTACCTCGGTAAAAAAGTTATTCAATACTATCTCTACAACACTTTTGATGAGGACCTGCGATCGAGGTTTGATGCGAAGTTTGTAACAACACCTATGGAGATCCTGGAAAACGTATATAAGAAGCCCTTGGCAAACAGGTATCTTGCTTCGTTTGCTATCTTTCTTGCTGAAAACCGCGGACATTATATGATAGAAAATATCATTGAAGATGGTTTGAATGATTTTTTCTTTAATCATTTATACAAATACCGCGAAACCTGGACATTGCCTGTAAATTTTGTGGGCAGCATTGCCTTTGGTTTCAAAGATGTTTTACAAGACCTTTGCGGAACGTACGAATTGGAATTAGGAACAGTATTAAAGAACCCGATGGAAGGATTGATAGATTTTCATAGGGGAGCTAACTAAATCTTGATGCTAATGGGAGAATTTATAAAAGTAACGGAACAACCTTCATCTTACAGGAACCTGGAAAAGATGTCAGTACAGGAACTGCTGCAAAATATCAATGCAGAGGATAAGACCGTACCACTTGCCGTAGAAAGAGCAATTCCACAAATAGAAAAACTAGCTTCTGCTATTTCAGATAAAATGCTTGCAGGCGGAAGATTATTTTACATTGGTGCAGGAACAAGTGGCAGATTAGGAATAGTTGACGCCAGTGAATGTCCTCCTACTTACGGAGTACCCCATGGATTAGTGATTGGTGTGATCGCAGGTGGTGAGAAAGCCATTCTGGAGGCGGTTGAATTTGCAGAAGATAGTTGGGAACAAGGTTGGACCGATCTTGAAAAACATTTTGTTAGCGATAAAGATGTGGTAGTTGGAATTGCAGCGAGTGGAACTACTCCTTATGTAATAGGTGCTTTAAATAAATGCCGTGAAAAAGGGATCATAACGGGAAGCATTAGTTGTAATCCAAATTCCCCGGTTTCTGCCGCGGCTGATTTTCCTATTGAAGTGGTGGTAGGAGCTGAATTTGTTACCGGGAGCACAAGAATGAAGAGCGGAACAGCTCAAAAGCTTGTGCTCAATATGATCTCTACTTCGGTAATGATCCAATTGGGTAGAGTAGAGGATAATAAAATGGTGAACATGCAGCTCACTAACGAAAAGCTGGTTGACAGAGGTGTGAAGATGTTAATGGAAAAGCTTGATCTCACTAATTACGATGAAGCCAAACAATTGCTGCTGCAAAATGGAAGTGTAAAAAAAGCCATTGATTCCGTTCAAAAAATTAAAGCATAAGGTATCCGCTTTTTTCATAATTTGGATTCATTCAGCACATTAAAAATCCGCTTATGAAGAGAGCAATTTTACTTTCTGCACTTAGTCTTTATTTCTTCAACACTCAGGCTCAGAATAACAGAGCTTACGCAATTACCAGCGATGTAAAAGGAACTTATAATTGGGTAACTGTACGGGAGATCGATCTCGGCACAGGAGAAGTGGTACGAACGATCTTCGATCCATCGACCCAGGTAAAGGCGAAGATAATAGGAGGGAAGAGAGGCGAGGAAAGTATATCACCAACCAATTCAGGCGTTGCTGCTGCAGCCTACGATTCCAAACGCAACAGACTTTATTATACTAATATGCGTGGCGATGAGCTTCGCTACTTTGATTTGAATACTAAAGAAGCTACTGTAGTTATTAACGCTGATCCTAATTTCAATTCCGGTGCCAAGCATATAGAAGCAAACGTGATCACCCGGATGGTGATTGCTGCGGACGGGTATGGATATGCCCTGACAAATGATGGAGGCAGTTTAATTCGTTTTACTACTGATGCAAAACCAACAGTTACCAACCTTGGTGCTTTAATTGATTCTAAAAAGAATAACGGTCTCTCTGTTAAAAATCAATGTACAGGTTGGGGAGGAGATATGATCGCTGATGCATATGGAAACCTGTATGTATTCAGCATGAGAGGAAATGTTTTTGTTGTAAATCCTGCTACACGTGTTACAGAGTTTATCGGGTCAGTAAAAGGATTACCTGCTAGCTATACCGTAAATGGTGCCGCAGTAGATGCTAATGGTGATGTGCTGGTAACGTGTGCATCTCAGACTGAAAACTATTACCGTGTAAACCTGGGAACATTAGAAGCTACCGTTTTGGCAAAGAAAGGCTCAGATGTCTGGAATGCATCAGATCTTGCAGGTGGCAACATTGCCTATGCCGAAGCCATAACTCAAAAGGAGTCTCCCAAAGAAATAAGGGGTAATAACGTGATATCTGTTTATCCAAATCCTGTTTCTAACAGGTTCTTTAATGTAAATTTTGAAAAAGTTACTCCGGGAATGTATACAATTGAACTCACAGATGTCAGCGGTAGAAAGGTGTTGAATAATATTGTTAATATAACCGGTGTTCAAAATCAAAGAGTGAATTTACCCAGATCAACTTCGGGAGGAATGTATCTTGTTAAAGTGCTAAGTACAGATGGAAAGGCTGTGTACCAAGATAAGGTAGTAGTGCAATAAATATTATTTGATCAGTATAATCCCGCCAGGAACCTGGCGGGATTTTTTATTATGCTTTTCTCCCGGGAAATTGTATTCAGGAAAATAAATCCTAAAAAATGTTGCGATAAAACATAACATTTTAATAGGCCAGTTTCATTGGTTTCAATTTTGTAAGGATTCTTGATTAGAGGAACTTTGCCATATGCATGAGATAGAGCCATATTATAACTGGAGGCATATTTATATATCGGAAGAAGATCCGAAATCACCCTTCTTTGGACGGGTGCATAGTGAGTTTGAATATTCGCAAACCGTATACAATTTTTACATACATCCGCAGTGGGATGATTTTGGCAGCAAGACGCTTTATTTAAAAGTGATCTATGTAGATTATGAACTAAACTTTGGGGTGATAGAATTAATAGGAGAGTGGAATGATGCAATCGAAAATGATATCATGACACTTAAGCGGGATGTAATAGACCCTATGATGCAGGAAGGCATTAACAAGTTTATTCTGATCAGTGAAAATGTTCTCAATTTTCATAGCAGCGACAGGGAATATTACGAAGAGTGGTATGATGATGTGAGTGACGATAACGGATGGATCGTTTCTTTAAATATGCCTGAAGCCACACAGTATGATTTTAGGAAGAAAAAGCTTAACTACTATATAGAGCTGATGGATCTGCCCAATTGGCGAACGTATAAACCGTATCATCTTTTTAAATTGATCGATGGGCAAATCAATAACAGGCTTACATCTTAATTTTTAAAGTATGGCTGAAGTTTCGCCCGGAGGTTTTCAGGGATGTTTGTACGCTGCCTCGTCTTAGCGTCTAAAAAATAAAGAACCACTTTTCCACTGGTCAGCAATTTCCCCTCTTCATCAAACACTTCCTGGAAAAACTCTATTCTGTGATCGGTTGGCAATTCTTTGAGGATTGTTTTGATCGTTAACAGATCGTCGTATTGTGCAGAACGAAGATATTTCACATGCATTTCCACCACAGGCATTATAACTCCGGAGGCTTCTAAATCCTTATAACTGATTCCAAGAGTCCTGATACTTTCTACACGACCTACCTCGAAATACTGTGCATAATTTCCGTAATACACCACGTTCATTTGATCAGTTTCTGCATAGCGGACTCTCAGCTGTGTTGACGACTCGTACAAGATTGATAGGTTTAGTTATTATTTTTTGATCATTCCATCAACACTCACGCGGCCGGGGCCACAGAAAAGCAGCACTAAATATGCGGTCATATATAGCAGCGCTGTTTCTCCACCTGCAACCTCTCCATTATTCCTTCCGAAAAAAGCCACTAACATCACTATAATAAGCGGGATCACTGCCAGCCTCGTAAATAAACCTAATACGATGAACATTGCACAAAAGACCTCCGCAAATAGTACGAGAACCAAACTCCATTTACCTCCAATACCCATAGGGTCATAAAAGGTGCCTGCGATCTTTGAAAAATTCATGAGCTTAGACATACCGTGTTGTGAGATCATCAATAAGCCGAAACTCAATCTCAATAACAGCATCGAAAAGTCAAACGCACTTTGGGAGTAGCGAATAGATAGGAGTTTTTTCATTGGATTATTTTAGCAAAGTACATCCGCTGTATTAATAAATGCAACAAGCGCTTTCTACTAAAAATCAAATTCACCTTTTGGTTTTTTCTTTTTGATCCGTACTGTACCATTTGTTTGCAGTGTACTGGTAAGATTGATCTCGTAACGTTTTTGCCCGTCATAGATAACCATTAACGCCGTATTGGGTGGAATAAATCCAAGATTCTCTGCAAACATACTCAGCTCATTTACTATAGATGAATCTACATTAATCGTAAAACGTAAACCTTTTACAGTAAGCTGTTCTTTTTGCACCAGGAGTTTATTATTGTAGTACAGGCTTACAGAATCCATATCCACTTGTCCATTATCATATAGCTGAACAGAGAGTTGAGAAGATTCTACTTCTATGTTCGCAGCTTCTTCAATTCTTCTTTTCTTGAAATCTAAAATGTTTTCTTTTACTTCAACAGGTATTACAGCTGTAGTGATCTCTTTCTTTTCCGGAGTGATCGTTTCTTCCTTCCGATTATCCTCAACATACTCTTCTAAACTTGTTTCTTCTTTTGAAAGTTTAAGATTCATCAATATCTCGGGGCAGGTATATGCATAGAAATCTGAACTACTGAACTTACCTGACAAAGAAGTTTCAGCTCGTGAAGCGATCAAAGTAAAATCACCACTCATCGCACATTCAACACCATTTACTGCGGCCGAACGGAAGTAAGTGATTGGAGTTGTTTTTATATAAAGCTTCCTGGATTTTTTATCGAAGCTGCCGGAAATTTTATTAGGAAAAAAAGCATTTTTAAAATAATAATTGAACTCGCCGCTTACAGCAGTGCCTTTTTGTTCAAGTATCATTTCAATGAGGTAATTATCATTGCTCCCGTGAAAGTTCGCATTGCCTATGCCATACCATTTACCAATTACTGTTTGTGCAGATGTAAATAAGGTGAGCAGCAATAAGCTGAACACACACAGCAGGCTTTTCATGTAAAGAGATTTCGTTTGCATTAACCAATAATCATGCTAGATGAGGATGTAAGTTAGTTTGGGCGAAAGGTATCCTAAAGGAAGTGGATAAGATGAAAAGTTGCATTGTTGTTATTCACAGGAATGAATAAATCTATTTTAAATATCTTTTGATCTCTCTTTCAGTGTCTCTCTGTTTAATAGTGTCTCTTTTATCATGCAGTTTTTTTCCTTTGCCTAACCCGATCTCCACTTTTACCAGGCTTTTTTCAGTAAAAAAAACTTTTAAAGGCACTATCGTCAGCCCTTTCTCTTTCAGCGACTGTTGAAGCCGTTTAAGTTCTCTTTTAGTGAGGAGTAATTTCCGGTCGTGTACTGCGATATGATTGTTCGCAGTGCCGTGAGAATATTCAGCTATGTACATGCCTCTCAGCCAGAGTTCCTTTTTCTCAAATAAACAAAACGCATCATTGAAACTCACTTTGCCATCCCGGATTGATTTAACCTCCGTTCCCAATAAAACAACGCCAGCCACATACTTATCTTCTATGTGGTAATTGAAATACGCCTGCCTGTTTGAAATTTCCTTTGCCATAAATAAAAATCCCGCTATTAAAAGCGGGACAAATGTAATATTCTGAAAACACATTAACTCCTGAACAATTTGATTACCTGAGCTAACTTATCCTTCAAATCTTTTCTGTTCACAATAAAATCAAGAAATCCATGCTCGAGTAAGAATTCACTTCTTTGAAAACCAGGTGGAAGATCTTTCTTGATCGTTTCTTTAATAACCCTGGGTCCGGCAAAACCGATCAAAGCACCTGGCTCAGCAATATTTAAATCGCCCAGCATTCCAAAGCTGGCGGAGATACCACCGAATGTAGGATCAGTAAGTAAGGAGATATATGGAAGCTTTGCATCGCTTAATTGAGAGAGCTTACCGCTGGTTTTCGCCAACTGCATTAAACTAAAAGCTGATTCCATCATTCTCGCCCCGCCACTCTTACATATTACCAGGTAAGGAAGCTTGTGCTCGAGGCAATAATCAACTGCACGGCTGAACTTTTCACCCATTACGCTGCCTAAGGAACCACCTATAAATTCAAAATCCATACAGGCGCAAACTAATCCTTCACCATTAGCCTTACCCACAGCCACCCGCATTGAATCTTTAAGATCTGTTTTGGAATAGATTTCCTCCAATCTTCTTTTATACGGCTTCAGATCTGTGAATCCGAGAAAATCTTTGCTTTGAATATTTTCAAACAGCTCTTCGTATTCGTGATTATCAAAAATGATATCATAATATTCTTCGCTACCGATGCGATGATGATAATCGCATTTAGGGCAAACATAGTAAGCCTCTTCCAGGTCTTTGGTTGTGGTAATGTGATTGCATTCGGGGCACTTGGTCCAAAGCCCTTCAGGGGTTTCTTTTTTATCTGCAGTGGAAGTGGTAATACCTTTTCTAAGGCGTTGATACCATTTTGGCCTGGTTTCATTGCCGCCGGTATCGTTACCGGTCAAGTTTGATTCTATATCCTCTGTTTGCTCTTTCTTCATTAGCTGGTTTTTGCTATGGGGAATTGAAGATAGTTATTATTTCGTGAGGCTTGATTTGGGCCTTCCCTGATAACTCCTGGTTATAGCACGTCCTGAACCTTTGGGAGCGACGCAAGGAACGCCAACAATAGCGATGCAGCCTGGTCAATAAAATTTACTCAAGCCCCTCACATCAAAGAGAAGCTTGAGTAAGATTGTTTATGCAATAGTGATCGTGTTATCCAGGTAAACATCCTGTGTAGCATTGAGCAATTTGATACCTTCTTCAATAGGTTTTTGGAAAGCTTTACGGCCAAGGATGAGCCCCATGCCACCGGCTCTCTTATTAACCACAGCGGTGTAAACTGCTTCCTGGAGGTCGCTGGCACCTTTACTTTCGCCGCCTGAATTGATCAGTCCAACTCTACCATTATAGCAATTCAGCAACTGGTAACGGCAAAGATCGATAGGGTGTTCAGTGGTGAGTTTATCGTATACCAACTGGCTGGTCTTACCGTGTTTAGTGGCCAGGTAACCGCCGTTGTTAGTGGGGAGTTTTTGTTTAATAATATCAGCTTGTAGCGTGACACCCAAGTGGTTAGCTTGTCCGGTCATATCAGCAGAAGTATGGTAGTCTGTTCCTTCTACTTTAAAGGAATTATTGCGGAGATAACACCATAATATGGTCATCATTCCCAGCTCATGAGCCAATTCAAAAGCTTCAGCCACCTCTTTAAGTTGTCTTGCGCTTTCTGCACTACCCCAGTAAATAGTAGCACCTACACCGATCGCCCCCATATTCCAGGCACTTTTAACGGTACCGAACATGGTCTGATCAAATTTATTGGGCATACTTAAAAACTCATTGTGATTGATCTTTACAATGAAAGGGATCTTATGGGCATATTTACGGCTCAAAATTCCCAGTACACCGTAAGTAGAAGCTACACCATTACAACCACCTTCAATAGCCAGTTTCACAATGTTCTCAGGATCGAAATAAATAGGATTGGGGGCAAATGCACTTCCGCCGCTGTGCTCAATTCCCTGGTCAACAGGAAATATCGAGCAGTAACCAGTTCCCGCCAAACGACCGTGATTCAACAACTGATCCATGCTACGCAAAACCTGGTTGTTGCGATTGCTTTGGCTCCAGATCTTGTCCATATGGTCGCCAGAAGGTAAATGCAATTGACTTTTATCAACTGTTTTCGACTGGTAATTCAGTAAATACTCAGCGTCTTTTCCAAGAAGTTCCAGAATTTTTTGATTTGCCATAGTTTGAGTAATTTTTTGAGGACGAGCTGTGGTGCTGCTATTTAGCTTCGTTGTGTCACTCACTTGTACTGTTGGATTTTTTACTCAGCAAACAGCGCTACATCGTCCGTTAAAAGTTGGGCAAATATAGGCAGTGGCTGCTAAGGAGAAAAAAGACTTTCATCAGCAAATTGAAAGCACAGTTCGATAATTCTCTTCGGGTTGAGGCGCTTCTTAAGTGAATGCTTCATAGATAATTTCACTGAATTGAAATCCTGTGTTTGAAATGCCCATGCTATACACGCCAGGCCGGATTACTTGCAAGCACTATTTATCATCCAGTACCATTGTAATGTTTATGTTGTTACCTGCCTACTCATTTGTAATGTAACCAGGGTATGGAAACTCCAATGATATCCCGTAGATATCCCGCCTATATCCCGTATTTGAGCCACTCTTTTATAAAGGCGGGATATCTGGAGGGAAGCCCTGGTTTAAATATGTACAACTGTATCTCAATGATAAAACTGCAGGCGATAAGGCAGTGATATTTACATCTTAAGGTTGAGTCGCAGACCATCTGCGCCAACGTAAGTATATAAATGGAATGTAGGAGACAGGAGGTAAATGTTCTAAGGGCGTTGGCAGCTGAACCGGCCCTCACTTTAAGTTCAAACTCTTTTTCAGCGAATGCTTCAGTGATAGCTTCACCAGGTCGCCCATTGTCTGGGCTGGGTCAAAATCACTGGTTTGAAAATGTTCGGCAAGCTGCGTTCTCAACTGTGCCTGCTTCTCAGGGGTGGATATCCTGTCCTTCGACATGATGTCGAGCAGTTCCGCTATGCGGTAGCGAGACGCTGTAAAACGGTAAGCCATCAGGGTGCGCTCTTCCGCCTGGTATTGTTCAATGCTGTCTTTGTTCAGGTATTTCATGCAAAGTTCTACCAGCGGGTTGTTCTCTTTGAAGAACTGTGGCAGGTATAAATTCCTTCGCCCTTCATAAGATTGCTGGTCGAAATCAATGGCACGGATGCGGTATTGGTAGTCTTCAATATCAGGGGTGATATCTACTACAAAATTATAGCTACGCATATCGCCTAATAATCGAACAAAACATCGTTCGTTAAACTTTACGAACTCTTTAGCCAAACGGATCTTATTGGTCTCAGGTCTTTCAAGATGATCTTTAATAAAAATATCGCCGGGTATTCCTGCAACATGTTCTTCCACCAAAGTTTCCCTGCCTGTAAGAAAATTCAAGCTGTTGGGAGAGAGTAAATGTTCAAGTTCCAAACCATACACCCTTGAAGCATCTTCTTTCTTAATATAATAATGATCGTAGTTGTCGTTGAACTTATTGATGATGCGAATGCGGAAGGGATTGGAATTACCGAAAGTGCAATAATCTACTCTTGCAACGTCTAAATGTTTAGTGAAAGTAAGTTCACCTTCGGTTTTGATTATTGCATATAGTTGAACAAGGCCTTCTCTTAAATGTTCCCATTCCTTCATATCGTACAACGCTTTTTCCCAGAGTGTATCGTTGCCTTGCTTATCTTTTAAAGAAACCGAGTAAGTGATGTTGAGCAGCTCATTATATGAAACGGGAAGGTCCATATCCCTTCCCTGTGATCTTAGATACTTTCTCAGTTGTTTATTGATGGGAAAGAACGGTTTTTTCTTCGACGGCTTATCAATATCCTGCTGCATGCGTTAAAGATAAGTACAGTTTATAGTTCATTGATTTTATCTCTTAGCTGCAAAAAATATCGGGGTGCGTATTGTAAGCGGCTGCCATACCAACTGAACATTTCACCATCCACCAATATGATCTTTTTATTGGGTAGAAAAGATTGCAATTCGCTGATATGTTTTTCTTTGAAAGGATAAGGCTCGGATGATAACATAACTACCTCGCATTGAGATGAAGCAATCTCTTCGAGACTTATTTCAGGATAACGCGTATACCCGGAGAATGCGTTCTTAAGACCAACTCTTTGTAACATATCATTAATGAATGTATCTCTGCCAACGGTCATGTAAGGTTCTTTCCAGATAAGATATGCTGCAGTCAATTCTGTATTAAAGGGCCTGGCTAATTCGAATCCTCTTTTAATATTATTAATAATCGATCTTGACTTTTCAGCTTTATCAACCATCTCACCAACGGATTGAATCATTTTTAAAGCCTCATCCAAATTATTTACATCGCTTGTCCAAACCGGAGCAAACTCCTGCAATGCTTCGATCTGTTCTTTTACGTTCTCTTCTTTATTCGCAATGATCAGGTCCGGCTGAAGTGATTTTATCTTTTCAATATTTATATTTTTCGTTCCGCCAACCCTGGGTTTGCTTATAAACCATTTATTTGGATGAATGCAAAATTTAGTGATGCCAATAACTTCTTCATCCAGCCCTAAGTCAAATAATAATTCTGTTTGAGAGGGAACCAGTGAGATGATTCTTTGAGGTTTGAGAGGAAGTTTTATAATGTTTCCTAGCTGGTCTGTATATTCAAAATACGAATTCATTACTTGCCAGCTTTAATTGCATTATTATACACCTTCAAACAACTATCCAGCGATTGCCCTTGTTTGTGAATACAATCGCAGAAATCGTAACAGGCTTTAGGATGATCACTCCCTTCGCATTGGCTATTGCAATCTTTAATATGGTTTCGTGGATAAATATCATATCCGAACGCAAGCGACAACACTACCGTGGCAAGAGTGATAAAACCACCGGTAAAGAATTTAATCGGAAACCTGTTGCTTGTTTGTATGGGCAAAGCGTTACTAGCTGTACGATGATTGAAAGGAAAAATGTATTTCAACTTGTGATAATCCCACCAGAATAAATAAAAATTGGCTAATACCATTAATGGAGATGAAACAAGTGATCCTTCAAAACGAACGGATAAGGAGAGCAGGCATATATTAAGTATAATAGGGAAGTAGATGATCGCTCCTAATGTGGCCGTTCGTGGTATCAGCAACAAAAGCGCAGCAGTAAGTTGCATCACACCCACAAAAGTGTAATACCAGCCTGTGCGATACCATGCTAACAAGTAGTGGCCCATCGGATGCATTTCAGTTAGCCCGGTAAACGGCTCGCCCATGATCTTAACTAACCCTGATGGAATAAATCCAGCCGCCAGGGCAATCCGTACAAACACAGTGAAGTACTGCAGCCACCTGTTAGATCTTGTTTGTAAATGAAGCTTATCGATGCGTGTAAGAAAGAACATAAGTATAACTCTGCGATGAAGATAAAAGTTTAGTGATAATCAATCGCTCTCTTTTACACGGCCAAAAAACACCTATTCATGTGACCCGACCGTGTTTGGGATGGTGTACCTTAGCCTGCTCAACACCCGCTGCCATGCCCATCTTCATGGATATACATATTGTTCCTGGAGTAAATGCTAAAGATGTCGCAGATGCTCATCGCAAAGATCTTTTTCACCAGGAAAAGTACAGTTGTAAGTGCATGACCTATTGGATAGATGAAAGCAGAGGAACAATCTTTTGTCTTATCGACGCTCCTGATAAAGAGACCGTTGAAAAGCTGCATGGAGAAGCGCATGGTCTTATTCCAAATAAGATCATAGAAGTGCGCAATGATCTTGTAGAATCTTTCTTAGGCAGAATATACGATCCCAACGATGCTGTAGTAACCCCGGATGGCCTTAAGGTTTTTCATGATCCATCTCTTCGGATAATATTGGTTACCAAAATAATTGATCCAATATTACTCAGGCAGGCTTTGGGCACTAGCGAAGCCAACGATCTGCTTCGAAAACACAACCATGCAGTCAGGAAGACTTTGCCTGGCTACAATGGGAGAGAAGTAGAGCACCCAGGCATCGGCTTCATCATCTCATTTACTTCAGCTAAGGATGCTGTGGCTTGTGCAACGGCTTTACAAGTTGAAATGGAACAATATGCTGCATCTCTTGGCTTCAAGATAGCCATTAATGCAGGAGAACCAGTTGGCAACGATGACGATCTCTTCGGCGACACTATAAAGCTGGCTAAATATCTAAGTTCGGTTGCTACACCATCCTGCATCATACTCAGCAATGCTGTAAAAGAACTGGTAGCAAAAGATGTTCTGGTGGACAGGGATCATTCATTTTTTTCAGTTTCACCGGGAGATGAAATATTACTGGTGCAATTATTCGATACACTGGAGGCACATTGGCAGGCCCCGGACTTTAACCTTGATGATTATTGCCAATCAATGGCGATGAGCAAATCGCAATTGTACAGGAAGACGATTGGACTCACGGGGTTATCCCCTAATCTGCTGGTAAAGGAGTTTAGGCTGGAGAAGGCCAGGGAGATGATGAAGAAGCAGTTTTATAATATCTCGCAGGTAACATTTGATTCAGGGTTCACCAGTCCGTCCTACTTTACTAAATGCTTCAAAAAGAAATATGGGTTATTGCCCATGAACTACGTGGAGCTGCTCCAATAATGGCTGAATGATTTTTACTATTCATTGAACGATTTGTACAAGGCGATCTTCCATTCATTGAATGATTCGTTACATATCTCCGCAATCGCGGTGTCTAGCTTTGTGTCATCATTCACTTAAAACCTTTTGTATGAAAAGAAATCTTACATGTATGGTATGTTTTGTTGCCATGATGCTTATGAGTTATGCAGTCATTGCACAAGACACTAAACAGGTTAAAAACGAAAACAAAACAACAATGAAAACGTATGTAATCGAAAGAGAGATCCAGAATGTAGGCCAGTCAACACAGCAGGAATTAAAAGGTGTTTCGCAAAAGTCCTGCAGTGTGTTGAAAGAATTAGGACCCAGGATTGAATGGGTACACAGTTATGTTACAGGCAACAAGATCTACTGCATCTACCGTGCGGAAAATGAAGAACTGGTACGTGAACATGCAAAGAAGGGTGGGTTTCCTGCGAATAAGATCAGCGAGGTGGCAAATATCATCAGTCCGAAAACTGCTGAATAAGGTTTATAAAAAAAGACCTGCTTTTAATGCAGGTCTTTTTTATTTATCGTACTTGATCATCCTGATTTTTTTTCAATTCCGTTTCCAGCTTATCGAAATTCTCTTCGTTTTTATCAACTACAAATTTTTTCAATTTATCGCATTCTTCTTTGCTGTTAAATTGCATTCTAAAGATCAGTTTCGTTTTATTGCCTGGCATCTCTTCAAAAGTGGTTTCAACACGAAAATGTGGCTGTGAAATTCTATCCCATGCGATCAATGAAGGTGCTTCAATTTTCAGGAAAATGACTTCATTCGGATAGTTGCCTTTCTCCGGCCCATGCATAGTAAATTTCCATTTTCCACCCGGTACCGGATTGAACTCGTAAAAAGTATTGGTGAATCCAGCTGGTCCCCACCACAGTTTCAATATGTCAGGATCGATCCATGCTTTAAATACAACTTCTCTGGTAACAGGTATTGTGCGAGTAGTCACAATTTCGCGGTCTGGGTGAATGTTGAATGATGAAGTATCCATAGATAGATGTGCGAGTTAATTGTTGATGCAGAAAGAGATATAATAGTAAAGGGCCTGAGAACAGGCCCCTTTTTCAACCCTAAACCCTTAATAAAGGAGCCGAAAAGATAGTACTAGTTTTAATAACTGAAAAAGTTTTTTCCAAAAAAGTAAAAAAGTAGGTGTTGAGAGGTGAATTTTAACGAAGCGCAGACGCCCTTTCTATTTCCAATCAAGTTCGAAATATGGTTTGCTCTGGTAAACCACCACCCGTATTATTTTATATTATTACCTCGCACTATGTTCTCGCAACATTTTACGCACTATTATATAAATGACACTTAATAAGAGAACTAAAGACTATCTCATGCAGAGAGAGATTTACACAAATTGTTTCACTTTATGCGTATGCTTCAGTAATATTGTAAGAGACACTAGTGGTTTGCACCTGCAAATCCCCCATCTAAAACAAAACTAACTACCAATGAGAAAATGCTTTGCAACTCTCCGTTCATTCGGGTTGATGTTCTTTGCTATGCTGCTGGTAAATGCAGCGATCGCTCAAAACGCCACCATCAAAGGATCCATTAAAGACGCAGCGGAACCTTTACAAGGAGCATCCGTTGTAGCTGAAGGCAAAGGGGGTACCTATGCCAACGCTGCAGGAAACTTTGAGTTGAAACTCCCTGCAGGATCATATAAGATAACAGTGAGCTTCGTGGGCTATCAATCACAAACATTTAATGTAACACTTACCGCAGGACAGGTTTACCCGCTGAGTGTTGAACTAAAAAGAAATACAGATATTCAGCAGGTGACTGTTGTAGGTACACGTTCTACGGCAATCCGTACGAGTACCCAAACAGCGGCGCCAAGAGACGTGTTCTCCGCACGGGAGTTACAGATGACCGGTCAGATAGAGCCTACGCAAATGGTGAATTTTGTAGCACCTTCATTCAATTCATCACGCCAAACCATAGCCGATGGTACGGATCATATAGATCCTGCTACTTTGAGAGGTTTAGGTCCTGACCAGGTATTGGTATTGGTGAATGGACAAAGAAGACACAATACCGCTTTATTGAATGTGAACGGTACGATTGGTCGTGGTTCTGTAGGAACTGATCTGAACTCGATTCCTGCTTCAGCGATCGAAAGAATAGAAGTGTTGAGAGATGGTGCAGCTTCTCAGTATGGATCTGATGCGATTGCAGGTGTGATCAACGTAGTGTTGAAAAAAGATGTAAGAAGAACGAATTTGAATATTCACCGTGGCGGTTATTATGCAGGTGATGGAAATGCATGGGGACTTGGATTAAATCATGGAATGAGACTGGGCAAAAAAGGTGGTTTCTTAGATGTGTTTGCAGATATCCGCGACAGGGAAGCAACCAACAGAAGTGGTGATTACACAGGTGGTGTTTACTATAACTATGCAGGATTAAGTGGTGATGCGTTAGCAAACGTAAAGGCGCAGGATGAGGCCATCATCAAACAGAGAGGTTTCAGCAGAAAGAATAATATGACCATTGGTAATTCAGCCGTTGAAAATTATGGCTTCATGTTCAATGCCGGGTTGCCATTAAGTGAAAGAGTAAATCTTAATTTGTTCGGTGGGCTTAATTACAGAGAAGGAAGCGCCGGAGGATTTTACAGGTATCCTTACCAGACATCACAGGTGATCGCTGCAAGATATCCTGATGGATTCCTTCCGCAGATATTGTCTACCATTCGCGATAACAGCATCGGTGGTAGTGTAGAGGGAACAACAAAGAGTAACTGGAGATGGTCATTCAATGGTGTGTATGGACGTAATAACTTCCACTTCGATGTAGCGAATTCAAACAATGCATCACAATATGCGATGGGTGCCAATGCACAAACTGAATTTGATGCAGGTATCCTGAGATTTGGCCAGGCTACAGGAAGCTTCAATATTTCGAAAGATTTTGGTAAGAGTATAGGAGTAAAAACATTCAACCTTGCATTTGGTAACGAAACAAGAATTGAGAATTACGAGATCGAAGCAGGAGAGGAAGCCAGTTACAAGAACTACGATCCACAAAGTGGCAGAGTAGGCGGTGCACAGGTATTCCCGGGTTTTCAGCCAGTAAATGCGGTTAACGAAACACGTTATATAAACGGTACTTATGTTGACCTGGAAACTGATATCAATGATAATTTCCTTATCAATGCTGCAGCCCGTTATGAAGATTACAGTGACTTCGGAGGAAACATCGCAGGTAAATTATCTATGCGTTATAAGATCATAGATGCACTTACTATCAGGGGTACGGTGAGTAATGGTTTCAGAGCACCATCTATGCACCAGCGTTATTTCAGTGCCGTAAGTACTGTGTTCGTAAATACTTCGTCTGGTTTAGTGCCTTTACAACAGGGTACATTTAGAAATAACAGCCAGATCGCGGGAGCATTTGGTATTCCAAGCCTGGATGCTGAAAAGTCTATGAATTACAGCGTTGGTATCACCTCTAAGATCAAGGGTATCAACTTAACCGTGGATGCATACCAGATCAACATCGATGACAGGATCGTTTTAACAGGAAGCTTCACTAAGAGTAATAGCCTCGTGAATTCTATCCTGTCTGCATATCCAGATATCAATTCTGCCATTTTCTTTACTAATGCGATCAACACACGTACAAGAGGTATAGATGTGGTTGCAAATAAAAATCTTAAACTAGGTGTAGGTTCCTTGGATGTAACGATCGCTGCTAACGTGAATAAGACAGAAGTAGTAGGTGATATCAAGACCTCACCTGTTCTTGCTGCGGATCCTACATTGGCAAACGGCGTATTATTCAACATGGAAGAAAGAGGCAGGATTGAAAGAGGCCAGCCAAGATTAAAAGGTTCATTGAATGTGAACTACAGAGTGAGTAAAGTGACTGTGAACTTCAGAGCTACGCGTTTTGGCAAAGTAGCAACCATCTTCAATGGTTCTGACAGATCAAGAGATGAATACTTTAGTCCTAAAGTAGTAACTGATGCTAGTATCACTTTGCATGCAACGCACTTCCTGAACATCACTATCGGTGCGAACAATATCGGGGATGTATATCCTGACAGGATGAAAAATTTTGCCAACACTGGTGACGGACGTTTTATCTACAGCAGGAATTCAACACAATTTGGATTCAATGGTGGATACTGGTTCACTAATATCGGAATTGATCTTACTAATCTCAGGAACAAAGCAAAAGCTGCACCTGTACAATAACTTATAACATTAAGGATAATAGCTCATAGTTTTCTATGAGCTATTTTTTTGTGCATAAGTCAGGATATCATTTACAAAAAGCTTGATTATTTTAGGTAAACAATAGTTATGGCAGGTAGATATTCTTTCATCACCAAGTGGCAGATCAAAGCTCCGGTAGAGGAAGTTTGGGATGCCATATATAATTCACTTGAATGGCCGCAGTGGTGGAAGGGTGTTATTAAAGCCGATGAACTACAAGAAGGTGATGGGAGAGGCATCAATGGCGTGAGGGAATATACATGGAAGAGTGTATTGCCTTACAAACTCAGGTTCAAATCAAAACTGACGGAGAGAGAAGATTATAAGTTACTTCATGGGGTTGCTTTCGGTGAGTTAGAGGGCGACGGCACCTGGCATTTTTATCATAAAGATGGCATTACATACCTGCAATATGACTGGAACGTGTACACAAATAAAAAGTGGATGAATTTGTTCAGCTTTATATTGAAACCTCTTTTTAAATACAATCATAACGTGGTGATGAAATGGGGTGCTAAAGGCCTTGCTAAAAAGCTGGATGCGGAACTTCTTTCCTGCTGATTTGTACTTATATTCCTGTACCTCATGCCTGTTGTTAAAAACCATCACATCCAAAGATTATCCACAATGGTGGAATGGTTCTTGCTTTGCCTTCCGCCGATAGTAACTTAGTGTAACCTTTTGCGTTTCATTAAGAAAGAATAAAAAACATTTGCTTCAAATACACGTTCCCACAATATGATCAAACGCTGTAAACTTTTCAGCTTGTTGCTCGCGATGATTGTTATGTTCAATAATGTACAATCACAGGCAACAAAGGCATACACAGATCCGGATGAAGATTTCAAACTCGCTAAAGAACTTTACCAGAAAGAACAATTCAGTTTAGCCTATCCTTTGTTCAGAACGCTTTGGCTGAATAATAATACGTACAGTAATGTGCCGATCTCGATCCAGGTTGAAGCTAAATACTACAGTATTGTAAGTGGCTTGCAGTTGAACGATGCTACTGCTGTAGAACCTGCAAGGGCGTTCATTGACCTTGAGCATAACAGGCCAAAAGCACAGGTTATGAGCTTTCACCTCGCAGAATATTATTTCCGAAAGCAGAATTTTTCAGAAGCACAGGAATACTACAACCGGGCAGATGTAAGTAATCTTAGTAACAGGCAGATCGCCGATATGAAATTTCACCAGGCGTATACATACTTCGGTGCACAACGTTTTAATGAAGCAAAACCATTGTTTGATGCTATACGCCAGATACCTTCTGATCCTAATTATATAGATGCGAACTACTATTATGGTTTCATTTCTTTCTACGATAAGAACTATCGCCAGGCATTGGAAAGTTTCAGAGTAGTAGAAAATCAGCCTACGTACCAAAAGATCGTTCCTTATTATATCGCCGAAATATATTATTTCAATGGTGAGAAAGATAAGGCCATTCAATATGCAGAAGATGCCTTGAAAAAAGGAGGACAGTATTACGAAATTGAAATGAAGCAGTTGATTGGACATGCTTATTTTGAAAAGAAGGAATTTGCGAAAGCACTTCCTTATTTAGAAGAGTATGTAAGCAAAAGCGCTAAGGTGCGGAGAGAAGATCTCTATGAATTGGCTTATTCGTATTATTCAGCTGGACAATATCAGAAAGCGATCACCAGTCTGAAAGAGTTAGGAGGTAAAGAAGACTCTTTGGCGCAAAACAGTATGTATCTCTTAGCAGATGCTTATTTAAAGACAGGACAAAAAGCGAATGCCCGAAGTGCATTTTTGTTCGGCGCCCAAAATAACAGTAACCAGTTTCAAAGAGAAGTTTCACGTTTTCATTATGCCAAGCTGAGTTATGAACTTGGGTACAATGATATTGCTTTGAATGAATTTCAATCTTTCACCAGGGACTACCCTAACTCAACTTTTCAGCAGGAAGCAAGAGAATTACTCGTGGCATCATTGGCGAATGGTAATAACTACCAGGATGCTTTGAACCTGTTTCAAAGCCTTAGCACACAAAGTGAGAATGTAAAGCGGGTATATCCGAGGGTGCTTTATGGAAGAGCTGTTGAGTTGATCAATGACCAGCAACTCCGGCAGGCGGAAGAACTGTTAGATCGATTATTATCTTCACCGTATAACACTTCATTGATCCCTTTTGCAAATTTCTGGAAGGGAGAGATCGCTTACAGGACAAGCAGGAATGATGAAGCCATTGCTTATTTAAACAAGTATATTTCAAACCCACTCAGCAATGAAGAGGTGAACTTAGTCAATGCCCGTTATACATTGGGTTATGCATATATGAAGAACGCCGAGTATCGGTTAGCGTTAACACAGTTTGAGCAGATCACCAAAACCGTTTCTGCTTCATCGCCTGCTGTAGAACAGGATGCATATTTGCGATCTGCCGATGTGAATTTTATGGAGAAGCGCTTCAGCCAGGCTTTAAGTATGTATGAAAATGTAATGCGATTTGGATTACCTAATTCTGACTACGCCTTGTTTCAAAAAGCGATAATCAGTGGTGCAGCTAACAGGAGTAAAGAGAAAGTGCAGTTGCTGGAAAGCTTAGAGCAACGTTACCCTACTTCCCGATTGATACCTGATGCACAATTGGAAATCGCTAACACTTATTTAGCCGAAGAGAATTTCAGAGAATCGATTGATCCGTTAAACAGGTTATTACGTAATAAGAATGCAGAATCGTTATTTCCGCAAGGTTATTTAAAGCTTGGTGTTGCTCATTTTAATCTTAATAATAACCCACAAGCTTTGGAAGCTTTTAAAAGATTGGTGTCTGGTTATCCAAACTCAGAGGAAAGCGACCAGGCTATTGAATACGTAAGAAGCATTTTTGTTGAGAATGGTCAGCCTGGGGAGTTCGTTACGTTCATGAAGACCAATGGAAAGAATATTACTTACTCAGAAGAAGATTCGCTTACTTATGCATCTGCACAGATACAGTTACAGAATAAGAATACAGAAAATGCATTGAGAAGCCTGGAAGATTATCTCAGGAAATTCCCTGATGGTAAATATGCAATTGATGCGAACTTCTTTGCTGCAGATATCTATAATACAAAGAAGGATTATGCGAATGCTTTTACCTATTACAGCAATGTTGCAGCAAAAGCTCCCAATAAATATGCAGAGCAGAGCATTTTGCAAGCTGCAAGGATCAGCTATTTTGAATTAAAGGATTATGTAAAAGCAGAGCAGTTCTTCACCCAATTACGAACCGCAGCTACTACAACTGATAACAAGCTTGAAGCGATGAGAGGCTTGCTAAGAGTACAATATAAATTGAATAAATGGACTGAAGCTGTTCCAAATGCGCAGGACTTGTTACAGCAAAAAGGCGTAGCTACTGATGACAAGATGATGGCTAATATGATCCTTGCGAAAAGCAGCCAACAGAATAACCAATTGGATATGGCTTCGAGTTACTATAAAGCTGTTATTGCTCTGGGTAAGAGTGAGTATGCAGCAGAAGCACGGTATCGCATTGCAGAGATATTGCTTGCTCAAAACAACCTTGAGCAAGCTGAGAAAGCTGCTTTTGAAGTGGTGAATAAAGCAGGATCATATGATTACTGGATCACCAGGGCGTATATATTGTTAGGTGATGTATACTTTGCGCAGAAAGATTATTTTAATGCAGAAGCTACATTAAAGAGCGTAGTTGATAATTCCAATAATGCTGAGCTGAAAGCAGAAGCGCAGGCGAAATTGGATAAGGTAAGGGCTGAAAAGAACGAGAATAGTAAAATAGAGCAGTAACTGTCGCACTAGTTCGGAAAGAAGCGGTAAACGGTAAAGACGTGATGTTCCCTGCGACGCAACAGACGATGCCACGAAATCAAAAGGCGGCATCATTTAAAAGAAAAGAACTATGAAAAGAATTTCCATAATAGTATTTATCTCCCTGATCTCCTTTACTTCGTTTGCCCAGCGAAGAGGTAATCTCGATACTTCAAAGCCTACAACTGTGGTAGTGACCTCACAATTCAAACCCGTATTACGGCCTTCTGCAAAGATCAATTTTGTTGCAGCGGTTCCCTCCGCTGATACAGCAAGACCTAACCTGTTCTACACTATTCCTTCGCAAAACTTATTCTTTGTATATCAACCCACCCCATTGAAGCCTTTAGCATTGAACGTAGATTCTGCTATTGCATGGGTGAATCACAATTATATTAAAGCAGGGTTTGGAAATTACACCACGCCATACTTACAGGCAGGTTTCACAATGGGAGATGGAAAGAACGGGGTGCTGAACATAAATGCAAAGCATGTAGCATCGAAAGGAAAATTGCCTTTCCAGCAGTTCAGTAATACTAATATATCAGCTTTAGCTGTGATCAATGCAGCTAACAACAACGAGTTCACGACAAAGATCCACGTTGATAACAGCAACCAATATTTCTACGGCTATCAGCCATCGACATTGACCTTTACAAAAGATCAGCTACGTCAGCGATTTACCTCTTTTGGTGGGAGAGTGGCGCTTAGGAATAAAGATGTAAATGCACCTTTATCTTACAATCCTGCAATAGGACTGGAGTTCTTTAATGACAATCATAGCGGGGTTGAAACTACCTTAAGTTTTGATGCGCCTGTATCGAAAGACATTACCAGGATGTTTGCTTTCAATGTAGGATTACATGGCAGCCTTACCAATTTAAAAACGCAGGCGAATAGTAAGATCAAGAATAATTTGTTCTGGCTCGATCCTGCAGTGCAGTTTAAAACACCGAACCTTGTAATTAATGCAGGGTTTAATCCAACATGGGATAACAGTGTATTTATATGGCAGCCCAATTTCTGGGCAAATGCGAAACTGAGAGATGAAAAATTTGTATTGCAGTTAGGTTGGACCGGTTATTATCTCAACAATACATATCAATCATTGGCTGCATTCAATCCGTGGATCGCGCAACCTACGTTCTTATCCAACACCAGCGTTCGTGAGCAGTTTGCGGGCTTTAAAGGGTCGGCAGGAAATCACCTGACATATAATGCGAGGGTGAGCTATCTCAATTATAGTAACATGCCTTTATTCATCAATGATAATGTTGATGGAAAAACTTTCACGGTGTTGAATGAACCGGAAATGAAAGCAATCAGGATACATGGAGAATTGGGATATACCATACAGGAAAAATTCTCTTTTCTTGCAGGAGCAACATTCAACCAATATTCTAATTTGAAAGTGAATGATAAATCTTATGGTTTGTTGCCACTAGAATTAACCGGTTCGTTACGTTGGCAGATATTGAAAGAATTATCATTCAAGAGTGACCTCTTTTTCTGGAATGGTGCTTTGTACAAAACACAGGCAGGAACTAATGAGAGATTGGGCTCTGCAATAGACCTGAATGCTGGTGCTGAATTAGCGATCACGCCTAAGTTCAGCGGGTTCTTACAGTTCAATAACATCTTCAATAACCAATATCAAAGGTGGAATCAATACCAGGTACTTGGATTTAATGTTTTAGGAGGAATTGTATATTCGTTCTCTAAAACAGCCAACAAGTAAATGTTCGATCTTTTTTCCAAATACCTTGCTTTACATCGTCACGCAAGCATTCCCGGTGTTGGTGCTTTTGCGATAGCACATGAGCCTGCTATACTAGATGAGGCCGCACAGATCATTTACCCGCCTGTTTCTAAAGTTGTATATACGCCAGGCACTGCTTTAACGGATAAGCATTTTTATGACTTCCTTGCTGCAGAGCTTTCTATCAATGAAGTAGAGGCTATACGTAAGTTCCAGGATTTCGCTTACGATCTGAAGAATAAGATCAACCACCAATCTAAAGTCGATGTCAGAGGTTTAGGCGTATTGTATAAGAACAGTTTAGGAGAGATCAGTTTTGATAATGAAGAATCAGCAGAATATTTTACGCCGATCCATCTTGAACAATTGAACGTAATTGCTGATACGGAAAGCGATGAGCAGAGTACAATTGAAGCGTACGAAGAAGAAGTACCAGCTAAAGATCAATGGTGGTTATGGGCGTTACTGCTGGGTTTGGTGGGAGTAGGGGCGTTGATATATTACTATTACACTAACCAGCGATAAGATATCAGGAACATTTCCTGGTTTTTATTACTATTTCATTTGAAATTATTTTAGTCGCGCATTTTCCTCTCGTGGTGAGTTCTGCTTTTACTTTATCATTTGCTTTGAGATTTGATAATATAATGTTACTTCCTTTTCCAACATTCATATCATTTACCATCCATGCTACAGTACCTTCCGCATTCTTGCTTGATTGAAAAGTAGCTGAGCCATCTTCGCAAAATGTACCGTTCACACAAGTATTGCATATAACATAAACCGTTGCATTAGATGTAAGTGATACAGTATAAGAAACCGTCAGAGTTTCAGCAGAATCATCTGCCTGGATCGAGCAAGTAATTACATCGCCGTTATTATATTTCGATAAAATTAATTTGGCAGAAGATGTGGTCAACGGCAAATTATTATGCTGCCATGTATAAGTAGTTTTCTTTGATGATTTATTGTATACAGCGGAAAGCTCAAGCGCCTCTTCGCTGCATCCGGGCGTATTTCCAACAAGGTAAAACATCGAGGATTGTGCGTACAGGCACGAAGACAGCAGCATATAGCTGATGACCGCCAGCAGTTTTTTCATAACAGAAGTTTAGTTGTTTGTCGGTAGTTGGCTTTAAATAGGCAGTGGATAGACCAGACAAAATAGAAAAACTATTTTGAAAGGAAGAATAATTACTTTTTTCTGGTCGGGAGGGATTGAAGGTCTAAAAGAGAAGTAGTGATAAATTAACGGTTATACAACCAGCACCATTCCCTTAAACGTTCTTCAATCGTCTTATTAATTTGACCAGGAGTCAATCGCCAACTCCAATTATCGGTTGCACTTGCAGGGATGTTCATTCGTGCAGATTCGTCAAGATTTAAAACATCCTGCATAGGTAATACTGCAATCCTGGCAATCGAGGCGTAAGCCATTCTTGCCATAACCCAGAACACTTCTTCCTCGTTCACTGTTCGTGCTACATATTGCTCCAGCTTTTTCTTTGAATCATCATCAGCCTGTTTGTACCATCCACGGGTTGTGTTGTTATCATGCGTACCTGTGTATACAATAAAATTGCTGTTATGATTATGCGGGATATGCACCGATGCAGGCATATCATTCCCGAAAGCAAATTGCAATACTTTCATGCCCGGAAGGTTAAATTCATCTCTCAGGTTGAATACCGTTTCATCCACATCGCCGAGGTCTTCAGCAATAAGTGGTAATTCTCCCAACACTTCTTCAACCACTTTGAAGAAGTCCGAACCAGGCCCTGGCTTCCATTCTCCATTCTTCGCAGTTGATGCATTAGCCGGTACATTCCAGTAAGCAGCAAAAGCCCTGAAGTGATCTATACGCACCATGTCAAACAATTCAATATTGCGTTTCAGGCGTTGTATCCACCAATCGTATTTTCGTTCTTTAAGTACATCCCACTTAAATACAGGCATGCCCCAAAGCTGGCCGTCAGCAGAAAATGCATCAGGCGGAGTACCTGCCATTCCAGTGATGTTACCCTGTTCATCTATCTGAAAAATTTCTTTGTTGCTCCATACATCAGATGAATCATAGCTAACGTAAATAGGCATATCTCCAATGAAGAGAATACCTTGCTCGTTGCAGTATTTCCTGAGCTGTTTCCATTGCCTGGCGAAGATGAACTGCAGCCATTTCGTTTGATCAATCTCTTCTGCGTTTTGCTGTTCAAATTCTTTCAGCGCCTTTTCATCTTTAAGCTTGAAAGCATCATCCCATTGAAACCACGGCTTTCCTTCATTGTTTTTTTTCAATTGTTGGAATAATGCAAAATCATCCAGCCAATATTGTTCTTCTTCTGCAAACACTTTGAATTCAGTTTGTAGCCCTGTCTTTTTCTTTTTATTGAAATTGTAGTAAGCCTTTTCAAATAACGCTCTTCGTACCCTTTCAGCTTCAGCAAAATTCACTCTGCTTTCCTTAGGAAGTTTTAATTTATTCAGATCAACATCTTTCAGCAAACCATCTTTCACTAACAATTCAGGGCTGATCAGTAAAGTATTTCCCGCCATGGCAGACGTAGCGCTGTAAGGCGAATATCCCTGGCCAGCTTCAATTGGATTGAGTGGAAGCAGTTGCCAATACTTTTGACCACTGTTTGATAGAAAATCCGCAAAATGATAAGCTTCTTTTCCAAGGTCGCCAATACCGAATGCAGAAGGAAGCGAAGTGATGTGCAATAGGATACCTGCACTTCTTTCTTTTACTATCTGCTTTCCTTTAAGAATTGCAAAAGGAATTTGTTTGAAAAGATGTTGAACAGAGATTGATCCGGAGTGCTCATCTGAAAAACCTGACAAGATATGCAGCCACTCACTCGAGGTTTGTTCTGGTAAAGTGATCTTGGTATCTCTCCAATCAATATCAAGAACATTGCATTGCTGTTCTTTGCAGATCACTGCTGTGTGTAAAGGGAGCACAACTACATAACTTGCCTGTTTGTATCTCCTCGCAAATGCAATGATGTGTTCTTTATAAGCACCCTCTACCTGCAATGGAATGTATTCTCCAGCAGAAAATAACTCGGGTTGTTGTCTCCGCAAGTGCATTAAGGTGTGCACTAACCAAAGTTTTATTTGCCCCGTATAACGATCGTTCCATAATCCAGAGATCAGTTGCTCTTTATTCTCTGTAGCTTCAATAACCTCCAGGAATCGTCGGCGCTCTTCATAATTGACAGGCCTGCGGTTATCAGGATCAACAAAACTAAGATCCCATAATTCACAACCCTGGTACACATCCGGTACACCCGGACAAGTGAATTTCAGGATCACCTGTGATAAAGAATTGATGATGCCATGGTCAACTATATTATCATGTAACTTTTGAAAACCCTCCCGGAAAGAACCATTCTTATCGAGAAGCTTCAAAGCAAATTCTTTAGCCGCTGTTTCGTATTCAGTATTGGGAGTGGTCCAATTTGAATTGGTTTTAGCTTCTCTCAATGCTTTCTCTAAATACTGGCTAAGACGTTCTGGTAGATCATCTTCTTCAGCTGCTAACATCGGGTAAGCGCCTACAAGTGATTGGTATATGAAGTATTCATCATTTACATCAGGAGAATTATTCTGCTTCAGGAATGTGTTCTCTTGTTTCCATTCAGAGACAGTTTGAATCCATTCATCAGCCAAATCAGTTAACACATTCAATCTTGCTCTGGCATCCTCACCCCGTTTTGTATCATGTGTTGAAGTTGCGTTTAGCGAATAAGGCCAATGCTTTTGCCTTTGTTTCATTGCATGATGAAATTCACTGATCGTTATGCCAAATGATTCCGGGCTATCACCCACTTCATTATGACCAATGAAACGATTGTAGGTATACATCAAAGTATCCTCAACCCCTTTAGCCATTAAAGGGCCGGTAAACTGCATACATCTTTGATAGAAATGAGCAGTTCGCTTATTTCTATCTTCATCGTTGTGCGGAGGCTTATGCAACAGCGCATCTTCTAAAATGTGTATTGCATTATGAAGATCAGCATTGCTGTTTCTGATTGTATTTAATATGTCCTGTATAGCTGAAGCTTCTTCATTGGAAAGCGGAAAGCTGTTACCGTAATAACGATATACGGGGCAGTTGATTAAAAATTCTGCAATGGCTTCTTTCAACTCATCAGGCCTGATAGCGGAAAATGTTCTTTTATCTACAAGGTCAGAAGCTTTGAAAAGCTGGAAGAGATTTTCCAACTCTCCCGCCATATGATTGAAAAGAATATAAGCCTTTTTTTTATGAACCAGTTCATGAATAGAACTTGTATCATCAGTTAACTGCTCATAAAAATCAGTAAAGCGTTGTTCATTGTTTTTATTAGTAAACAGGTTGTTCACTAATGAAAGAAAATCATATCCTGTATTTCCCTGCACCGGCCAGTGAGTAGGCAAACCTTCACCTGGTTCCAGGATTTTTTCAACAGTCAGATGTGTTTCACTACCTGCTAAGTTCCTTAACTTATGCAGGTATCCTGTTGGATCATACAACCCGTCGATATGATCAATTCTCAATCCATCGAAAACTCCGTCAGCCAATAGCTCTTTAATGAGCTTGTGATAATGTTCGAATGCCTGTTCATTTTGTATATTAAGACATATCAATCCATTAACTGTAAAAAACCTTCGGTAATTGATCTGCTTATCCGTCTCCTGCCAATGGCAAAGGCGATAGTGATGTTCTTCAATAAGCTGGTGAAGCTGTTCTTTATTATTATTCACCAGCTCTATACATTGTTGTATAAATGCGGATGCTGTATTGTCTTTATGTAATGAATTGAACTGTAAAGCAACTTCCTTCCACTTTGCAGAGAATTCTTTTTTATCGCTGATCTGCCTTAGCGATTCTACCTGGTTGATAAAACTTTTGATAGTCTCATTTGGTGCATCCTGATAACTTAATAGTGTAGCGTAGGAGAGTGGTTGTAAGGGATAACTACTATCCCAATATTTCAATCTCAGTTGATCTTCTTCAAACACCAGCTTCAACTCATCTTTAGCAACTATTTCATCCAAACTATTCCCTAAGAATGGAACCATGATCGGCCCTGTCCAGCCAATGTCAAAGAATTCAGCATATTCAGAGTTTTTTCCTTTTTCCAGCACATCCATTAACCATTTGTTGTTGCTGTGAAAAGCCATATGATTCGGTACGATATCCTGTAGCCAATGCATTTCCGATTGCTTCAGTTGTTTGCTGATATTATGCAATTGACTTAAGCTTCCTACTTCAGGATTTATGTTATGCGGGTTCAGCCCATCGTAACCATGATTGCTTCCACTCACCGCTTCAAATATTGGTGAAGCATAGATCGTAGTTACTCCCAATTTCTGTAAGTACGGTAGTATCTTTTCAAGATCATTGAACCTGAAATCTTTATGAAACTGCAAACGGTATGTACAAACAGGGTTAAGCATCAGCAATCAATTTTTAGTGAACTAGTTTATCAATATCCAAGCCATCTACTTTTTACTCCGCTGCATCTTGAGTACAACTATTGATCGGCTTTCCACCTGTATGCCTTCCCTGGCACTATATGTTTCTGATTCTTCTGAAATAAAATTCTCACTGGTGTCGATCACTTTCATCCATTGATTACCATAACGCTTGGAGGGTAATTTAAAATCCAGCGGTTCGTAATGGGCATTGAAGATGATATAGAAACTATCATCAACGATGGGTTCACCGTGATCGTTCACTGAACGAATGCCCTGGCCATTCAGAAATACACCAAGCGATTTTGCATAGCCCTGTTTCCAATCGTCTTCACTCATTTCTTCTCCCGCAGGCGAGAACCAGGCTATATCTTCAACACCTACTCCTTTAATGGGTTGCCCCTGGAACCATCTTCTTCTTCTGAAAGTCGGATGCTCTTTTCGAAGGTGAATCAGTTTTTGGGTGAATTGCAATAACTCGTTATCGGCTTTGCCCCAATCGATCCATGATATCTCGTTATCCTGGCAATAAGCATTGTTATTACCGTTTTGTGTTCTGCTCAGCTCATCACCCGCAACGAGCATGGGTACACCTTGTGAAAGAAATAACGTAGCCAGGAAATTTCTTTTTTGTCTTTGCCTGAGGAGGTTGATATCCGGGTCTTCTGTGTCTCCTTCTGCACCGCAGTTCCAGGATCGATTATGACTTTCCCCATCATTATTATCTTCTCCATTGCCCTCATTGTGTTTCTCATTGTAGCTGACCAGGTCATGCAATGTAAAACCATCATGTGCTGTAACGAAGTTGATAGATGCAGTAGGCATCCGGTAATCGTTGCGATATAGATCAGAACTTCCTGTGAAACGTTCTGCAAATTCCGCCAGCATACTATCCGCACCTCTCCAGTAGTCTCTTATACAATCGCGGTATTTACCATTCCATTCTGCCCATCCTGCAGGAAATTTTCCTACCTGGTAACCACCTTCTCCAATATCCCACGGTTCTGCGATCAACTTCACCTGGGAAATGATAGGGTCCTGGTGAATGATATCGAAGAATGAACCCAGCCTGTCTACATCATGTAATTCCCTTGCAAGTGCAGAGGCAAGGTCAAAACGGAAACCATCCACATGCATTTCCTGAATCCAGTAACGAAGACTGTCCATGATCAAACGAAGCACATTAGGCATTACTGCATTGAGTGTATTACCTGTGCCAGTGTAATCGTTATAGTATCTTTTATCTTCAGTCAACCTATAATAAGATTGATTATCTATTCCCCTGAAAGAAAGCGTAGGGCCTAAATGATTTCCTTCTGCTGTATGATTGTATACAACATCCAGTATCACTTCGATGCCGGCTTTATGCAACGCCTTCACCATTTCTTTAAATTCTCTCACCTGCTCGCCCATTACGCCACTGCTACTGTATTTCACTTCAGGAGCAAAGAAGGCGATCGTGTTATAGCCCCAGTAATTGGTAAGACCTTTATCTTTTAAAACCTTATCGGAAATAAAGTGATGCACAGGCATCAACTCAATTGCAGTAACACCAAGATCTTTGAGATATTTTACTATAGAAGGATGAGCGATCGCCGCATATGTTCCCCTGATGTTCTCTGGGATGTCAGGGTGCATCTGTGTCAAACCTTTTACGTGTGCTTCATAGATCACCGTTTTATAGTAGGGAATACGAAGCTGTGCATCGCCTTCCCAATCGAACTGATCATCTACCACAACTGATTTTGGAATGTACGGCGCAGAATCCATTTCACTGAAGGTGGTATCATCAGCACTCATCATTTCATATCCGAAAAGTGATTCATGCCACTGAATAGGTCCGGCTATCGCTTTTGCATAAGGATCAATCAATACTTTATTCGGATTAAAGCGATGACCATTTTCCGGTTCATACGGACCATACACCCTGTAACCATATAACTGGCCCGGCTTTAATCCCGGAACATATATATGCCACACCTGGTGAGACACTTCTTTTATTTTCAACCGTATAGGCTCAGCAAAATCTTTTGTGGAATTAAATAAACATAAGTCTACACCTGTAGCATGCTCACTAAATATTGCGAAGTTCACTCCATTGCCATCGTACGTTGCACCTAAAGGGTATGGACTGCCGGGGTATACTGCATTACTCATGTAATTGAAAATGTTTGCGGTAAGAATGCAAGCCCAATGCCAAGGAAACCGCTGACTGTTGATACCAACTTTTGTTTTTCATGGCATCGCCTGTTGCGTCGCAATCACTTCATCGTTCCGTTCATTGTGCAACAGTGAGCTGCACCAATACAATCAACTTTAGTTTTTTACTTCTGCTCCCGAACATTATATTTGCAACCCTAAAATGGCTGCGTAGCTCAACTGAATAGAGCATCTGACTACGGATCAGAAGGTTTCAGGTTTGAATCCTGACGCGGTCACTAAAAGCCGGCAATTCCAGTTGCTGGCTTTTTTCATTATAAGTCAATATGAAACTGAATAGAGCATCCCGACTAAAGTCGGGAAGGTTTCAGGTTTGAATCCTGACGCGGTCACAAAAAGCCGGCAATTCCAGTTGCTGGCTTTTTTCATGATAAGTCAATATGAAACTGAATAGAGCATCCCGACTAAAGTCGGGAAGGTTTCAGGTTTGAATCCTGACGCGGTCACAAAAAGCCGGCAATTCCAGTTGCTGGCTTTTTTCATGATAAGTCAATAT
>JAEZDC010000111.1 GCA_023429825.1 Bacteroidota bacterium | reverse complement strand
GTTACAGGCTACGTCAAACAGGAGGAATGCAACGCAATGCTGACTACCTGACTTATTACCAGATAGCCAAAGATGAGACGAATGATATTATTAACTCTGGTCAACACACATTAAATCCAAGCTACAGAGGTTTATGGAAAGAACAGGTTGGTGCCAGAACTGTTGCCGATCCGAATGGGGAGTTGATGTTCCAGGTTACCGGTATTGGCGGAGGCGGAACTGCTGATACAAAACTGGGTTACTACAATGGACCGAGAGTAAATAACCTGGGTAATAGCAGTATCAATCCTTTACCAACATATTTTTATTTGTTTGACTCAACAGATTTAAGAAGAGATGTTACGATAGCTCCTTACAACGTAGCGGCTGATGGAGCTGTTAAGATCGGTCAGGCAAGTACCGCATTGAATGATGGGAAATACAGGAGAGATTGGATGACGAATCCGGTAATTTCACCAACAAGTGCTGCACAATATTTCCAGTTAAAATGGCAAATACTTCGCTACTCTGATGTACTGTTGATGTATGCTGAAGCAGAAAATGAATTGAATGGACCTACAGCAAGTGCTTATAATGCGTTGAATATGGTGAGAAGAAGAGGATATGGAAAACCGATCGGCACAGCAGATGCAACAGTGGATATTCCTACCGGTTTAACGAAAGATGCGTTCTTTAAAGTTGTTATCAGGGAAAGAGCACTGGAGTTAGGTGGAGAAGGGATCAGGAAGTATGACCTGATGAGGTGGAACCTGATGAACACGGCATTTACAGAAACGAAAAGTAATCTCGTAAAGATGTCTACAGGTACAGTCATAAGTAATCCAACTTATATGGCAGGTTATCCAACCTACTCTTTATCTGCTAGTCTGCCTATTTACATGTATTATAAGAATAACAATACATCTGATGATAAAAATCTTTGGTTTAATTCTTTCTATACCACAGCACCAACGTCAACCCCTTCTGGCACTACAAGAGTGAACTGGATAAATGCAGCTATTAATACAACGACCGCTGCAAGATTAGCTACAGCTTTCACACCAAATAAGTCTGAGCTTTTCCCTATTCCTCAACCAGTGAAAGATGCGAATTTTAATATGACGCAGAACCCGGGGTATTAATTTTCTTAATAGTTTGTTTTCATCACTTAGGCTGCTATAGTGCAGCCTAAGCTTTATAATAAAGTCTATGAAACACTTAATCGCCATTTTCAGTTTCATTTTTGTGTTAGCATTAAGTGGATGTACTCAAAAAAGTCAGTCCCAAAAAGCTATTCATCCGGGCAGTGATTCTTCAGAGATCGCTTTTCCGGGAGCGGAAGGTTTTGGAAAATATACAACAGGTGGAAGAGGTGGAAAAGTAATTATCGTTTCTAATTTAAACGACAAGGGAGCAGGAAGCTTTAGATCTGCAGTATCTTCTAAAGAATCGGCGATCATAGTTTTTACTGTTTCAGGAACAATACATCTCGAATCTCCTTTGAGAATTTCAGGAAATAAAACAATAGCCGGGCATTCTGCACCCGGTGATGGAATTTGCATTGCTGATCATCCTGTTTCGCTTGGCGGTGACAATATTATTATCCGGTACCTGCGTTTTAGGATGGGAGATCGTTATCAAAACAAAGGAATGGTGGAAGGTGCAGGAAGTGATGATGCATTTAGTGGCTTCAAAAGAAAGAACATCATCATAGATCATTGTAGTTTGAGTTGGAGTACCGATGAGATTTTAAGTGTGTATGCAGGAGACAGCACTACGTTACAATGGAATCTTATTTCAGAACCTTTGAATTATTCTTATCATTTTGAAAAAGGAGATACAGATTTTGAACGCCACGGATACGGCGGTATCTGGGGAGGGATGCATTCTTCATTTCACCACAACCTCTTTGCCCATTGCAATAGTCGTACGCCAAGATTCAATGGGATAAGACATACTGCTTTCGAAAATTGCGACTATCGAAACAATGTTATTTATAACTGGAGTTCTAATAATGTTTATGCAGGTGAGGGAGGAACATACAATATAGTAGGTAATTATTATAAGTTTGGTCCTGATACAAAGAAGAGTGTCATAAACAGGGTAGCTAATCCTTTTAAAAACGATAAGATACCATTCGGCAAATGGTACATCGATAACAATTATGTGGATGGTGATGCTGCGGTAACTTCAAATAACTGGCTAGGCGTTACAATGGATAAAGGAACACAGGAAGATGCAAAAACAGCAAAGCTTGACAATCCTTTTCAAACAGTTGATATCAATACGCAACCTGCAATCGAAGCTTATCAATCTGTGCTGAAGTTCGTAGGTGCATCATACAGGAGAGATACCCTTGATGAAAGAATAATTAAGGATGTAAAGAACAGAACAGGAAGAATCATAGATGTGCAGGGTGGTTATCCGCACGGAACAAGTTATGAACTATCAAAGAATGCCTGGCCTTCTTTGAAGTCGTTGCCTCCGGAGTTGGATACCGATAATGATGGGATACCGGATGAGTGGGAAAAGCTAAAAGGCTTAAATCCCAATGATGCCAATGATGCCGCTAAAACGTCGTTCCATAAATTTTACACGAATATTGAAGTATATCTCAATTCTTTACTTGATTGATGATCTCCTTATATTTTGATGGTAACGATTGCATAGTTTTTAAAGTGCAATGTTCCTTTTTTGAGGAATTTGAGGACTGATTTTTTGCGATATGAAAAGCATTTTTACCATTTACATTTTCTTATTTGTTTGCGTACTTGCGAATGATCTGATTGCTCAACAGATCGCTTTCCCCGGCGCTGAAGGATATGGAAGATTCGCTACCGGCGGAAGAGGTAGTTTAACCACACCGACCACTGTATATGAAGTAACTAACCTTACTGATGTAAATACTGCAGGAAGTCTTCGTTATGCATTGAGCAATGGTTCTTCTTCAAGTCCAAGGACGGTCGTGTTTCGAATATCAGGCACCATACACCTTACTTCAGCTTTATCCATCAGGGCAAATACAACCATTGCAGGACAAACAGCTCCTGGTGATGGAATTTGCATTGCAGACTATCCTGTAAGCATTAGCGGTGATAATATCATTGTTCGATATATAAGATTTCGCTTAGGAGATAAGAATCAGAATTTAGGAATGGTAAATGGAAGTGGAGATGGTGATGCTTTAAGCGGATCAGGCAGAAAAAATATCATCATTGATCACTGCACGATGAGCTGGAGTGCAGATGAGGCATTCTCAATTTATCGTGGAGACAGTACTACGCTGCAATGGAATATTGTTTCGGAGCCATTGGATTATTCTTATCATTTTGAAACAGGAGATACAGATTTTGAAAAGCATGGTTATGGTGGAATATGGGGTGGACAACACGCATCGCTTCATCACAATCTGGTTGCGCATGTACGAGGAAGGGCGCCGCGTTTTGACGGCAGCAGGAATTTGCCAAACTCATCAAGCCCTGTTACAGGAAGTGAGAATGCTGACTTCAGGAATAACGTCATCTACAACTGGATCGATTATAATGTGAACGGAGGTGAAGGCGGGAATTATAACATAGTTAATAACTATTACAAGTATGGGCCAAGTACACTTACCAGTTCAACAGCAGGGGTGAACAGGAGATACATGATCATCAATCCATATAAGCAGAATTCACCTGCCTTGCCTTATGGTAAATATTACCTTATTGGCAATTACGTAGATGGATCAACTACCAACACAAACGAGAACTGGAAAGGCGCAGCAATGAGTGGTGGTAGTTTAGCTGATACTGCTTCAGCAAAAGTATCAACTCCATTTCCACTCGATCCTATAAACACACAGTCTGCAACAGATTCTTACGAATCAGTACTTAATAAAGCGGGTGCATCATTACCGAAACGCGATACTTTAGATCAAAGAATTGTAAATGATGTAAGAAACAGAACAGGAAGAGTGATCGATGTGCAGGGCGGTTATCCGCATGGAACGCCATATGCAACTTCGCAATCTGCATGGCCAACACTTAATACCTTAACAGCACCAACAGATACCGATCATGACGGTATGCCTGATAATTGGGAAACAAAAAGAGGCCTTAATCCCAACAACGCATCTGACAGAGCTTTATTTAATGTGAATGGATATACTAACCTGGAAAACTATCTGAATGGCGATAGTATTACAGCAACTGGAGTACTGAACACATGTATTGAGAGTAAAAAGATCAACTCAACCAATAGTGGCAACTGGATTCATTTAAAAGATACGATTTCCAGCACATTGATTTCTACAGATACGACCAATCTTATTGCTTCGATCTCTGATGCGGGTAATAACGGAGAACTCACAGGCTCTTACTTTATTTCCAGTGGTGTTCGTTTGGATGGTAACGGTAAATCGTTTCTTGGCAGAAGCATAACTATTGTTCATTCCACTTTGAGTTCGCCTGTTACCACAAGAATTTATTTTACGATAGCAGAATACAACGCACTTAAAAATGCAGATAACACAATTCTTTTTCTATCCGATCTGCGGATATTGAGAATAGATAATAGCAACTGCAATGCATCAGCGCCTCCCGCAGGAACAGGAGAGGTCATTGTTCCTGTTTCATCAGGCACATTCGGCACTTACCAGGATGGATACTATTTAGAATTTGCAACGCCACGATTCGGTACCTTCTTTATAACTGGGAAGACCAACCTTGTTACAGCCATAGCTGATCCCATTTCTGTTAAAGAGATAACCATATCACCCAATCCTGCAACCACAGTAATAAATGTAAAGTGTGCAGTTGAAAATGTTTCACTGCTCGAGATTATTAGCACAGATGGAAAAAGAGTTTTGGGAGGTAGGAAATTTTCTAAAGGGGATAATCTTGTACGCATCTCATCATTAGCAAAAGGAGTATATATCTTAAAATTCAAGCTTAGAAATAGGATATTAACTCGCCAGATAGTTAAGAATTAAGCTTCGGAAACGTTTGCGTAGATAAATACGCCGTAGATAAAGTAGTGTCTTTGCCTGCAGAGTAATTTTAATACAAATAACAGCCTTTATGAAAAGAAAGCTACTCTCATCTCTTTTATTGTTATCTACTACAGCTTTTAGCCAAGACTATACTTACTTTACCGAGTATTTTGACGATCAAGCTACAGCTATTACAGGGACTCAGGCAAATGCAGCTACAACACCCACTCAGGCAGCAATAAAAACTGGAACTTGGACAACTTATTATTCTTTCAGAGCCGGCTCGGGTTGTGCTAGCTACAATGATCCTACTGCGGCACCAAGTCCGAAATTTATCAGATTGTTGAATACCGCAAGTTCCAGTCCTTCGGGTTTAAGCAGTAATTCCAATGGACCGTATGCATATATCATTTCACCAACACTGCCTTTTGGGGTCAGCCAGGTAACATGGAGAAATAACCAAACCAATACTTCAGGAAGTGTTTCAGTGTATTCTTCAACAAACGATGGAGCTTCATGGACTTTAGTTCAAACAGTACCTACAGTTAGCACTGCAAGCTGTGGAGAGTTGTATTCGGTTACAATTACTAATGGAGCTACTGTTAATAAGATCAAGTTTCAAAATGAGACAACATCAAACCAGGAACTAGATAATATCACTTTTTTTAGTGTACAAAATTTGCCAGTTACATTCTCTTCAATAAAAGCATCTCAAAAGGGATCAACTGTACAAATTGACTGGTCAACCGCAACAGAGGTCAATGTAAATAACTATGTAGTTGAGAGATCAATTGACGGCAGTTCCTTTTCAATGGTAGCTAATGTAATGTCAAAAGGAAATAGCACGGTGTTATCTTCTTATACCGTTATAGATGCACTTCCTTTGAACGGAAATAATTTTTATAGGATTAAAGCGGTAGATAAAGATGGTAAGTTATCATACACGTCTATTGTAAAAGTAAATCTTGGCAAGAGCAAAGTAGATATGGTAGTTGCACCAAATCCAGTAAAAGGTGGCGAACTGAATGTTCAATTGTCCAGCTTAACAAAAGGTACTTATCTTTTGAAGCTGTATAACACCACCGGTCAGGAGATATTCAGTAAACAAGTCTTTACAGATGGCGGCTCGCTTACACAAACATTTTCTCTTCCTGCTACTGTTAAACCCGGAATTTATAACCTGCAACTCAACGGAAATGAGATCAGGCTCAATAAGAAAGTTATAGTTGACTAAGGCTACATTTTTCTCATAAGAACGGGAGGAGCTTCAGTTCCTCCTTTTTTGTGAAAACGATTGCATAGTTTTTTAATATTCCTCAGTGCTTGTTTCGTTACTTTATAAAGCTTAATCTTCCATATGTATTCTAAGTTGTTATGGGTTGGCTTGATCTGTTGCTTTTCCTTTATTCCCACCGAAAAGAAGAAAATCACGGTTTGGCTTGCTGGTGATTCCACTATGTCAATCAAAGAAATAAAAGCCTATCCTGAAACTGGTTGGGGAATGCCTTTCGTTCACTTCTTCGATTCAACTGTTACAATAAAGAACATCGCTAAGAATGGCCGAAGTACCCGCACTTTTATTGCAGAGAAATTGTGGGACAGCATTGAAAAAAATCTTCAGGCAGAGGATTATGTGTTCATCCAGTTTGGTCATAATGATGAATCAAAAGAAAAAACAGATCGTTATACAACGCCAGAAGAATACAGGAACAACTTAATGAAGTTCATCAACGAAGCGAGAGCTAAAAAAGCAAAACCTGTTTTGATCACACCTGTTTCAAGAAGGAAGTTTAAAGACACCATACAGATCCTAACTCACGAAGTGTATTCAGGTTTGGTGCGGGAGGTTGCTAAAGAGCAAAACGTTCCATTAATTGATCTCGATGCCCAGAGCGCCGCGTTGTACCAACGACTAGGAAAAGAAACTTCCAAACTGTTGTTCCTGCAGTTGAAGCCGGGAGAACATCCTAATTATCCCGAAGGAAAAGAAGATAACACACACTTCAATGAACTTGGCGCAAGGTTGATCGCACAAATCGTTTTACAAAATATCAGGAATCTTAAACTTGAACTTGCAGACAGGATCGTTGTTCCAAAAGTTAAGAAATGAAGCAACTACTTTCTATAATCATCTTTTGCTTGACTGCCTTATTATGCTTTGGTCAAAGCGGACAAATTATCACAGTTGCTAAGGAGGGAAGGGGAGATCATACAACTGTTCAGGCTGCGTTAGATGCTATTCCATCAAATAATAAAAAGCCTGTCACCATTCACATCAGGAAAGGAATTTACAAAGAGGTGATAACGGTTGATGCTACAAAGCGTAACATCACGTTTAAAGGCGAAGATGCTGCAACAACTATCCTCACGTTCGACAACCACGCCGGGGCGAAATTGCCTAACGGAGATACACTCAACACCTGGACTTGCGCTTCCACTTTTATTTATGGAAATGATTTTCACGCAGAGAATATCACATTTGAAAACAATGCAGGCTTTACTGCAGGGCAAGCGGTTGCAATAAGAATAGAGGGTAACAGAGCTTCATTCAAAAACTGCAGGTTTATAGGCAACCAGGATGTATTGTTTTTAAGTGGCTCCGGGGTAAAGCATTACTTTAGGGACTGCTATATAGAAGGTACGACTGATTTTATTTTTGGCGCTGCGACTGCTGTATTCACTAACTGTCATATCCACAGTAAGAAAAACTCGCATGTTACGGCAGCGTCTACTAACAGCATTATTCCTTATGGCTTTGTGTTTTTTAATTGCAAACTCACTGCAGATAGTAATATCAAAAAAGTGTCGCTGGGCAGGCCATGGAGCCCTACCGCAAGCGTAACGTATATTAATTGCTGGATGGATAGGCACATCATTCCTGATGGTTGGAATAATTGGAAAAATCCTGCTAACGAATTAACAGCACGATATGCAGAATATAAAAGTTCAGGGCCTGGGGCAACGGCAGAGAATAGAGTTAAATGGGCAAAGCTGCTGACAGATGAAGAAGCCGCACAGTATAGTTTGAAGAATATCCTGGGCGATTGGGATCCGGAAAAGTAATTTTATTGTACAGGCTTTCAGTTCATTGGGCATCGCCTGTTGTGTCACTCACTTGTACGTTCTGAACAGTGAGGAGCAATTGCTGCTGAATAATGATAAGGAAGTACAAGAGTGCGACGCAACGAAGCTTAATATATAACCGAACCTCTGTCTCATAATTTTATGCAAGCAATAAACACAGCATTATGTTCTTTCGGAATGAGTGGCTGGGTGTTTCATGCGCCATTCATTCATGTACACCCTGGCTTCAATTTGTATGCTATTTATGAGCGATCAAAAAACCTGGCTCAACAGAAATTTCCTTCTATAAAAACTTTTAGGAACCTTGATGAGATGTTAGCTGATAAAAAAGTGGAATTGGTAATTGTTAACACCCCTAATGCTACTCACTATGACTTTGCAAAGAAGGCTTTGTTAGCAGGCAAACATGTGGTGGTAGAAAAACCATTTACAGTTGAAGTGCCAGAGGGTGAAGAATTGATCGATTTGGCTAAACAGCAGAATAAGATTTTATCAGTTTATCACAACAGGAGATGGGACAGTGATTTTAAATCAGTGAAGAAGATCGTTGAGATGAATTGCTTGGGCAATATTGTTGAAGCGGAGTTTCATTTTGACAGGTTCAAAGAAGAACTCAGCCCGAAACAACATAAAGAAACGCCCGGCCCTGGTGCAGGTGTGTTGTACGACCTGGGCTCACATTTAGTTGACCAGGCTTTGACATTATTTGGAATGCCGCAGGCAGTGTTTGCGGATATACAGATCATCAGGCCTGTTTCACAAGTAGACGATTATTTTGAATTGCTCCTGTATTATTCAAATCTCCGGGTAAGATTAAGATCGACTTACTTAGCAAGAGAAACGGTTCCCGCTTTTATTCTGCATGGCAGCAAAGGTTCTTTCATAAAGCCAAGAGGAGATGTGCAGGAAGCAATGCTGCAAAAGGAAGTCTCACCTAAAACGGAAAATTGGGGAATAGAAAATGAAAATGATTGGGGGTTGCTGCACACCCAAAGAGAAGGAAAGATCATCCGGTCGCATATAAAAAGTGAGCAAGGCAGCTACATGGATTTTTATAATGATTTGTATGCTGCTATTAAAAATAACACACAAGCACCTGTTACGGGCGAAGATGGATTGAATGTTATTAAAATAATTAAAGCAGCTTTTAGAAGCAATGAAGAAAAAAGAGTTATTCAACTATAGATATACAGCTGCTATTGTGGCGTGTTTTCTGCTTTCGTTTTCTACGATGAGCCAAAACGAAATCAAACCTTACGTATCAAAAGTTTGGGTGGCAGATAATGGTGACGGAACTTATAAGAATCCTGTTCTGCATGCTGATTATTCAGATCCTGATGCGATAAGAGTAGGCAATGATTTTTATATGATCAGCTCGAGCTTTTCTGATATACCCGGGCTGCCTATCCTGCATTCAAAAGATCTGGTGAATTGGACGATCATCGGGTATGCACTAATGCGTCAACCGCCTTATGATCATTTCTCCAAACCAAGACATGGTGAAGGTGTTTGGGCACCCTCTATACGTTATCATAAAGGAGAGTTTTATATATATTATCCTGATCCTGATTTTGGTATCTATCTCATTAAAGCAAAAAATATAAAAGGCCCATGGAGTGAACCTGTGATGGTAGAAGAAGGTAAAGGCTTAATTGATCCATGTCCATTATGGGACGACGATGGCAAAGTTTATCTCGTTCATGCGATGGCAGGAAGCAGGGCTGGTATTAAGAGTGTGGTCATAGTAAAGCAAATGAATGCTGAAGGAACAAAGACCATCGATGATGGAGTAATGGTGTATGATGGTCATGATGTAGATCCTACTATTGAAGGACCTAAATTTTATAAGCGCAATGGATACTACTACATATTTGCCCCTGCCGGCGGCGTATCAACAGGGTGGCAAACTGTGTTGCGTTCGAAAAACGTGTATGGACCTTATGAAAGAAAAGTCGTATTGGAACAAGGTAGTACGAATATCAATGGCCCGCACCAGGGAGCATGGATCAATACTCAAACAGGTGAAGATTGGTTTCTGCATTTCCAGGACAAAGGAGCTTATGGAAGAATTGTGCATCTGCAACCAATGAGATGGGTGAATGACTGGCCGGTGATCGGGTTAGATAAAGATGGAGATGGCAAAGGTGAGCCGGTATCGGTTTTTAAAAAGCCAAATGTTGGAAAAACATATTCCATTCAAACGCCTGTGGAAAGTGATGAATTCAACGATCACAAATTAGGATTACAGTGGCAGTGGCATGCAAATTCTAAAGCTTACTGGAGTTTTCTTACAGGTAAAAGTCTGCGTTTGTTTTCTGTTGAACTTCCTGAAGGATTCAAAAATTATTGGGATGTTCCTAACCTGCTCATGCAAAAGTTTCCTGCAGAGGAATTTACGGCCACCGCAAAAGTTTCATTCAATCCTAAACTTGGCGAAGAAAAATTAGGCTTTATTGTAATGGGTAGTAATTATGCTCATCTCTCTATCACAAAAAGAGCAGATGGTAATTACTTAAGCTATGTTGTTTGTAGCAAAGCAGATAAAGGCGAGCCTGAGAAAGAGCAGCAACTGGAAAAAGTTGGTCATGAAATATACTTTAGGGTACGCGTAGATAAGGGTGCTGTTTGCCAGTTCAGCTATAGTACTGATGGTGCGAGTTATAAAGGAGTAGGAGAGAATTTCCAGGCATCACCCGGAAGATGGATCGGTGCAAAAGTTGGTTTTTTCTTTAGTAAAAAAGTAAGAACAAATGATAGCGGCGCTGCCGATATAGATTGGTTTCGTATCGAAAAAGCCAATTAATGAAGATTTAAAGTATGCATCTGAATGCTTTTCGTAGAGGAACCGATCCCTGTTGAAGTGCCAGAAAATGCAACTATGGTGTTATACTTGCAGTTCCTCAACCATGTCAAAGCTGTATATCGGCACCAGTGGCGTCACATTACCAGTACCTCAGTCGCAATATCCCGATGCTTTCAAAGGAAAAAGTAGGCTGGCGTATTACAGCACTATGTTGAACAGTCTTGAAGTGAACAGTACCTTCTACAAAAATCCAAGACCTGCAACAGTTGAAAGATGGACCGCTGAGGTTTCCGTTGATTTCAGTTTTACATTCAAGTTACCAAAGGTGGTTAGTCATGCGAAACAACTGGCGTTTGAAGAAGATAACCTGGAAACTTTTTTTGCAGCGATCGCATCTGCAAAAGCGCAGACGAAATGTTTGCTCCTGCAATTACCTCCTTCGACAGATGCAAGTAATAAAGCCCCATTGAAAAAACTTTTAAAAGCAATCCGTAAGTATACAATGGTGGATATTGCTGTAGAGTTTAGGCATGAGAGCTGGTATGTACAGGTGATCTATGATCTGTTGCATCTATACAATATGACTGTAGTGATGCACGATTATAAAAAAGGAAAATTTGATAAACTATTAGATCAGCCATTCTATTACTATCGTTTCCATGGAATAGACAGCAATTACCGGGGCAGTTACCCCGATGATGTGCTTCAGCAATATGCAAGGCAATTAATAAGTTGCGTGAGGGAGAATAAAGAAGTCTATTGCTACTTTAATAATACTATGGGGGAGGCGTACAGTAATGCTCAACGGTTATGGAAACTCGTAACCAGGTAGTATTTATTTTGCTGTTATCCAGCTCACTGGCTGCATTCATTCCCAAATAAGATGCAAGATATTTTAATGGTACCCTTTGTATCATCTATGGTTCGTGTTGCAGTAAGTTATTTGTAGCATTATTCTGCATCATCCAGGAGGAATGATGATTCATTCAACTGACGGAGATGCTTACAATGCGTTACCGGCTTCCGGACACTTACACACTCGACGTAAGGCTATATAAGAAATATCGCACCGGATCAGAAGTATGGCAACCGTGTATCAGTTTATTGATACACCGTAAAGAAATGCAAAGCGGCGCTGTCTTGTTTGCATGATAGAAAGAAGCTAGAAGTGAAATGTAGGATTGGTTAATCAAATATCTCAAAGTTCGTCAGCAGCCGGCAGGGCTTTCCTGCTGTATCGTAACCTACGTAGGTAGAATAATTGCCATCACCAAAACCTGAGGTAAAGGAGATGATGTTGTGTTTGCCATAATCATGCACTGCATACTTCCAGTTAGGGCGGTAATGTTTCGCAGCACTCTGGTATAGGTCATTCTGAAACTGATCCGTGTTCACTGCTTTTTTACCCTCTGCATCCATAAAGGAACCAAATCCACCATCTACCACGTAACCTGGTTTCTCTTTTGCGTTGAGCGGTACTTGTTTCTGACCTTTCAATAAAGCTAACTCCCACCTGGTCACTGGAGCTTCGCTGAAATTGATCCTTGCAAAAGCTACTGTTTCAGCATCGCCCAGCTTGGCAATGGAAAGTTGCACCGGGAATTCACCTGTAGGAAAAGTTTGTGTAAACGGGATACCATATTCGTCAACGATGATCGGATCGCAGGCCATGATGCGGCCACTGGTGATCTTTATTTTGCCGATGTTGATTCCGTATAATGAAAGCTTGGACTTCATCACTTCCTGTGTGGTTCCTGCAATGAAAGCTTTTTCAAAGAGTTGTGGCTCGGCAGTGATGGCAGGAAAAATTTTGATAGTATCTAATGGTTCGGTAGAAACCTTGGCAGTATTCTTTTTGGGAGACACCTGGCAGGAGATAAAAGCAAAAGCGATAAGCAAGTATTTCATAAGATGAGTGTCATTTGATCATTACAAATTTAAACGAACTATACAAAACCTGGAGATTAATATCCCTGCATATAAAGCATCGTTTTTTTATGTGCCCCATCTGCATTCCGAAGAGATTCCTTTAATATCCACTGACTGTTGAAAAGATATTATTGCTTTTCTTTTTACAGGCACAACCTTTATTGTAATAAAAGAAAGCCCATGATCAAGACACAAGTATTTGAAATGCTGGAAATGAATGATACGTCTTTAAAAAGGTACCTTGAAAAGGAATGTAAGCACAAAGAAGAAATTCAAAATTGGATATCCAATGCAAGAATCGAGGCTTCTCAAAACAATGATACTGCGCTATTTGACCGTTTATCATGGCTGCACGATGTAGTGAAGGGAACCGTAGTATTATGTCCTGAATAGAATACCCATTATCACTTAAGATCATCAACTTCAATTTCTTTATCTTTCCCACGTTTTGGAAGCACTACGAAAAATATCAACTCCCGTTAAGACGGACGAAGAATTAGTATCTGAGTTCAGGTTGCATCGGCAGCAGGAAACGCTCGCTGAGTTATTTATGCGATATTCTGATCTTATCTATGGTGTATGTGTTAAATATCTTAAAGACCAGGATGCTGCCCAAGATGCAGTTATGAATATTTATGAGGAATTAGTGCGGAAGCTGCCTAATCATGAAGTAGAAAGCTTTAAAAGCTGGGTGTATGTGTTGGCTAAGAATCATTGTCTTATGGATCTGCGCAAGCAGAAAAAAATGCCAACAACAGAATTTCAGCCTGAGTTTATGCAATCCGAAAAGTTTGAGCATCTGGATACTGTACTTGAAAAAGAAGAGCAATTGGGCAAATTGGAAGGATGTATTGAGCAGTTAGGAGATGAGCAAAAACAAAGTATTAAGCTGTTCTACCTTGAAAACAAATGCTATAACGAAATAGTAGATGCAACAGGACTAGAATGGAATAAAGTACGAAGCCTTATTCAGAACGGCCGCAGGAACCTTAAAATTTGTATGGAGAGTTAATTATGGAAAATCGTCGGTTCCAATACACGTTTGAAGATTTTCGTCGCTACAAAGAAGGTAGAATGACGAAAGCGGAGATGCATGCCTTTGAAAAGGCGACTATGGAAGATCCATTCCTCGGTGATGCTTTGGAAGGGTTTATGGCATCTGACATTAATACTTCGGCTGATCATTTAAAGAATATCAGTGAAAAAATTGCCGGTAAGCAGGAAGAGGCTGCAAGAGTGGTAGCAATGCCGCAAAGGCCCTTTAAAGTATGGCGAGTGGCCGCGGCTTTTATTCTTACAGCAGGATTGGCGCTGATGATCTATAAAACTATGACCAATAAGGTAGATGAGCAGCCTATGGCCAGGGTGGAGGAGACAAAAAGGGATCAGCAAATACAAACTCCGATCGATACCGGAAGTTCTATGGCTGGAATAATTCCAGGAAAAGATAGCCAGGAAATTCAAAAGGAAACAGCAACTGCAAACCTTTCATCTAAAAGCAATAGAAAAGATGACAAACAGATAGCCCCTAAACCAAAAAAAGAAAATGATGCTGATCGTTCAATCGCTCTACAAAAAAATGAGATAGAAAGTGAGCGTGCTAAAACTGAAAAGGTAGCTGAACTAAAAGACCATAACTCAAGAGAAGTTGCAGCGGCACCTAATACAAATGCATATAGAAACGACCGAAGCCTGTTACGCGGCAGGGTTGCTGGTAGCAATGATCAACCGATACAAGGGGCAACAGTTGAAGTCAATAATTCAAGACAATCTGTAGTAACGGATCGGAATGGTAACTTTTCAATCAATACAAACGATAGTGTTGTTAGCGCAAGAGTTTCATCCCAAGGTTATGATATGGCCAATGTGCAACTACGTGCCAATACTGATAACAATGTAAGATTGCAACAGAACAATGCAGTTTTAGATGAAGTAGTGGTAAATGGTTATGGCGCTAAGCGAAACTCAAGTCTTGCTGCAAGTACAAGCAAGATCGATACGAATGTGGTTAAGCCTGAAGGGGGATGGGATATCTTCAACGAGTACATGGTTAATATTTTACGCAGTAGTATTGATACAACAAGTTTACAGTTAAACGGCCAGCAAATAGAATTGGAGTTTTCTATCGATAAGAAAGGTAGTCCACAAAATATTAAGGTCATTAAATCTTCAAATATTGCCTTGAATAAACCAGCCATTAACGCTATTAAAGAAGGTGTTAAGTGGACAACAACTGATTCAAAGAAAAAAGCAAGGGTTAATATCAGGCTTTAGCGGATCTGAATGCTGTTATTTGTAAGAACCATGCAAGTACAACTACGGCAACAGCGCCTACTACGTTAAGCCATAAGAAACCCAGACCTATGTAGTTCTGCTTATCCAGGTAAAACAGTAAGATCACTAAAAGTTCGCCTATCACTGCTGCAGCAAACACAGCATTCCCTTGTATTTTTTTCAGGTAAAATGCTACGAGGAAAATGCCCAGGATAACTCCATAAAATAGAGAACCTAAAATATTCACTGCTTCGATAAGGCTTCCCATATTGTATGCAAACTGGGCGACGATTATACAGAATATGCCCCATGCTAAAGTGTACCACTTAGACAGATTATATTTTTTTAATTCTGCAGCGTCACCTGCTTCAGGATGTGAATGATCTTTTTTGAACCGTAAATAAAAATCGATCATGGTGCAGGATGCGAGTGAATTCAATGCCGCAGCGATTGAACCCCATGCTGCAAGGAAAATGATCGCAATAAGTAATCCAACCAATCCTGCAGGTAAATAATCGATCACAAAACGAAGAAAGATGTAATTGGTATCATTCTCTTTTCCCGGCACTGCCTGCTTAATTACGTTGATGTAAGCTTTCCGCGCAGAGTCTGCCTGCTTATTCACTTGAACGACTAATTGTTTATAACGGGCAGACTCCTGGGCATTATTATTTTCCCTCGCTTGTACGTATTGATCATTGTACCCTGCGATCATTGATTGGTAGTCGTTGTAAGTGCCTTTGATCTTTTCTAAATCGCTCTTGTAATTAGTTTGATACGCCTGTTCTTCTGCAGTTTTGTTGAAGAAAATAGGAGGCTTTTGATATTGATAAAAAACAAACAATAAAGCACCGATCAACAATATCAAAAACTGCATAGGCACTTTTACAATCCCATTCATCAGTAAACCTAAACGACTTTCTGTGTTATTTTTTGCAGTAAGATATCTGCCCACCTGGCTGTGATCCGTTCCAAAATAGGATAGAGCTAAAAAGAATCCACCTATGATTCCGCTAATTATATTATACCGATCTTTCAGATCAAACCCATTTTCTGTAATACCGCTGGTGATCACATTTAGTTTCCCTGATGCGCCACTCAAATGCAATGCATCAGTGAAGCCAATATTCTCAGGCATGGAATGAACAATATAATACCCCGCAATGAACATTCCCGTAAAAATGATGATCAGTTGTAGTTGCTGTGTATAGGCAACAGCTTTCGCTCCACCGCTAACAGTATAGATAATAAGTAATCCCCCCATTACAATATTGGTCCAGAAAATATCCCAACCTAATAACGATGAAAGAATAATAGAAGGCGCACATACACTGATACCTGTTGATAATCCCCTTGATAAAAGAAACAAGGCAGAGGTAAAAGTCCTTGTCTTCAGATCAAATCTTTGTTCTAAGAATTCGTATGCTGTAAACACGTTCAACCTTTTGAACAATGGAACGAACGTGATGCAAATGATGATCATTGCTAATGGCAACCCAAAATAATACTGAACGAATCGCATCCCATCGGTAAACGCCTGCCCCGGAGCGGATAAAAATGTGATGGCGCTGGCCTGTGTACCCATTATACTCAATAGCACTAAGTACCATGGCATAGATCTATTGCTGAGAAAATATCCTTCCAGGTTTTTTGACGTACGACTTTTATACAAACCATACGTAATGATGACAACAAGTGTGAGTATTAATATTGCCCAGTCTAAAGTTCTCATGAAAAATATTTAGTGAACCATGAGAAAAAAATGATCAGTAACATTAATACCAGCACAACGAAGAAGTACCACTGCTTCCAGCTTTTGAATAGTGGTATTTTTTCTCGATTGTTCATTTCTGTTTGTTCATTAAACCGCTGGCTAATAAACCGAGTACCAATCCTATAATTAAACCAACTGTTACTCGTTTAATAAAAAAGCCAAGTACCAAACCTAATATAATAAGCACCACAAAAGCGATATATCTTCTTTGCTGCATTATTTGTTTTTTGAAAGCGCCACTAAGTTAGCGAGTAACCTGTACGCACCCGGAACTCCAGCAGGAAATTGCCTGAACAAAGCCAAACCTGTATACACAAAATTTCCTTTACCATATGGCGCAATGATCAAGCTGCCTTTTCCTTCTTTTTCATTCGTATCGTTCATTGATAAAGGAGTGACAAATGCATTATCCAATTGATCAGCTTCATAAACACTTCTTTCCTGTATCCACTTCTCAAAATCCTCTGATGTGAGTTTGTTTGGATAATTCAATACAGGATGAGCAGGTAAATTAAAGTTAACCATGGCATCCTCTTCCGTAACACGTGTTCTTGAGATATTGAAATTGTAAGGGCCGATCTTAGCTTTCACAGGACCTACCTGGTTATTGGTATTGAATTGCACAATGAGATTGCCACCTTCTTTTACATAATTCATCAGTACATCATATCGATCACTCAAGTAAGTATGAATGTTATACGCTCTGATGCCAGTAATAACTGCATCTAAGTCATCTAACACATCTTCGGTTATATTCGACTGATCGAGAGCAACGACTTTATAACCTAAAGCCTCAAGTGCCTGCGGGGTTTTGTCTCCTGCACCGGCGATGTAGCCGATCTTTTTTCCTTCTGTTTTGATATTGAGCTTTACCAGATTAGCTGTGGCCTTAGGGTAGTAGGTGATAGTTGGGATATGATCGTAACTGATCGTCTTAGTATAGTTGTTATACTTAAGACCGTTTTCTGCAAAGGCTTTAATAGCTGAGGTATGATTGATATTCTTTGTATTCGAGTTCAGTTCAATATTCAATGCGCCTTTTTTATTGGTGGTATTGAAAGCAGTTGAGCTATTTTTTCCATTCCAGCCTTCTGCGATATCTCCACTGATCGTATAGGTTGAACCATCGCTCTTATTTGCTTTGTATTCGATAACAGGTGTTATTCCTTTTCCATTTACCGATACATAGTTGTCATGCGTAAACCGAACTTCTATTTTAGGTAGTACAGCAACTGGCTGGTACACTTCACCTTTAACAGGATCAGTGAATTTATATTGAACAGGTCTTTTTACTTCGAAGTCTTTTCCTGAAATGTTGACGATATATATTACTTCAAACGAAGGATCACTTTCAGCTTTGCCAATCAACTGCTGATCTCTTACATCAAAACTTCCTTTCAAAAGATCATTCTGTAACCAGTATGGTTGAGAGATCGGCTTGTCCGATGCTATTGAAAAGGTCTTAGTTAAGTTGAAGTTCCTGTTAGTAGCTAATAATGTTTGCAGCGATGAATCATAATGCTCAAAACGAACTTCTTTCAAGGTAACAGGCACTTCAGCTCTTTTGCTGATAAAGAAATTCACTCTGATACTGTCACCTTGAACAACCTGTGCCTGTGCAGCATTGGCATCTGTAAATAACCCGGCAGCTGATTCTATAAGTTGCTGTACTTCTTTAAGTTTTTGTTGTTTCCAATATGTATCATCAATGGTTTCGAGGCGTTTATATAGATCAACCAAAGCAGCAACTGAAAGATGGGGTTGTTCAAAATTGTAATGCTTCAGTATCTCATCAATAGCAGTTTCAATTTTGTTATTGTCGCTGCGGCTCCAATTAGTTGCCACACCATCCATAATATCCTCTTTTATCGGGTCTCCGGATGTAACAATGAAGTGCTCGAAAGTTTGTCCTCTTGTTCTCGCAGCGCCAAAACCCTGGCTCTTATGATTGCTCCTGCTTTCGCTGGCAATTTCTCCGTATCCTTTTCCTAATAAAGAGTTGTACGCACCTACATCTAACCTGAATGCATTATCCGGCGCTGTATTACTACCGAAAATAAATGCGTTCCATGCAACTCTTTTTGCCTGCCATGGCTTTACACCGTGTTCAAAATGTTCAGGAAATCTTTTCGGATCTGCGGCAGCTTTAAAGGCCTCATTAGCCAATAATGCAGAAGACCAGTGATGTCCATGCCCGGCCCTGCTGTCACCGGGAAAACGTGTGATGATCACATCGGGTTGAAACTTCCTGATCACCCAGACAACATCGCTCAATATTTTTTCTTTATCCCAGGTTTCCAAAGTTTCATCTGCTGTTTTTGAAAAGCCGAAGTCATAAGCTCTTGAAAAAAACTGTTCAGCACCATCCACTCTTCTTGCTGCAAGTAATTCTTGTGTGCGGATCAAACCCAACTCAATACCCTGCTCATCGCCAATAAGATTTTGGCCGCCATCACCTCGTGTCAAACTGAGATAACCGGTTCTGTATTGTCTTTCTTTGGAGAGATAGGCGAGGAGCCTTGTATTCTCATCATCAGGATGTGCAGCCACATACAAAACACTTCCCAGCACTTTTAATTTCTTGATACCTGCATAGATATCCGTTGATGATAGATTGAGCGGAACTTGAGCAAATAATAATTGAGCAAGAGCAAATAATAAAACAGATAAGGCAAGCTTTCTCATCAGCAGTGATTATTGAGCGAATATATAAGATGGTTGTATTCGGATGTGTACCTCCTGAACAAAAAAGGAGCCGTTCAGCTCCTTTAACTATTTATTTGAAGTGGATGCTTACTGTACCAGGAAAACTGCATTGGCAAACATGAGCTTCCCATTTTCCCAGAACATTCTGAAAAGCGGGTCATCGGTCAGGTACACAACAGAACCTCTTCCTATATTCTGTACACCAAATAATAACCCGTCCTTTAGCCTTGGTTTCACTTTACTGCCCGCAAATCCCGCAACATAATTTTCTTTCTTGATCACGCCCACATTCCACCCGTCTTTTAAAAATTCGTACACGTCAGTATCGAGTTTTAAAGTGTAGTAAAGATCCGCATATCCAAAGGCTAAAGGATGTGTTTCATCCAATTCCACTTTATAAATCGCACCCGGAATTGAATTAGGTAGCTCATTCCTTTCCCTGTCACCATACTTTTTCAGGTTCGCATACTCGCTCTTATCTTCTGTTTTATCTTCTTTTGCTTTCAATCCCCATTCAGCCCCTGCAAGTTGATTTACTGCATTGGCAATTGCTACCACTTTACCACCATTTCTTACATACTCTTTCAAGCGATCTAAAAAAGCTTTGTCATTAAGAGAAGAATAGAACCCGCTTGGAAAAACGATCACATCGTAAGCAGATAAAGTAGTCCTGGTGATATCCGCAGCATTTATCATCGAGACAGGATAATCCAACCCCTGGTCAAATAAATGCCATACTTCACCTGCATTGATGGAACTGGATTGCTGTCCCGTTATCATTGCCACCTTCGGGGCTTTAACGAAACGTACATCACCGGAGCCAAGATCAGCGCCTTTCTCTACAAATCCGGTTTCTAAAACTTCCGGTTGAATATTGTACTTGCTACCTGCTGCGGCAACAACCTGTTGCCAATTGCCGGTGTTAGAGGTTCTTAAAACGATCATCGTACCACGACCAAAGTTCTTAGAACGATATGTAAATGGCTTATCCGCTACTCTCACCTTAACTCCATTCTTCAGCAAGTAGGCAAGTGTTTTAGCACCGGCGAATGAAGTGTAGGGAATAAGATATCCATATTGAGCTGCTGCTGTACTTATGTTATCATTGCTGAGTTTAGCAGGCGTAACGGTTCGTTTTTCTTTCAGCGCAAAAGCATCAACCCCATAGGCATAAGGTAATGACCATGCCGTGATATCATATGTAGCTGTATCGCTTAATTTACTTGAGGGCTCTAATAATACAGAGGCCAATGCACCTTTAGGCTGGGCAACAGAAACTGCGATGGAATGCTGTTGCAGTTGTACGTCTTCATCCTTACCGGTGAAAAAATGAAAGCCTTTTCCTTTACCTGCCGGAATTGTTGTGCCGTACTCTATACCGTTTCTTTCCAATAACTGGGTGAGGGAAAGCAATTTGCTTTTATCATTTGTTGTAAGGATGTACGTTTTGTATTCACCTGCCTTACCACTACGACTATCATCAAAATAGCTTTTGAACTCAGATACGAGGCGCTGTGCATTCTTTGAAGCTGTTTCTATAGTAGATAAGCCTGTTGTGTGATGATGCATTACGCGGTCAGTTAATCGTAAAGTGTCTCCTGTATTTGTTGCTACACTCAATCCGCCGGCACTGTGACCTCCTTGTTCATATGTCATTCCAATAGCACCATTGTATGTTGGATAAGTATCGCCGTAAGAAGGGTAGAAGAGGTCAAATCTTTCTTTGGTAAAATACAACCATCCTTCCTTATCAAAATAGTTTGCATGATTCTTACCGATCATCGTCTGGAATTCTCTCTGCCATGGCGTGATGATCTCATGAAAAGGTTCTGCTGCAGGAGCGAAGTAGTAGGGATCATTATAATACTGTTCGTGAAAATCTACGTGCACATGCGGCATCCACTCATTGTATTTTTTTATGCGATGCTGCGTTTCAACCTGTGTTTGCCAGGCCCAATCCCTGTTCAGATCAAAATTGTAATGATTACTTCTTCCACCGGGCCAGGGCTCAATATGCTCTCTCGTTTGCGGATCTGCATTAGGTTCTTTTCCGCTAACCGAATTAAACCAGTTCACATACCTGTCTCTGCCATCCGGATTGATACATGGATCTATGATCACTACTGTATTCTTCAACCATTCTTTTGCTTTTGTATTAGAAGGATCAACCAATGCATACAACGTAGCCATTGCAGCTTCACTGGAAGAAGGCTCATTACCGTGCACGTTATAACTCAACCATACAATAGCTGTATTCGTATTGCCGCCACCTGAATTCACCAACTGGAGATTGTTTGTACGGATGTTCTCAAGTTGCCGCATATTATCACCACTCGATACATACACCAGCAACAATTCCCTGCCTTCATAGGTTTCGCCGTACTTCTCCACCTTTACCATCTCTGGTTTGGCAGCAGCTACAGCCCTAACGTAATTGGCTATTTTATAATGAGGTGTATACTTTTCACCTGGCTTATAACCGAGGAATTGTTCAGGACTGGGAGCCTGGGCAAAAGCATTACTGAAGATGCCCATCACTAAGGCTAATGCAAATAGTAATTTCTTCATAGGGCGTGAAAATACTAAAAGCGAGGCAATAGGCATTAGGCAATAGGCAACAGGCATTAGATAGAAAGATTATAATTGAATATTGAGCATTTGAATAGATCAGGTGTACCTACCGTCTACCGCCTCCTGCCTATGGCCTAATCACTGGTCTCGTTGGGAACGCTCTTGCTCAACGCTGCATGTGCATAAAGAATTTTTGTTTTCTTTTTCAGTTTGGAACAGACTTTGGTTTTTACATAAAATACTTCGTTATTCTGCTTTCGATAGGAAATAGGCTACAAGAGAAGAGAAAAATTTCAAGAACAATTTTAAAACTAGGGACCATGAAATCGTTAGCAAAGAAAGCACTGGCTTTATTAGGAATTGGCGTTTACCTTACTGGTTGTTTTGTACAGAGAGATGTTCAGGCAAATCTTGTAGAAGTAGAATTAGTGAAGGTTGATACAGTAGAACGTTACTATAACAATCCTCAGCAAATTTTAGTTTGGAGATCGAATGATAAGATCGACTATGTAAGTTATGTACCGCTTGGTAGAAAGTATACTATTGGTACAAGAACATCCATGCTGGTAAGAAATTAAAAAACGCCGGAGAAATTCCGGCGTTCACTTTATTTTCTTCCTTCGGTTTGCATCTTCATCATACCCATGATCTGTTGCATGGATCGTTGCATGCCGTCGGGGCTGCCATCAAGGAATAGCATATTGCCCTTACCGTATTCTGCAAAATTCTTTACAGCTTCAGTCCACATACTAAAGAGGATCACGTTTGTGTCAAGGTTGGCCTGCTTCATTTGCTCAGCAGCCTGGCTCATACCTCTTGCCACTTCCTCTCTAAACAATGCCACACCCTGGCCACGAAGCCTTGCAGCTTCTCTTTCTGCTTCTGCAGCTATCTTGATCGCATTACCATCCGCTTCTGCAGCTTTTGTTTTAGTGATCAATAAAGCCTGGCCTTCATTTTCAGCAGCAGCTTTCAGGTTGTTACTCGCAACTACTTTACTCATTGAATCGAGGATCACCTTGTCGAAAGTGATGTCGTTTATTTGGAGATCCAGCAAATGATAGCCCCAGTCTTCCAGCACATGGTCTACTTCATGTTTTACAGATTCTACCAGGTCTTTTCTCAAACCAAGTATTTCAGCTTGTCTCTTTGTAGCCACATAAGAACGGATGTTACCTTCAATGGTTCTCACCAAAGCCTGCATCAGGTCTTTATCACTAATGAATTTGAACGCTACTTTTTTGATGGTCTCTTCATCTGCATTCATCACGGCATACAACAACATGCTTTTGAAGTACACATTCGCCTGGTCTTGCGTTACCGCCTGGAATTCCAGTTCCACCGAACGGTTCTGGATGCTGATCTTCCGGTATATCTGCTCCAGTATAGGTATTTTAAAGTTCAGGCCCGGCCTTAAGATCCGCTGGTATTTACCGAACATGGTGATTACACCGATAGTTCCCTGGTTGATCTGAACGAAACCACTAAAGACGATGAAAATGGCAAGTAAAAGCCACCAATAATCCTGTAGAAAATCCATAAGGGGTAATTTTTGGGGAAAGATAAGGATTTAGGCTTTATACGCAGATGATGTTAGAGTGATAGATAACGTAGAACTAACTTCAGCCGGGATTAAGGTGCCTCATAAGGGTAGAAGAAAAAGTACATTAGGTACAAAGCTGCTCTATTAGCGTATCAGCCATATCCAAAGAGAGATAAGGAACATTCATATTGGTACACGAAACAATCAAAAGGGTATGCGAATCCGTCAAAGAAGTCTACGGTACACTCAAAAAGGTATACGAAACATTCAAAGAGGTATGCGAATCCCTCAGCGGGGGATACGAAACGATCAATAAAGATAAACTGCCTGGTATTTTAGGCATCTTCGCGTCACCCAAAGCCTACTCTAATATCCAAATAGTCCCTTGCTCACATAAATGTGTGATGCAATACCGAACACTTGTGCGGTTATAGCACAAAAAAGGCCCATATATGCGTCCGTTTAACAATTACTTCTGAAAAATGCAGGTTTTAGCCTGAATTATTTCACACTAACATGCGATTGTGAAGGTTTCTGCGGGTTTAGATATTTGCATTATCAAATCACAACAAACCAGAAACCATGAGAGGTAAATATATCACCACAAACTTACAGCTAGCAGTGTTAGCTGATGGTACACAGAAAAAGAGCAAAAGCAAGCCGTCAAAATCAATAATTGAAGGACAACAGGGTACCTGGAGTAAGGAATTCCTTCCTAGGCTCCAGGCTGCTGTTGAAACTGACGAGGATTGCTGCAAAGACGACAATAAATCATATTTCATTCTTTAATCGCTAACCAAATGGAAAACACCTTTTTAAAACTAATGGACCAGGTCTTCACTTTCCTTTTATACATCGGGGGTGAAGAGATCGACGAGAAAATGAACATCGATCACATTCTCTAATACACAAAGACGGTTTATGAAATTATTGCCGATCGTATTGATAGTTTTTGTAACCAGGGCATTTACCTGGGAGGTAATCAAGCAATATGATCTTACAGATCACATGCCTTGTGAGCAGTTAACGTTGAAAGAATTGACCACAACAGAAAGCGAGCTATCGGTAGAAGATATGGTGAGTCCTGGTATAAAGTGGTGACAGCAAGTAAAGACAAGAGCAAGTAGCATAGCATAGGTTTAGTTTTGAGAACCCAAACCCGAGAAAGGGCTGTTTTTCCAGACAGTCCTTTTCTTTTTTTACTCTTCCAATTCTTTTAGATCATTCTCCAGTTCAGCAATGTATCTACCGTATAACTTTTTCAGATACCATTTGGTGAAGCAATAATAGCCGATGCTCACTGCTGCCAGGTAAAGGAGGAGATAAGCAAAAACATCCCAGCGAAAAGGTTTTCCTGTTTTTTCGGGGTCATGATAAGCCAGCCAGTAAGCAAACGCAAAACAAACAGGCAGCAAAGCCATACCCATTTGAAAATATCTTTTTACATATTCTTTGATTATAGATAGATAGGAGAGCAGGTTTTGCTTTACTGGTGCAGTGGAGCTTGTTTCATTTGTTTTTTTAATGAGCATCGGCAATATGATGATGAATATCGCACCGATAAAAGCAAACACTGTAAAATATATCCTGATAGACCATGCACTTGTTATGAAAGCAACGGCGATGCAGGTGATGGTGAATACAATGGCTAAGCTCAGCTCTATCCAAAGGCTACGCTTTAGTTTTTGCAGGATAGATTTCGTGTCTTGCTGCAATAACAAAGAGATATCTTCCGGAGACTTCTCTTGCCTGGGTTCAATCCGCTTGTTGAGTAATTGTTTCAGTTCATCCAATTCCATAATGTCAGTTTGCAGGATGATAATATTTAGATGTTTCTTCTTTTAATTTCGTTTTCAGCCTGTTCATTTTAACAGCAACGTTATTGGCAGTGATACCTAACATCTCACCGATCTGGTTGTAGCTGTAATCTTCCAGGTATAACATCACCAGCGCTTTATCGATTTTTGATAGTTGCGCAATGGCTTTATACATTGCCTTTACCTGTTCTTCAATAGGATCATTGCTTTCGGAAGCTTCAGGAAATTGGTCGGTACTGATGATCGCCGGCTGGCGTTTCTCTTTCCTGTAAAAAGTGATCGCAGTATTTAACGCAACCCTATACAACCATGTTGAGAATTGCGCATCACCCCGAAAGCTCTTATATGCCTTCCATGCCTGGAGTGTGATCTCCTGGAATAGATCTTCCTTATCAGCCTGTTCATCCTGGTAAACGTTACAGATCTTGTGGATGATGTTCTGATGTTTGTTAAGCAGTTGTATGAATTCCTTTTCCTGCATCAGTACATAACAGGGGATACTTTATATCCTTTTTTTCTTAGTAAACTGATAACGCCCTGCGGCCCACCTAAGTGACCTGCGCCTACTGCAAAAAATGTAGGCAGGCTTTTCATTTCTTTTGCCATACGGCTTATCCAGTTCCTGTTTCTTTTGTTAAGCAAGACTTCATCGTACTTTCCAAAGTCCTCATCACTTGTCGACATGCGATAGAGTTTATCAATGTCTTTGGTTTTGTACATCTTCACCATATCAAACAAGGTTTGTTTTGCGCTATCGATACTGTACATCGTCTTCTTAAACATCTCAGCCTGTATTTTGTAGGGAATGGAATCGAACACCGCCATTTGCTCTTCAATAGTTTCCAGCCCTTTCAATTCTATTCCTTTCTCTTTAGCCATTGCCTGGAACCTGCCTTCCCAACCCTCAGGTGCACAACCCAGCATGGAAGGATAGATCATAGTCATCAACAAGATCGGTTTGGTTTTGTTGAGCAGGGTCAATGACATACCCGTCTTAGACTTGAAGATGGCTGATACAGAATCAAAATCTTTTTTACTCATCAATGAGCTTATTTTAAATGTATCCTTCATTGCCATTCCACCCATCATTGCAAACATCAACTTAGGATCATCCATATCCAGTTCTAAAAGCAATTGGCTGCTGCTGTTAAATGCCGATGTAAGTTTCGGATGAATCGTAATATCGTCAGGGCACATCAGGTGCATGGTGCCGTATAGATAGGATGCGCTCTTTAGGCCGTTTCCTTCAATCTTCCATAGCAGCGTTTTCTCTTTCGGAACCTGGGCAACGGTTGCTAAAGTTGAGATCAGGCAGGATAGCAGTGTTATTCCTTTCATAGTTATTCTTCTCGTTAGTGTGTAAAGAAACCGATTTCTTACATGTTCACCGCAATGGTGTACAAAAGCCTCTACAAAAAATGCCAAAACAAGCATTAGGTTGTTTTTAAAATCAACGTTTTAGTTTTTGTACAGGATTTGTTAGGCTATAAGTATGGATAGTGCGTTAAAGAAAAGATTGAGGGCAAAATATGTGCAGTTGAACAGGAAGTTCCTTTCACAGGTAGAGAACGGCAGCAGTTGGGAAGAATTGCATCCGCTGATGGAAGAAATGAAAGAAATTGCCGCATGCCTGGAACGAATACCCGAAGCAACGGCTATTGTAAGGCCGATGCAATTTGAATCTGATTCAGAACAGCAAGTTATTTAATAATGAAGCCGTTGAAGTACAACGGCTTTTTAATTGAATATTATTCAGATCAGTATTCAATCTTGAAAGAGGAAAGATCAGGTTTGAATTTCCGTTTCCGTTTTAATTCATGTTGATATATCGTTTGGCCCAGTTGATACATAAAAGGGTAACCCACTGAGTTATATTCATATTTCCCATCGTTGATGATCCCGTCGCTGTTCACATAAATGGTGGCAGCCAGCATAAACTCTATGTTATTCTTAAAATCAACAACATAACTGACATCTGTAATAAAACCATAACTCCATCCCACTTTATTGAACACCCGCACATCTGCCGGCATTTTTCGGCTGCTGTTCTTAAAAAAGAATTTTACATAGCTGTCGAAGTAAGCGGTGGTATCGTATTTCGGATCCTTGCTCTCAGACGGTAATTGCGACATGTATTTGTATAGAAACCGGTAATCATCCTCTGTTAAATTGAATCTTTGTTTCGGCGGAACAGAATTCGGGAACATAATAGATCGCAGCAATGATTGCATGCTTTCTAACGACATGAAGTTATGTACAGTAAAGTCAAAAGGCTCATTGACAATGCTGTCACTTGCATTCATATGCGCTTTCCCGAGTTTAATGATCTTACTAAAGTCGATGCCATCAGGATTGTATGCAGCAGGTTGATTATATAATTCTTTTCCCTTAGCATCAACGAACCTGATCGCATTCGTATGCCTGTTTTGTTCTGGTGATAAACCAAGAAATTGACGTGAGATACGGGCATTATAACCTTTTGATTCAAGGTTTCTGTTGATCTCCTGCTGTCCTACAAATTGGTATAACCTGTTATAAGGATCGTTTTCGCTCACCAGCATAGCCCTTTTAATGAAATGTGCAATAGTAGGTGATCCGTTTGCTGCAGTGTTATCCCTGTAAAAAGATGTTTGCCAGGATTGGCTGCTGTCAATTTGAATAGTGGTGTATTTATCAATACCGTATTGCTTAAGTGTATTAAGTTTTTCCAATGCCAATATGGATAAGGGGAATTTCACCATCGAGGCAGGATTGAAATACATCTCCGGATCATAATTGAAATAATAGCTTGTGAAATGAGGCTGGTTATTTTTACTACGATCGATCTGCGTGTATATGACCTGGAGCCTGAAGCTGTCGGGATTTTGCAATACTGTTTTAAAAACTGAATCTTTATTTGCATGGAGAAGGTCTGCTAAAAAAGCATCTGTTTTTTGTTGAGCAGGCGAGCTTAGATTCAGCACACAAAATGTAAAAATTAAAAGCAGTCTTACCATACAAAAGATTTGTGTCATTTTATTTTAGCAAGTAATGAATTACCTAATTTGTTAGCTGCCTTCGCGGCACCGGTGGATACTCCTTTAAATGAAGCAGAAGCAATCGTTTCTTTTGTTCTCACATCTCTGATCTCTAATGAAAGCTGTTCCATGAAACTGCTTGATCCAACCCTGTCTACAATGCCAGAGCCGTTCAATACATAATCTACATCAGCGTAAGAGGCCTTTGGTAAACTATCCGCAACAGTATCTTCACCAAGGTGATAAACTTTAAAACCGGCCTTCGACAAGTAGGGGATAAGCGTTGTTTTGATCGCCTGGGCAATACAGGTGCAAACTGAATCGTTACTTTTTTTATTTTTTGAAGCTGTGATATTGAAGTAAGCAATGCCCAGCGCTTTGTTTTTTACTTCCGCTTTTTCGGATACGAAAGAATTGGTTGTAGAACATGCAGATATTAGGAGTAGTATAGCAATGAATGCAATAAAAGTTCTCATGTAACAAACTTAAGTATAAAACAAAAGAGTTCCGGTTATGGAACTCTTTTGCAATGATTGAGTCTGTATTATTTGCTTACTACTTTGATCATGGTTCCTGCAGCTACATTATCAGTAAGCTTCAGGCCATTGAGAATAGCATGTTCTTCCAACCTTGCTTCAGTAACGCCATTGTTTCTGAGTGCCTGGGCTAAGGTAGTAGCCGTATTTATAGTTTTTATTCTTATTCTTTCAGGTTGCTTGTTGAGTTTAGTTGCATCAGTCAGCTGCCTGAAGTTTTCCATTGTATTCGTGAAGTAACTGGTGTATGCGTTGAAATCATTCAACCCTGCTACTCCCATTAAATGATAAATACTTCCACCATATTGAATGAAATAAGATAGTGTTCTGATAGTTTGCTGACCTTGCTGTTGAGGCCGCTGATCCGCAATAACAGCCAAAGCAGGTAAGCCATTTACAGAAACACTTCTTGAATCAACAACCTGTAACTGGTATCTCTGCAAGGTTGCGCTTGCTGCCTGCTCTAATGATGTGCCTTGTGCAAGTGTAAGCATCATCAAAGCCTTGCCATCTTTAGGTGCCACCTGTACAACCTGTGGAGTGTTTTGATAATTCCATCCGGCAGGAACAGGGAATTGGAATTTCAATACCGGGTGATAGAATACATTATTCTCTAAATATCCCTGTCTTGGATCTTCACCATATAACAAACCTTCAATGCGTTTTAAGTATGCGTTGCGATTGGTTGCCGCATTGGTGAGATTATTTTGTTGTTTCCATTCAGCTGCCAGTTTACTTACGGTTTGATACCTGTCACCCGGATCAGGATGGGTAGAAAGGAAATCCGGCAATTCCGCAGAACCCGCTCTTTGACCTTGTCTTTGTAAAGTGATGAAAAAGTCTGCCATTCGTTGCGCATCATACCCGATCTTGGAAGAATATTCAACGCCTAACCTGTCTGATTCTCTTTCATCATCTCTTCCAAACTTTAAGAACAATACACCCAATCCCTGTGATGCCAGGTCGGCAAATCTTGCTAATTCAGGATTGATCACAACACCTGCAATGATACCCAGTTGACCAAGCATTGCATTTCGCTGTTGTATTACAGTGTGTCTTGCTGTGATATGGCCAATTTCGTGACCTAATACTCCAGCCATCGCAGCCTCATCATTAAAGTGCGCCATGATGCCTCTTGTGAAATATACATATCCACCAGGTACGGCAAAAGCATTCAATACTTCAGAATCTACAACCCGAAAATGGTAGGTAAGATTGGGGCGATGAGATATCGCTGCCATCTGTCTTCCTTTTTCAGTAAGGAAGTTTTGTAAAGAAGTGTCTTCATACAATCCATATTGTGCAATGATCTGCGGATCTGCTTCTTTACCCATTGCGATCTCCTGTTCTTCAGACATCAACACCAGTTGGCGTTTTCCCGTAACCGGATTTCGTGAACAAGCATGTATAATGGCCAGTGAAGCAATAAAACAACTGGCAAAAACTATCTTCTTCATTATAAAAGTTTAGTTTCTGCCTTCAAAGATGATACCGAAAGGGAATTGATTGTGAATTATTTAGTTAGTTTTTAAGAATGTATGCTTTCTTGATTCTATCGACTTTTGGAAATTCAGTTTCGATCAGTGCCATTACATTTTTAGCAGTATCCATACGTCCCATAATCGTTTTAGCATCATAAGCGAAAAAGGTAGGCACTATCTCAATGCCTTCTATCACTTTCGCAACACCAGGGTATCCTTTGATGCCACCGACTACGATCGTATCAAGCCTGGGATTATTATCCTTCAAATTAATGAACAACTCATGGTCACGTGTTTCTTTTCCTGCTCGTGCAAAGCCCATTACAGCTTTTGCATTGCTTAGTACCACGGGTTCATCAGGAACTTTAAATTTCTCCCATTGTTGATTAATGGCAGTATCAACTCGTCCCCATTGCAC